>CAYVXO010000054.1:0-28054 GCA_964454485.1 uncultured Rubrivivax sp.
GGCCGATTGCGATCCCTCGATACGGTCACGTCGCTGGCCAAGTCCGCTTCAAGGCCGCACTCGGCCCAACGCCACTGCAAACCTGGTCTCTCCCACCTCACGACCCACGCCCCCCAAACCTCCCCGCCGCCCTCACCCGCGCCCTCTCCGCCTCCACCTCCCGGTTCCGCGGCTCCGCCGACGTGACGAGCGACGCGATCAGTGTCCGCGCGGATTCGGCCACCTCGGCCACGGCCCGCTCGAAGGCCGCTTCGTTGGCCTTCGAAGGCACGTTGAAGCCGCTCAGCTTGCGCGCGAACTGCAGCGCGGCGTCGCGGATCTCCAGCTCGGTGGCCGGCGGGTCGAAGTTGAACAGCGTCCTGATGTTGCGGCACATGGGTCAGGCCCCACTTTCGTGGAAGGTCACGTTCCCAATCCAACCCCGCTTGCGCCGCGCCAGCCGGTCGCCGACCCCTTCGCCTTCGAAGGACACCGGCGCATGCCGCAGCAGCGCGGGGTCGACGCCTTCCAGCGTGTTGACGTTGACGACCGCGTAGGTGCGGCCGTCGATCGTGCTCGTGACCACCGGCACCGCGCCGCAGCGGGCGCACACGTGGAAGTCGGCGGTGCCGGTGCCGAACGCGTAGCGCGAGTGGAGCGCGGGGTCGCGGACCTCCACCTCCAGCGCGCCCGTGGGGCACGAGGTCCACACCCCGCCGTGCTGGCGGCAGAACGAACAGCCGCAGGCGCGGGCCGGGATCTCGGTGGGCTCCGGTGTCCAGTGCAGGCGCAGCGAGAGGTTGCCGCAATGGCAGCGGCCGTGGATCAGCATGGTGTCCTCGCGTCGGTGGGGAATTGTTCGGCGAAGTCCCGGGCCACGCGGTCGGCGTCGGCCGGGGCCTGCACCGGCGGGCGCTGCGCGGGATGGCGCGTGGCCCACAGCCGCTGCAGTTCGGCGAAGTAGGGGTCGCCACGATCCACCGCCACGTGGAGCCGGCTGCCGGCCTGGCCTTCGTGGACCACCGGCACGTAGAGCGCCATCGTGTAGCCGACGCGTTCGTTCCAGACCAGCAGCCAGCGCAGCCGGCGCAGCGGGCGCGAGAAATCGAGGAAGAACGCACCGCCTTCGGTGCAGGCGCCGATCTTGGTGGCGGCGATCTCGTCCGGGTGGGCCCCCAGTTGGAGCAGCAGCAGCGGCATGCGAAGCGCGGGTCCCGATGTCGGCGGCTGGCGCTTCAGGCCCCGACCACGCGCAGCAGCGCCGCCTTCAGCGGCTGGCCGGGCGCCAGGCCCAGCGCGCGTGCCGCCTCGTTCACGCGCGAGACGATGCCGTGGTCCCAGGTGTCCTGCGAATCGCCGATGCGGGCGCTGGTGTGGGCCACGGCGGCAGCGGCCACCCCGCGCGCCTGCAGCATCGGCAGCGCGGCGATGCCGGCGTCGTCCTTGCCGACACCCGCGTCGTTGAAGACCGCCAGCTTCAGCGGCACTTCCAGCGCGAACTCGCCCGAGCTCGTGCCGCCGTGCGAGCCCGAGACCACCAGCGCGCCCTCGTCGGCCGGCTCCACGAGCGTGATCGAGTCCATCACCCGCACCGCGCCGCCGGGGCCGCGCGCCACTTCCTGCTTCAGCATCCAACCTCTCTTTGCCGCGGGGTCGTCAGGTCCTCGCGTGCGCGATCCGGCTGTGTGCCGAGGTGACGAAGCCGTTGCGGCCCTCGGGATCGTAGCGGCGCGCGAGCTCGTCGTCGGAGAGGTCTTCCACGACCGCCAGGCCCAACGGCGCGAGGTCCCGTGCCAGCGTGGCGGGGTCGAACCCGCTGAGAAAGGGCTCGCCGCTCGCGGCCACCCTTTCGCGCAGCGCGCGGAAGGGCTCCGGCTGGTCCGCTTCCGGCAGGCGCAGCACGGCGGCGTCGAGGTAGCTGAAGACGAGCTCGCTGCCGGGCGCGGCGGTGGCCGCGATGTCGCGCAGCGTCGCCAGGTTGGCCTCGCGGCTCAGGTACATGGTGACGCCCAGCCAGGAGAAGAAGGCCGGCTCCGAAAGCCGCAGCGCGGAACGGCGCAGCGCCGCGGCCAGCGTCTCCTGCGCCAGGTCGGCGGCGACGAAGTCGACCGTGTCGGGCAGGGCGACGCCGGACTTCGCGATGCACGCGCGCTTGAGCGCCTGCGTGTCGGGGTGGTCGACCTCGACGACCCGCAGGCCGGCGGCCGAAGGCGGCCGCCGCAGCGCGTAGCTGTCGAACCCGGCGCCGACCAGCACGTACTGCCGCACGCCGCGCGCGAGGGCGCGTTCGAGCGCTTCTTCGGCGTGGCGCGAACGCAGCACCACGTTGGCATAGGCGGCCACCGAGCGCAGCGCCACGTCGAGCACCGAGCGCATCGTGGACTCGCCGGGGTGTTCGGGCAGCCCGGGGACCTGGGTGCGCACCGCCTCGTAGAGCGCGGCACGCGCCTCGGCCGGCACCAGCCGGTCGCCCCAGGGGTCGTCCAGCACCGGGTGCGGGTCGGTGCGCGCGTGCAGCGCCCTCATGAGCGATGCGCGCAGGGCGGTGGCGCTGGGGGTGCGGGGTTTCATGCGGTCGTCTCCCTCGTTCGTCCGATCCAGGGTATCAGCGCCGGCACGCGCCGGCAGTAGGCGGCATAGCCTTCGCCGAACTGCCCGAGCATCCAGTGCTCCTCCAGCTTCAGCTTGCGCCACAGCGACAGCCAGGCGATGGCCACCGCCAGCACGCTGCGCCATTCGTTACGCGCCCAGGCCGAGCCCACGATGGCCAGCAGCAGCCCGGTGTAGATGGGGTGGCGCACGAGCGCGTAGGGCCCGCTGTCGACCAGCTGGTGGTCTTCCTTGAGCGTGACGGTGCCGCTCCAGTTGCGGCCGATGTGCCGCCGCGCCCAGACGGCGAAGCCCAGGCCCGCCGCCGTGAGGGCGGCGCTGGCCCAGAACGCCGCCGGGCTCCAGGGCAGCAGCGGCCGGTTCAGCGGCGCCAGCGGCAGCCGGTCCGGCCACAGCAGCGCGATGGCGCCCACCAGCGGCAGCACGTGCGCCAGCCGCGAGGGCACCGACTCCTGCCGGCGCGTGTCCTTCACGTCGCGCGCAGCGGCCCACCAGTACAGGGCCCAGGCGATCCAGAGCGCGGAATGCAGATGGCGGTAGACGATGTCTGGCATGCGGAGTTCCTTGGATGGCGATGCAGCGGCCACCGGCTCCCCGGCGCCCTACGCGCCCAGGATCATGTGCAGCATCTCGCGGCCGAGCACGCCGTACGGATTGGCCAGCGTCTCGACCACCTCGAAGTGGTTGTACCCCTCGGCGACGCGCAGGGCGGCGTCGCGGCCCTGTCGGGCCAGTTCGGCCGCGAGGTCGCGCGCGCCGATGCGAAACGCCGGCGTCTCGGCCGAGCCATGCGCCAGCAGCAGGCGCGAACGCAGCCGGCCGGCCTGGCGCACGATGGAGAGTTCCTCCTCCACCGCCGGACCCAGCAAGAAGCCGCGGCCGGCGGCCGCCAGGCGCAGCGCGGCCATGTCGTAGACACCGCTGCAGCACAGCGTGCCCTTCACGGTGTCGGCGGGCAGCCGATGGTCGCGTTCCCAGTCGGTCAGGGCGACGCGGGCGGCGAGTTCGGCGCCCGACGAATGCCCGCTGACGAACAGGCGTTCGCCTTCCGCCCCGAGGCCGGCGGCGTTGCGCCGCACCCAGGCCACCGCCTGCCGCACCTGCGCCAACAGCACCCGGACGTCGCCGCCGACGTCGCGTGCCCGCGCGAAGTCCAGCGCCACGAAGTGCACGCCGGCGCGCACGAAGGCTTCGGCGATGAAGCCGAAGTGGGCCGCCTCCTCCAGGTTGAAGGCGCCACCATGGATGAAGACGTGCACCGGCGCATGCGGCTGCGCGGTCGGATACCAGTCCAGCGCCTCGGCGGCGCTCGGGCCGTACGACAGGCGCCGCGGCGGGCCGAGCGCGGCACGCGCCTGGTCGCTGTTGAGCGCCCAGCGCCGCGTCACTTCCCTGAAGTTCGGCGCGGCCGCGGGCAGGTCGAAGCTGCGGTCCAGTTCGCGCTGGTCGAGTTCGCGCCACACCTTCGGCTCCGGGGCCGCGTCGGCGGCGCGCGCGGCGGGGCCGCCAAGACCGCCGGCGGAGAGGGTGGCCAGGCCGGCCAGCCGCAGCCAGGTGCGGCGGTCAGGAGGGGCGGAATCTGCAGTCGGCATCTTCATGGTTTCTCCGTTTCCGGCGCCGGGAAGCGCCGCCGGCCGATTGCAGCGCCGCCGCGCCGCCGAGTCTTGAAACCACGCTGATCAAACCCTGATGCCGGCGCGCTTCGGCTACGCTCGCACCGAGCCACGAGGGAGCGCACGATGAGCCGACATCACATCCAGCTGATCCGGTCGCTGTTCCACGACCCGCCGCCGCACAACCTGCACTGGCGCGACGTCGAATCGCTGCTGCGCCACGTGGGCGCCACGGTGGAGCCGATCTCGGGTGCGCGCGTGCGGGTGGCGCTGGGCCGCGCCGAAGACGTGCTGCACCGCCCGCACGGCGACGAACTGGACCGCCAGTCGGTGCTGCACGTGCGTGCCTTCCTCGGCCGCGCCGGCGTCACACCGGCGGCCTACGAGCAGCGCGACGACAAGTCTTCCTAGTTCCTCAGGATCCAGGTCACCAACGCCACCGCGCCGGCCAGCCCGGCCGCGGCATGCGCGGCCAGCACCACGCCGACCGGCCGGCGGCCCCACCACTGGGCCACCAGCGGCGCCGCCAGGCCGGTCAGCATGGCACCCACCAGCAGCAGCGCCGCCGTGTTGCCCAGCCCTTCGAAGGGCAGCACGGTGCCGTCGGGCGCGCCGCGGCGCAGGATGACGAAGCCTTCGAGCGCCGCGCCGCCCAGCAGCAGGTGCACCGCCGCGTGCACCGGGGGGTTGCGCTGGCGGCGCAGGAAACGCCAGCCCAGCCAGAGGCCGAGCCCGGTGGCCGCGGCCAGCATCACCAGCAGCCAGGCGAACTTCATGCGGCGGCCTCCAGCAGCGCCGGTGCGGCCAGGTGGCGTCGCAGGAAGGCGAAGCTGTCGCGCCAGCACTGGCGCGCCTGCGGCTGCCAGAAGAGCAGGTGGAAGGCGTGCATCTGGCCGGCGTAGTCGTGCGCTTCGCAGGGCAGGCCCAGGCGCTCGAGCGCCCGCACCAGGCGCAGCGAATCCGGCCGCGCGGGGTCGCTGCCGCCGGCGGCCACGAAGACCGGCGGCAGCGTGGTGCCGGCGCCCAGGGCTTCGACCACCAACAGCGGGTCGGCCAGCGCTGTGCCCGCGCCGCCTTGCGCGGTGCCCAGGTAGGACCACGCGGCGTCGCGCGCGATACGGGCCGCGAGCGCCGGCACGCCGGGTCGGCGGTAGCGTTCGGGCGCGCTCACCTGCAGGTAGCCGCAGTACAGCAGCACCGCGGCCGGCCGCGCGCCGCGTTCGAAGAGCGCCGCGGCCCAGGGCTCGGGCCGCCGCGTGCAGCAGGCCAGCGCGACCACCAGCGCCAGGTTCGCGCCCGCCGATTCGCCGGCGACGGCCACGCGCGCGGGGTCGCCGCCGAAGGCCGCCACCTGGTCGACCACCCATTGCCAGGCGGCGCAGGCGTCTTCGGCGGCGGCGGGGAAGGGATGCATCGGCGCCAGCCGGTAGTCGACGTTGCACACCAGGTGTCCCTGCGAAGCGTAGGCGGCGGCCAGCGCGCGGTGGGTGCGCTTGGAGGCGATGGCGAAGGCGCCGCCGTGGAAGTACACGACCACCGGCCACGGGCCCGTGCCGGCCGGGCGCACGACGTCCAGCGTCAGCCGCAGCGGCCCGCGGCGCGCGTACTCCACGTCGCGCACGAGCGTGCAGCCCGCCATGCGGCGCCGCAGCGCCGGCAGCCGGTCGGCCAGCGCCGCCAGCGCGTGCAGCCCGGCGTCGGCGACGACGCGGCGCCAGGGCTGGCGGGCGGCGATCATCTCGGTCCAGCGGCGCATGGGGGTGGCCACGATGGCATGGCGCGGGCGCTCGCCTTGTTCGGCGCTTCAGGGCAGTGCCGGCCGGCACGCGTAGCTGGCGGCCTGCTTCGGGTCGCCGCCGGTGTAGTGCGGGTAGCCCGGGTAGCGGCACATCGGCCGTGCGGCCAGCAGCGTGTGCGGCGGCGTTGCGGCCTTGAGCGTCTGCACCAGCGCGTCGGCCGGCGCGCGGCCCTGCGTGACCCAGTCGTCCAGCGGGTCGAGCAGATCCACCATCGTCGGCACGCGCTCGCCCGTCGTCACGCTGGTGGCATGGCCGGTGTGGGTGGACGCGGGCGAGACGTAAAGCCGCGCCGAGGCGTCCACCGCGGCGCGGCCGAGCTTCGCGACCACGGCGTCGAAGTACGCGATGCCGGCCAGCGGGCTCTGCGCCAGGTCGCCCATGTTCTCGCGCAGGATCAGCTTGCCGCCGCGCGCGAAGAAGGCCGAGAGGTCGGGGTTCGACGAGTCGATGAGCGCCGAGACCTCGCGCAGCCGCGCCTCGTGGCGCGCGGGGTCGAAAGTGCGCACGTCGAAGCCGGGGTCGCGGGTGACGAAGAAGCGCACGAAGTTGGCGCCGTACAGCCATTGCTGCGAAGCGCTGGCGGCGTCCACCGCCGGGGTGGGCGGCGCGGTGCCGGCGAGCCAGCGTGTCAGGGTGGGCTGCTGCGGGTCGGGCGTGGTCTCGTGGCCGAGCAGTGAGGGCGGGTAGCTGCGCAGGCCGTTGGCCACCGCGAAGGGCAGCGTGTAGGGCTGGCGCGTGGCGCGCACGGTGGCGAGCTGGGCGTCGGACAGGCAGTCCGCGCCGGTGTCGGCACCGCCGGGGCAGCGCAGGCCGCCCAGGTCGACACGCGCGGCGCAGGCCGCCCACTGGTTCACCACGCCGTCGGCCAGGCCGTCCAGCGTGTCGCAGGCCTGGTTCACGAAGCGCGCCAGCGCGGGCACCTTGGCCGGCGCGATCCAGCCGCCTTCGAACTGCGGCCGCACGTGCGGCAGGTAGGACTGGAACAGCATCGACAGCTGCACCACCGGCACCACGCTGACGATGCCGTCGAAGTCGGCCGGGAAGCGCTGCGCCATCGTCAGCCCTTCGCGCCCGCCTTCGGAGCCGCCGAAGTAGTACACGCGCTGCGCAGGCTGGCCGTAGAACGAGGCGATCAGCTGGCCGGCGACGTCGCGCACCTTCTTGTAGGCGGCGAAGGCGTAGTTGGCGAGCATCTCGTCGTTCATGCCGAAGCGGCCGATCTCGTTCGGCGCCTGGCGCGACAGCTGGTGGCCCGAGTCGGTGCCGTAGGTGGCGTAGCCGCGCGTCAGGGGCAGCGGGTCGTCGGGCGCGGCGTCGCGCAGCGGGGCGAGGCCGGTGACCAGGCTGCCGTTGTAGCCGCCGCCGCCGTACTGCAGCGCCTTGCGGTTCCAGGCCTGCGGCAGGTTGAGCTGGAACTGGATCGGCTCGGCCGCCGGGTCCAGCGGGTCGATGCGGCCGAGCACGCGGCAGAACGCGGGCAGCGCCGGCGACGCGGCCGTGGCGGGCGCCGCTTCCACCACCCCGGCCGAAAGCACGCGCGCCGGCCCGCTGGGCAGGCCGATGCGCGCCGGCTCCACCGTGCGCCCGGCGAGTGCGCCGCAGGCGCTGCGCTGGGCCGCGGCGTCGGGCAGGGGCGGCGGCGCGCTGGCGCAGGCTGCCAGGACGAGAGCGGCCGCGAGAGGGCCGCAGCGGCGCGCGCGGCGGAAGCTCGAAGACAGGCAGGTCAAGGGTGTGCTCCGGGGTGGAGTTACCGAGTCTGGCTTCGACGTCGCACGCTGGCGATCCGGAGTCGCCCGCTTGCGCGGCGGCCTAGCGAGCGGCGGTGACCACGTGGGCGCGGATCAGGCCGTCCACCGGGCCGCGGCCGAAGCGGCGCGCCATCGCCTCGGTCGCCGCTTCGGTGGCGCGTTCCAGCGCCGCGGGGTCGCGCGCCAGGATCTCGTTGCGCAGCGGCGTGCCCTGGCAGTAGGCCCGGGCCGGCAATTCGGGACCGTCGGCGCGGCTGCGCCGGTCCACGGTGTCGATGCGTGCCGGCGCGCCGTAGCCGGCGCGCGCCACGTCGGCGGCGACGAGCGCGGTGTCGTGGTAACCGTGCGGCGTGCGTGCCAGGAAGCGCGGCGGGTCGGCGGGGAACAGCGGCACCAGCGACTGCGTCACCAGGTCGGCGAACTCGCTCGTCTCGATGCGGTCCCAGACGTTGAAGAGGAAGGTGCCGCCCGGGCGCAGCACGCGCCGCGCCTCGGCGTAGGCGGCAGGCCGGTCGGGGAAGAACATGGCACCGAACTGGCAGACGACGAGGTCGAACGAGGCGTCGGCGAAAGGCAGCTGCATCGCGTCGGCCTGGCGCCATTGCACCGGGCGCGCGGTGCCGAGGCTCGCCGCGTGGTCCAGCATCGGCGCGTTCAGGTCGCTGGCGACGATCTCGCAATCCGCCGGCAGCACGCGCGCCAGCTCGCGCGTGACGACGCCGGTGCCGGCCGCGATCTCCAGCACCGAACGCGGCGCGAGCGCCGCTGCGCGCGCCGCCAGTTCGGTGGCATAGGGCGCGAAGATCAGCGGCACGAGCAGCCGTTCGTAGAGTTCGGGGATGGAACCGGAGAAGCTCCGGTCGACTTCGGTCGTGGCCATGCGTGCGCTCCATGCCGGCACCGCTGCCGGGTCGACCCGCGAGTGTCGTCACCCGGAGAGCCTCTTGCCACCCCGAACCTGGAATGGCCACGGCGTAGCATCGGCCGCTCATCGACCGCTTCCGGTACCGACATGGCCGACCAGAACGAGCCGCCGCTGCGGCTGGGCATCCTGGGCTGCGCGAACATCGCGCGCCAGTTCGCGCGCGACGTGGCGCCCAGCGGCGCGGTGCGCCTGCAGGCCGTGGCCAGCCGCGACGCGGCGCGCGCCGCCGAGTTCGCCGCCCGCTTCGGGCTGCCGCGCGCGCACGGCAGCTACGAGGCGCTGCTCGCCGACCCCGAGGTCGACGCCGTCTACATCCCGCTGCCCAACAGCCTGCATGCCGAATGGGCGATCGCCTGCGCGCGCCACGGCAAGCACGTGCTGTGCGAAAAGCCGCTGGCGATGGACCACGCCCAGGCGCGGGCCATGTTCGACGCCGCGCGCGGCGCCGGCGTGTTCCTGCTCGAAGGCTATCCCTGGTGGTTCCAGCCGCAGACCGGGGCCCTGGTGGACCTGCTGCAGGGCGGCGCCATCGGCCGCGTGCGTTCGGTGCAGGTGAGCTTCAGCTTCACGCTGCGCGACCCCGCGGGCACCGACATCCGCTCGCGCCCCGAGACGGGCGGCGGCGCGCTGATGGACCTGGGCTGCTACTGCCTGAGCCTGATCCGCCTGGCGACCGGCCGTGCGCCGCGGCGCGTGCAGGCCCATTCGCGCCTGGCGCCCACCGGCGTCGACATCGCGACCGCCGCGACGCTGGAGTTCGACGACGGCGTGAGCGCGCAGCTGATGTGCTCGATGGACGCGGCGCTGCACCGCCACGCCACCATCGCCGGCAGCGACGGCTTCATCACCACCGAATTCCTGAACCACACCGCCGCGCCCGGCGAGGCGCACCCCTGGGGCTACCAGCCGAGCCTGATGCGCGTGCGGCGCGGCGCCGGCAACGGGCCGGTGCTGGACGTGAAGAGCGCGCCGGGCAGCGGATTCCGCTTCGCGGCCGAGGCCTTCGCCGACGTGGTGGCGCGGCGCGACCAGGCTGCCATCGACCGGGCGGCGGCGGCCAGCCTGGACATCGCCGCCACGCTGGAGGCCATCGCGGCCAGCGCGCACCGCGGCGCGCCGGTATCCTTGGCCGACATCGTCACCGCGCCGAAGGCCCCCCGATGAACACGCGCTACACCTGCTTCTGCCAGCTGGCCGACCTGGGCGGCGACACCGAGTTCCTGACCCGCACCCGGCGCCACATCCACCAGCACCCCGAGCTCTCGTTCGAGGAAGCCGACACCGCGGCCACGGTGGCGCGCCACCTGAAGGAATGGGGCTGGGAGGTGACGCGCCACGTGGGCGGCCACGGCGTGGTCGGCACGCTGCGCGCCGGCAACGGTCCGCGCCGGGTGGCCTTGCGGGCCGACATGGACGCGCTGCCGATCGCCGAAGCCACCGGCAAGCCCTACGCCAGCAGCCGTGCCGGCGTCATGCACGCCTGCGGCCACGACGGCCACACGACGATGCTGCTCGGTGCCGCGCAGCACCTGGCGCGCACGCGCAACTTCAGCGGCACCGTGCACCTGGTGTTCCAGCCGGCCGAGGAAGCGGGCGGCCGCAGCGGCGCGCTGCGCATGATCGAGGACGGGCTCTTCGAGCGCTTCGACTGCGACGCCATCTTCGGCCTGCACAACACGCCGGGGCTGGCGGCGGGCCACTTCGGCTTCGGCAGCGGGCCCTTCATGGCCGCGTCGGACGCAGTGCGCATCACCATCCACGGCCGCGGCGGGCATGCGGCGCGGCCGCACCAGACGGTGGACCCGGTGCTCATCGCCGGCAGCCTGGTGGTGGCGCTGCAGAGCATCGTGGCGCGCAACATCGACCCGCGGCAGATGGCCATCGTCACCATCGGCGCGCTGCACGCGGGCCAGGCCGCCAACGTGATCCCCGACAGCGCGACCATGGCGCTCAGCGTGCGCAGCTTCGACGCCGGCGTGCGCGACCAGCTGGAGCAGCGCATCCGCCAGCTCGTGAGCTCGCACGTGCAAGGCTATGGCGGCGAGGTCACGATCGACTACCAGCGCGGTTACCCGGTGGTGGTGAACAGCGAGGCCGAAACCGCCTTCGCGCGCCAGGTGGCCGAGGAACTGGTGGGCGCCGACAGCGTGACGGCGCCGTACCCGCCGCTGGCCGGCAGCGAGGACTTCGCCTACTACCTGCAGCGCAAGCCGGGCTGCTTCCTGCGCCTGGGCAACGGCACCGAAGGCGCGCTGCTGCACAATCCGAAGTACGACTTCAACGACGAGATCCTGACCACCGGCGCCGCCTACTGGGTGCGGCTGGCCGAACGCTTCCTGGCCGCCGAGGCCTGATCGTCTCAGGCGGCGGGCTTCTCCAGCACCGCCACGTCGACTTCGCAACGCAGCACGAAGCCCAGCGATTCGTAGAGCCGGATCGCCGCCACGTTGCTCTGCCAGGCGTGCAGGAAGGGCGTCTCGCCGCGCGCCTGGATGCGCGCCGACACGGCGGCCGACAGCGCGCGCGCCAGCCCGCGCCCGCGCGCTTCGGGATGGGTGCAGACGCCGCTGACTTCGGTCCAGCCTTCGGGGCGGAAGCGTTCGCCGGCCATCGCGAGCAGGCGGCCCTGCTCGCGCACGCCGATGAAGCGGCCCATTGCATGCGTGCGCGCCAGGAAGGGCCCGGGCTCGGTGAGCGTCGCCAGCGCCAGCATCTCGGCCGCGTCGGCGTCGCCCAGCGGTTGCGCGGCCGGGCACTCGTCGGCCAGCGCGCGCGTGGCCACCATCTGCACGCCGCGTGCGCGCTTCACCGCCACCAGGCCCGGCGGCACCACGATCGCCGGCACCTGCAGCACGAAGACGCGTTCGCCGGGCTGCAGCAACGCTGCCAGCGCGGCCAGCGCTTCCGGGCTGTCGTCGCGCGCCGAAGCGAAGAGGTTCACGTCGCGCGCGAAGCGGCGCGCCAGCGCGTGGCCCTCGGAGAGCGCGGCATGGGGGCCGTCGAGCGTGGCCCAGACGGGGCGGTCGAGCGGGTGCATGCCCGCATCATGCCCGCGGTTCAGCCGGCGACCAGCATCACCCCCACCGCCAGCGCCATCACCACCGTCGCGCCCCAGCCGAAGAAGCGGTGGCGCAGGCTGATGGTGTGCGCGCCCATCAGCCGCGCCGACTGGCCGATCCACATCATCACCACCATGATGGGTACCGAGATCACGCCGTTGACGATGGCGCTCCAGACCAGCGCCTTCAACGGGTCGAGCTCGAACACGCTCATCAGCGTGCCCACGCCGGTGGCGGCGGCGATGATGGTGTAGAAGCCGCGCGCCTCGTGGAAGCCGTGCGAGAGACCGGCCTTCCAGCCCAGCACCTCGCTCACCGCGTAGGCCGCCGACCCCGCCAGCACCGGCACCGCCAGCAGCCCGGTGCCGACGATGCCGAGCGCGAACACCGCGAAGGCGAACTCGCCGGCCACCGGGCGCAGCGCCTCGGCGGCCTGGGCCGCGGTCTGGATCGTCGTCACGCCCTGCAGGTTGAGCGTGACCGCGGTGGCGATCACGATGCACAGCGCGATCGCGTTCGAGAACAGCATGCCGACCCAGGTGTCCTCCTTGATGCGCGAGAGGTGCTCGGCCGCGTAGGCCGCGTTGCCGCGCAGCTGCGCCGCTTCGGGGCGGCGGTGGTTGTCCTCCACCTCCTGCGCGGCCTGCCAGAAGAACAGGTAGGGGCTGATGGTGGTGCCCAGCATCGCCACCACCATGCCGGCGTAGTCACCCGCGTCCAACCCGGGGGGCAGGAAGCGCCAGGGGCGCAGCGACTCGTGCACCGCCTGCTTCCAGGGCACCTGCACCGAGAGCACCACCGCGAAGTAGGCGAACAGCGCCAGCGTCAGCCACTTCAGGATGCGCACCGTGCGTTCATACGAGAACACCACCTGGCCGGCGATGCAGGCGGCGCCGAAGCCCACGATGTACAGCGTGTGGTGGCCGCCGGCCAGCAGGCGCAGCGCCTCGGCCATGGCGCCGATGTCGGCCGCGATGTTGATCGTGTTGGCCACCACCAGCAGCCCCACCAGCGTGAGCGCCAGCCAGCGCGGGCACATGCGGGCGATGTTGGCGGCCAGCCCTTCGCCGGTGACCCAGCCGATGCGGGCCGAGAGCATCTGGATGCCGATCATCAGCGGCGTGGTCAGCAGCAGCGTCCACACCAGGCCGTAGCGGAACTGCGATCCGGCCTGCGAATAGGTGGCGATGCCGCTCGGGTCGTCGTCGGCGGCTCCGGTGATGAGGCCGGGGCCCAGGCGCTGGGCGAAGCCGTTCAGGCGTGCGGTGTTCATGGGTCGCTCCCTGCCGCCGGGGGGCGCCGGCGGCCTTGCGGGGTCTCGAGACGACCGGGGAGCGGGGCGCGGCAGGGCGCGCGAATCACTCGCCGGACGAGGGGTGGTTGTGCTGCGCCCCCACCGTCCGGCTTTCGGCGCGACTTCAGTCGCGCGCGGCGGACGGCGAAGGCCAGCTTCTAGGCGCTGGTGTCATGGCAAGGCCGTCTTGTTGTGGAACTGCGGATTTTCCAGCCGGGCTTTCACCGGGGTCAACGCGCCGACAGGCGCGCGACAAGGCGCGCGGGCGCTTCGGCGGACTTTGTGCCGGCCCGGACGCGGTCACGACCCACCCGGCGGAAGTTGCCCGGGGTCGAACTGGGTCGCGTTGCGGCCGCGAAAGGGTGCGTAGAAGGCGCGGATGCGTTCGATGTCGGCTTCCAGGTCCTCGCCCGGCTCCACCAGCGGCCCCAGGCCGCAGGTGCGCGTGCCCCAGTCCAGGTAGGACAGCTGGATCGGCAGCCCGGCACCGCGCGCGATGCGGTGGAAGCCGGTCTTCCACTGCGCCGTGCGGCTGCGCGTGCCTTCGGGCGAGACCACGAGCTGCAGCGGCCCGGGCGCCTGCCGCAAGGCTTCCACCGAAGCGGCGACCAGGTTGTTGGTGCGCGCGCGGTCGACCGCGATGCCGCCCAGCCAGCGCATCGGCCCGCCGAACGGTGCGCGGAACAGCGAGGCCTTGCCCAGCCAGCGGATCTTCATGCCGAGCGCGAAGGCGCCCAGCAGCGTGTACGGGAAGTCCCAGTTGCTGGTGTGCGGCGCGGCCACCACCACGCAGCGTTCGGCGGCCGGCGGCAGTTCGCCCAGCACGCGCCAGCCCAGCAGGCGCAGCAGCGCGCGCGAGGTGCGGCGCAGCAGCGGCTGCAGGCGGGGCGAATCGAAGATCGTGCGCGACATGGGCCGACAGGATAGGGCCCGAAGGCACCCGCCCTAAACTCGCCGCTTAGTTCATGACTGCCGTGTTTCCCCATTCCTCCACCGACGCCGCGGCCGCGGACCCGCATGCCGGCGACCTGCTGCGCCGCTGCCCGCTGTTCGCCCGCTGCGGCGCCGACGACCTGGCCGCGCTGGCCGCGCGCAGCCATTGGGTCGACTTCGCCGACGGCCAGGACCTGGTGCGCGAAGGCGACGAGCCGCTCGACCTGCTGGTCGTCGACCACGGGCAGGCGCAGGTGCTCAAGCGCGGCGCCAGCGGCGAGCAGCACCCGATCAACCGCGTCGGCGCGGGCGACTCGATCGGCGAGATGGCGCTCTTCGACCGCGTGCCGCGTTCGGCCACCGTGCGCGCCCAGGGGCCGGTGCGCTGCCTGGTGCTGCCGCTGGCGCACATCGTCGCGCTGGCCGAGGCGCGGCCCTCGCTGGTGCCGGTGCTGGTGGACGCCGGCGCGCTGGTGGCCGAGCGGCTGCGCACCTCCAGCGCCGCCGCCGCGGCCGCTGCCGACCGCGCGCTGGCCGAGGAGCGCATGCGTGCCGTGATGGGCCGCTTCACGCTGCTGCTGATGCTGGCCTACACCATCTACACCTGGGTGCTGGGCACGGCCATCAGCGTGAAGCAGACCTTCGGCCACAGCGAGTTCGTCACCGTGCCGGCGATCGTGGTCTGCTGCCTGATCCTGTTTGCTTTCGTGCGTGTCTCGCGCTACCCGGCGCGCTTCTTCGGCCTCAGCACCGAAGGCGCCGGCCGCCACGCCGCCGAGGCGCTGCTGTTCACGCTGCCCTGGCTGGCCGCGGTGCTGCTGCTGAAGGCGGCGCTGGTGCGCTGGGTGCCGGCGATGCACGGCGCGCCGATCTTCCAGATGTTCGCCGCGCCGCCGCCCGGCCTGCCGGCGAGCGGCTTCAACCCCTGGCTGGCGCTGGCCTACGTGGTCTTCGCGCCGTTCCAGGAACTCATCTACCGCGGCGGCATCCAGGGTCCGCTGGCGCACTTCCTCACCGGGCGCTGGCGCACGCCGCTGGCCATCGTCGGCGCGAACATCATCTTCTCGGCGGCGCACCTGTACGTGTCCACCGGGCTGGCGGTGATGGCCTTCGTGGCCGGAGTCTTCTGGGGCTGGCTCTACGCCCGCCAGGGCAGCCTGGTGGGCGTGTCGCTCTCGCACGTGCTGCTGGGCTTCTGGGCCTTCGAGGTGGTGGACCTGGGCGTGCTGGAGTAGTCAGCGCCTGAGGATCCACTCGATCAGCGCGCGCAGGTCGGCGTCGCTCATGCGCGCGGGCGGCGTCGCCACCATCGGCACCGGGCCCCAGACGCCACCCTTGGTGCCGGCGCGCACCGCGGCTTCCAGCTTCTTCGCCGCCGCCGGGTCGCCCTTGTAGCGCGCGGCCACGTCCTTGTAGCCGGGGCCGATGAGCTTCTTGTCGACCAGGTGGCAGGCGTTGCAGCCGGCCGATTTCATCAGCGCATCGGCCCGGGCGTTGTCGATCGCGGCATGCGCCCCGGGCACGGCCAAGGCGATCGCCAGCGAGGCGAAGGCCGCATGGGCAGGCAATCTCATCGTGACCATCCTTGCAGGAAGACTTCTCCCGCAGGCGCCACGATGCCTGCACGGCGGGCGGCTGTGCTGATGCCGGTCAAGAGCGCTTCAGGAAGACCGCGACCGGCCCGGCCGGAAGCGGTGCAGGGCTCAGGCCCTTCGCCCGCCGAGCGACCGCGCGAGCGCGCGCGCCATCGCCGGCGTGCAGCGCAGGCCGTGCGGCAGGCGCGCGTTCATCGCGAAGCCGTCGAAGGCCATCAGCGCCACGCTGGCCACCTGGCGCGCGTCGGCGTCCGGTGGCAGCGCCTGCGCCAGCCAGCCGGCGACGCGGCGTTCGAACAGGCGCCGCAGCGCGGGGTCGTAGTCGCCGCTGGCGCCGGTGGTGGACAGGGCCTGCATCACGTTGTTGGCGAAGCCGTGGCTGGCCTGCGGCAGGTCGCGCCACAACGCGAGCAGCAGGCGCTCGATGCGGCGCGCGGGGTCTTCGATGCGCGCGAGCGCGGTCTCGATGCGGTCGAGCTGCGCCTCCAGCCAGGGGCCGTAGAGCGTGAACAGGATGTCCAGCTTGCCGCGGAAGTAGACGTAGACGTTGGCGCTGGAGATGCCGGCTTCGCGCGCGATCTGCGGCAGCGTGGTCTCGCTGTAGCCGCGTTCGCTGAAGAGCCGGAACGCGGCTTCCAGGATGGCCGCGCGCACGTCGGCCTTCTTGCTCTGGGTCATGCGGGTTTGTGCGGGTGCCGGGGATCCATCGGGTCGGTGCCCACATTACCGAATGGCATTCACTATTGACATGGATCAAACCCGATCCTAGAGTGATTTGCACCCACAGCAGGAGTCCCCAGCGCATGGAAGCCGCGATCCGCACCCAGGAAGTCAACCCCGCGCGACTGACCTCGCTGTTCCGCAAGCAGTTCGCGCTGTGCAAGGTGGGGCCGGGGCAGACGGTGGCCATCGTCAGCGACCTGGGCACGCGGCGCGAGTACATCCAGGCCGCCTTCGCCGCCGCCGAGGAGATGGGCTTCGACATCTACGAGATGTGCGTCAACGCCATCCCCGGCTGGACCAAGGTGGGCGTGCCCACCATCGGCCAGTGCAAGGGCACGCTGGAAGCGCTCTCGGCCTGCGACATGATCCTCATCTTCCACGTGCCCCTGTTCGCCAAGTGGCTGCGCGAGGTGCAGGGCAAGGGCGTGCGGGTGCAGATGATCATCGACGCGCCCGACGACCTGCTGCAGCTGCAGAGCCCGCCCGGCCTGAAGGAAGCGGTGCTGCACGCGCACGCCCTCTACGCGAAGACGAAGGAAGTGCGCGTCACCAGCAAGGCCGGCACCGACCTCACCTGGCGCTGCGGCGAGTACCCGGTGATGAGCCAGTACGGCATGGCCGACGAGCCCGGCCGCTTCGACCACTGGGGCGTGGGCCTGCTGCACACCTTCCCGAACGAGGGCAGCGCCAACGGCCACGTCGCCATCATGCCGGGCGACATCATCATCCTGCCGTACTGCCGCTACGTGCAGGACCGCATCGACCTGGAAGTGCGCGAAGGCCATGTCACGAAGATCGAAGGCGGCCTGGACGCCACGCTCATGCGCGACTGGCTTGCGGAAGGCAAGGAGAGCGCGGACGACCGCGACCCCTACGCCGTTTCGCACCTGGGCTGGGGCCTGAACCCGCAGTGCCGCTGGGACGCCATCGCGCTCTACGGCGACGCGCCGGAGCGTGCGCGCGCCGCGGCGCGCAGCTTCCCCGGCAACTTCCTCTTTTCCACCGGGCCGAACAGCCAGGGCGGCGGCAAGCGCACCACGCGCGGCCACTACGACGTGCCAATGCGCCACTGCACCATCGCGCTCGACGGCAAGGTGGTGGTGGAAGACGGCCGCGTCGTCGACCCGAAGATGCAGGTCGCGCGCGAGCGGCGCTGATGCGAATAGAAGGGCAGTTCGCGGTGGCGGCGCCGCCGGAGGCGCTGATGCGGCACCTGTTCGACGTGCGGCTGGTGGCTTCGTGCCTGCCGGGCTGCGAGTCGCTGGAACCGATCGACGACAACCGCTACCGCGCCGTGGTGGCGGTGGGGCTGGCCGGCGTGAACGCGCGCTTCGACCTGCAGGTGGAAGTGACCCACCGCGGCGAGCGCGAGATCCGCGCCGTCACGCGCGGCGAGGAAGGTGGCCAGGCCAGCACGCTGCAGGCCGAGACCACGGTGACGCTGCAGCCGGCGGAAGGCGGCACCACCCAGGTGGCCTATGCCTCCGAGGTGGCGATCACCGGCCGCCTAGGCCGCTTCGCGCTGGGCATGATGAAGAAGAAGGCGCAAAGCCTGGGCGACGAGTTCGCGGCCAACCTGCAGCAGAAGCTGCAGGAGGCCGAGGCCGTGGCGCCTGTGGCCGTGCCCGCGCCGGCGCCGCGCCTGTCGTGGTGGCAGTCGTTCGTGGTCTGGCTGCGCGGGCTGCTGCGGCCGGCCGCCAACGGGGGGCATTGAAGATGGCCGCGCTCGAAGGCCTGTACCGCCCGGCCACGCTGGCCGAGGCCGTGGCGCTGCTGGCGCAGGACGCCGACGCGAAGCCGATTTCCGGCGGCGCCACGCTGGTGGCGATGATGAACGCGCGTGTCGTCGAGCCGAAGGCGCTGGTCAGCCTGGCGGGCATCGCCGAACTGCAGGGCATCGCGGCGGCGCCGGACGGCGGCGTGCGCATCGGCGCCTTCACGCGCCACCGCGAGACGGCGGCCTCGGCGCTGCTGGTGCACGGCAACGCCGTGGTGCGCTCGGCCGCGGGCCAGATCGCCAACGCGACGGTGCGCAACATGGGCACGATCGGCGGTTCGATCGCCTTCGCCGACCCCGGGCTGGACTACCCGCCGGCGCTGGTGGCGGCGGGTGCGCGGGTGGAGATCGCCTCCGTCGCCGGCCGGCGCACGGTGACCGCGCGCGAGTTCTTCGTCGACTGGTACGTCACGGCGCTGCAGCCGGGCGAGATCGTCAGCGCCGTGTTGCTGCCGGCCGTGCGGGGCGGTGCCGGCGTGTACGTGAAGCATGCGCGCGTGGCGGGCGACTACGCCACCGCGTCCGTCGCTGCCTCGCTCGCAGCCGACGGCCGCATGAGCGTGGCCGTCGGCGCCTGCGGTCCCACGCCGCTGGCTTTGGACGAGGTGAACGCGCAGCTGTCGAAGGATCGAAGCGACGCCGCCATCGCGCGCGCCGCCGAAGCGCTGCAGGCGCTGGCCGATCCGCTGGACGACGTGCGCGGCAGCGCCGACTACCGCCGCCGCCTGATCCCCGGCCTGTTGAAGCGCGCGGTGCGCGCCGTCGAGGCCGCACGATGAACCTCCAGCTGAACATCAACGGCGAAGCGCATGCCGTGCAGGCCGCGCTGCCGGACACCCTGCTCACCGTGCTGCGCGAGCGGCTGGGCCTCACCGCCGCCAAGCGCGGCTGCAACCAGGGCGTGTGCGGCGCCTGCACCGTGAGCATCGACGGCCGGCCGATGCGTGCCTGCCTGAGCCTGGCGCAGGCCTGCGAAGGCGCGGCCGTGCGCACGCTCGAAGGCCTGGCCGACGAACCGCGCCTGCAGGCGCTGCACCAGGCCTTCGCCGACTGCGGCGCTTTCCAGTGCGGCTTCTGCACCCCGGGCATGCTGGTCGCGGCCGAAGCGCTGCTGGCCACGAACCCGCGCCCCGACGAAGCGGCGGTGCGGCAGGCGCTTTCGGGCAACCTCTGCCGCTGCACCGGCTACGTGAAGATCGTGCAGGCGGTGCAGCAGGCCGCGGCTTCCCTGGCGGGAGCGCAGGCATGAGCGACCTCAACGCCGTCGGTGCCAGCATCGCGCAGCTCGAGTCCGACGAGAAGCTCAGCGGCCGCGCGCAGTACATCGCCGACCTGCAGCGCCCCGGGCTGCTGCACGCGGCCATCGTGCAGAGCCCGCATGCGCACGCGCGCATCAAGGGCTACGACCTGAAGGCGGCGCTGGCGCTGCCGGGCGTGCGTGCCATCGTCACCGGCGACGACTTCGATGAGGCGCACCGCATGGGCGCCTTCATCAAGGACGAGCACGCGCTGGCCAAGGGCAAGGTGCGCTACGTGGGCGAGATCGTCGCCGCCGTGGCCGCCGACACGGAAGAGATCGCGCGCCGCGCCGGCCGCCTGGTGCGCGTGGACTACGAGCCGCTGCCCGCCGCGCTGGACCCGGCCGCCGCGCTGGAGCCCGGCGCGCCGCTGGTGCACGACGACGCCGCGAGCTACATCAAGGTCTTCGACGCAGGCACCGCGGGCAACCTGTGCTCGCGCACCTCGCTGCGCGAAGGCGACCCCGACGGCGCCTGGGCACAGTGCGACGTCGTCGTCGAAGGCACCTTCCGCACCCAGGCCCAGGCACACATCTCGCTGGAGCCCTGCGGCGCGCTGGCCGAGGTCGACGCGCAGGGCCGCGTGACGCTGTGGTCGGCCAACCAGTCGGTGTTCCGCGTGCAGGCCAACGTGTGCGAATCGCTCGGCCTGCCGATGACGCGCCTGCGCTGCCAGACGCCGCGCGTGGGCGCCGGCTTCGGCAACAAGATGGAAGCGCACGTGCAGCCGGCGCTGGTGAAGCTGGCGCTGAAGGCGAAGCGCAGCGTGAAGCTGATCCTCTCGCGCGAAGAGGACTTCGAGACCGTGCGCGCGCGCCACCCGATGGTGATCAGCATGCGCACCGGCGCCAGGCGCGACGGCACGCTGGTGGCGCGCGAAGTGGAACTGCTGCTCGACGGTGGCGCTTACGGCGACGACAGCCCCGGCGTGCTGGGCTACGCGCTGCTGATGAACGCCGGGCCCTACGAGATCCCGCACGTGCACGCGCACGGCCGCGTGGCCTACACGCACCGCATGCGCTTCGGTGCCTTCCGCGGCTTCGGCGTGCCGCAGGTCACCTTCGCTTCGGAACAGCAGGTCGACGAGATCGCGGCGAAGCTGGGCCTGGACCCGATGGTCATGCGGCGCAGGAACCTGAAGGGCGAGGGCGCACGCTGGTTCTGCGGCCAGCCGATCGCCAGCAACGGCATCGCGCAATGCCTGGACGCGGTGGAACGTGAATCGGGCTGGGCTGCGAAGCGCGCCGAAGCGAAGGCGGGCGAAGTGCGGCGCGGCCTGGGCGTGGCCGTCACCGCGCACATCAGCGGCCTGCTCGCTTCGGGCGCCATCGTGCGCGTGCTCGAAGACGGCAGCGTGCTGCTGAACACCGGCGCGGTCGACATCGGCCAGGGCAGCAACACCGTGCTCACCCAGATCTGCGCCGAAGCGCTGAAGGTGCCGGTGGAGCGCGTGGCCATCGCCAGCCCCGACACCGACGGCTCGCCCTACAACTGGGGCACCACCGCCAGCCGCGTGACCTACGTGACCGGCACCTCGGTGGTGGGCGCCGCGGCCGAGGTGGAGAAGAAGCTGAAAGCCCAGGCCGGCGAGATGCTGGAGTGCTCCGCCGACGACCTGGAACTGCGCCCCGGCGGCGTGGTCGGCGTGAAGGGCGTGCCCGACATGGCGGTGAGCTTCGCCGCCATCTCCGGCCGCGCACACTGGGCGGCGGGCGGACCCATCATCGGCTCGCACACCTGGGTGTTCGACCAGAAGACGCTGGACCCCAAGCGCGCCGCCGCCACCGGGTTGCCGTTCCAGCAGATCGGCATCTTCAGCTTCAACGCCACCGTGGCCGAGGTGGAGGTGGACACGCTCACCGGCCAGGTGCGCGTGCAGCGCGCGTGGTCGGCCTGCGACGTGGGCCGCGCCATCAACCCCGCCATGGTGACGGGCCAGATCGAAGGCGGATTCGTGCAGGGCATGGGCTACGCGCTCACCGAGGAACTGGTGTGGGACGGCCCGCGGCTGGCGAACCCGACGCTGATGGACTACAAGATTCCCACCTTCGCCGAACTGCCGGCGGAGCTGAAGGCCATCATCGTGGAGACGCACGAGCCTTCAGGGCCGTTCGGCGCCAAGAGCGTGGGCGAGATCGGCATCAACGCGGTGGCGGCGGCGATCGCCAATGCGGTGAGCGACGCCACCGGCGCGCGCCTGCGCCAGTTGCCGCTCACGGGCGAGCGGGTGCTGGACGCGATCCAGTCGCAGGGCACATGAAGATCGATCGGTACCCGCCGCAGGAACCGCTCTCTCCGCTGGGCGCGAAGTACCACGAGCGGGTGCTGGCGCTGGGGCAGGGCATCGAAGGCGAGGAGGCCGCCTACGGAGTCGACCCCTACCAGTCGCTGGCCGTCTTCCGCGCCGCGCAGCCCACCGGCGACACGCTGGTGTTCTTCCACGGCGGCGGCTGGACCAACGGCTTCAAGGAGTGGATGGCCTTCATGGCGCCGGCCCTGACCGAGCAGGGCGTCACGCTGGTCAACGCCGGCTACCGGCTGGCGCCACAGCATGTGTTCCCCATGGGGCTCGAAGACTGCGCCGACGCGGTGGCCTGGGTGGTGAAGCAGGTCGGCGGCCGCGTCTTCGTCGGCGGCCACTCGGCCGGCGGCCACTACGCGGCGCTGCTGGCGGTGACGTCGGCCTGGCGCCGGGCGCGCGGGCTGCAGGCCGACGCCCTGGCCGGCTGCCTGCCGGTGAGCGGCGTCTACCGCTTCGGCGAAGGCAGCGGCCTTGCGCAGCGGCCGCGCTTCCTGGGCACGGCGGCCGACGAGGCCGCGAGCCCGCTGCGGCAACTGGAGCCCGCCGCCTGCCCGCCGTTCTTCCTGACCTGGGGCGAGAAGGACTTTCCGCACCTGCAACAGCAGGCCGCCGAATTCGCGCAGGCGCTGCGTGCCGCCCGCGTGCCCGTGCAGACCTTGGTGCTGCCGGGCGCCGACCATTTCGACGCCAGCGTCGCCTGCGGCGAACGCGGCGAGCCTGACGCTTGGCCGGCGCGCGCCGCGCGCTGGATGCATCAATCGGGCGCGAGGGTGCCCATCACAGGAGAAGCAGCATGAGCCGAGGAGAGGGATTCACCCGCCGCACCGTCACCGTTGCCGCCGCGTTGGCCTTGGCCGGCGGCGCCGCCTTCGCGCAGGCCGACAAGCCGCTGCGCATCGGCTTCTCGATGGCGCGCACCGGCATGCTGGCCAATGCCACGCCTTCGCAGCTGAACACCTACGAGCTCTGGCGCGAGCAGGTCAACGCGCGCGGCGGCATGAACGTGGGCGGCACGAAGCGCAAGGTGGAGTTCGTCACCTACGACGACCAGAGCAAGCCCGAGCAGGCGGTGCGCATCTACGAGAAGCTGATCACCGACGACAAGGTCGACCTGCTGCTGGCGCCCTGGGGCACGCCGTTCCACATCGCCATCGCGCCGGTGCTGGAGAAGTACAAGTTCCCGGTCGTCGGCAACACCGCCGCGTCCGTCGCGCTGCGGCAGGTGAAGCCGGGCTACATCTGGTTCCCCACCTCGGCCATTCCGGACCGCATCGGTGCCGAGCTCACCGCCATGCTGAAGGCGCAGGGCGCGAAGTCGGTGGTGGTGCTGGCCAACGTGCTGCCCTTCACCAAGGAAATCAAGAACTTCCTCGAGCCCGAGCTGAAGAAGGCCGGCATCGAGATCAAGCTCTCGACCGAGTACCCGCCCGACGTGAAGGACATGACCGCCACGCTCACGCAGGCCAGGCAGGCCAACGTCGACGCGGTGCTGGCGCTGGCCTACCCGGGCGATTCGGTGCTCTACGCCAAGCAGGCGAAGGAACTGGGGCTCAACGTGCCGTTCCAGTTCGTCGCCATCGGCCCCAGCGACGCCTTCTTCCCGAAGGCGGTGGGCGCCGCCTCCGCCGAAGGCGTGGTCACCATCGCCCACTGGTCGCCGCGCGCCGACTGGAAGGGCAGCCAGGCTTTCTACGACAGCTACGTCAAGAAGTTCGGCGAGGACCCGGACTACCTGAACTCGGCGCTGGCCTGGATGTCGCTGGAGATCCTGGAAGCGGCGGTGGCCAAGAACGGCCTGGACAAGGAGAAGATCCGCGCCACCGTGAGCAGCGAGACCTTCGACACCATCAACGGCAAGGTCAAGTTCGACGGCGTGCAGAACAGCATCACGCCGACGGCCTTCGTGCAGTACCAGAAGGGCAAGCTGCAGATCGTGTGGCCGGCCTCCATCGCCACCGGCAAGTACGAGGCGAAGAAGGGCTGGTAAGACCGGGATGCCGCTCGTCGAGACCCTGCTGTCGGGCCAGCTGCTGTTCGCGGCGCTCGTCACGGGGTCGCTCTACGCGCTGGTGGCGCTGGGGCTGAACCTCGTCTACGGCACGATGCGCATGCTCGACGTCGCCCACGGCGACGTCGTCATGCTGGGCGCCTACGGCGCGTTCTGGGCCTTCACGCTGGCCGGCGTTTCGCCGCTGCTGGCCGCGCCCGTGGTGGCGCTGGCCGGCGCGGCGCTCGGCGTGGCGCTCTACAGCGGCGTGTTCCGCCGCCTGCTGGCCGGCGTGACGCCGGCCAACGCGGGGCGGGTGGAGGGCAACTCGCTGCTGCTGTTCTTCGGCCTCTCGATCCTGATGCAGAACGCGGCCGCGCTGGCCTTCACGCCGAACAACCGCGCCTATTCGTGGCTGGGCGAGGTGTGGCACCTGGGCGGCATCTCGATGACGGGCAACCGCCTGGTGGCGCTGCTGGTGGCCGGCGGCTGCTGCCTCGCGGCCGCGCTGTTCCTCTCGCGCAGCGTGGCCGGGCTGGCGATGCGGGCGGTGATCGAAAGGCGGGAGGCGGCGCTCATCGTCGGCGTCGACGTCGACCGCGTGCAGTGGCTGGCCTTCGCGGCCGGCTTCGGCAGCGCCGCGCTGGCCGGCGTGCTGGTCTCGGCGCTGGAGCAGTTCTCGCCCTTCTCGGGCTTCCCGTTCACGATCGCCGGCTTCATCGTCATCATCCTCGGCGGCCTGGGCAACGTGATGGGCGGGCTGGTAGCGGCGCTGCTGCTGGGCGCCATCGAGACCTACGGCGTGGCGCTCACGTCGGCCAACTGGCGGTCGGTGCTGCTGTACGGCACCTTCGTGGCGGCGCTGCTGCTGTTCCCGAACGGGCTGCTGGCGCGGCGAGCGGGGCGGTAGTGGCTGGGTTCGTCTCTCGCGAGGGTTCAGCGTGCCAAGGGCACCGAGTGCCCGGCTCCGCTCATGTCCCCCGGCCTGATCGCGCGCCAACGTCGAGATGAAGAGCCTTCGCGCAATGCCCTGGGCGCTGGGCGCCGCCGCCTTCGCGGCACTGCCCTTCGCCGGCAACGAATACACCCTGGGCGTGGGCCTGAACCTGCTGATGTGGCTGGCGCTCGTGCCCAGCTGGTGCGTGCTCTCGCGCATGACCGGCTACGTCTCACTCGGCCACGTGGTGTTCTACGGCCTCGGGGCCTACCTCGTGGTGGCCGGCTGGGGCGTGCTGCCGCTGTGGCTGTCGATCCCGCTCGCGGGCGTGGCGGCGGCGGCGTTCGCCGCGCTGGTCGGCGGGCCGGTGCTGCGCGTGAAGGGGCCGTACTTCGTGATCCTGACCTTCGGGCTGTCGGAACTCGTGCGCTACCTGATCCAGGCCGCCGAGTCGGCGATGGGCATGGCGGCGCGCATCGTCTTCGGCGCGCCCGACCTCATCGTGGTCTACACGGTGATGGCCGTGCTGGCGCTGGCGTCGCTGGCGCTGCTGGCCTGGGTCTCGGGCAGCCGCTTCGGCCACGGGCTGCGCTCGCTGCGCGAGAACGAGGAAGCGGCCGAGACGCTGGGCGTGCCGGTCACGCGCTTCAAGCTGGTGGCCTTCGTGCTCTCGGCCGCGGTGCCGGGCATGGTGGGGGCGGTGATGGCGCTGCGCTCCACCTACTTCGTCGTCGGCCAGGTCTTCGACCCGATGATCTCGGTGACCGTGATCGCGATGGCGCTGCTGGGCGGCGGCGACGACGCCCGCGGCCCGGTGCTGGGCGTGCTGTTCCTCGGGCTGCTGTCCGAACTGCTGTGGGCGAACGCGCCGCTGCTGTACATGATCATCCTCGGCGCCGTGCTGTTCCTCTTCGTGCTCTTCGTGCCCGGCGGTGTGATGGGACTGCTGCAGGGCCTGCGCCGCAAGGGGACGCCGGCATGACGACGATGCTGGAGGTGCGCCACCTGGGCAAGCGCTTCGGCGGCCTCACGGCGCTGGAAGGCGTGAGCTTCGAGGTCGCGGCCGGCAGCATCGTCGGCATCATGGGTGCCAACGGTGCCGGCAAGACCACGCTCTTCAGCCTCATCGCCGGCAACGCGCAGCCCAGCGAAGGCGAGATCCGCTTCGAAGGGCGCCCGCTCGCCGGCCTGCGGGCCGACCAGGTGTGCCGGCTGGGCGTGGGCCGCACCTTCCAGATCGTCAAGCCCTTCCCGGCGATGACGGTGCGCGAGAACCTGCGCACGGCGGCGATGTTCGGCCACGCGCAGTGCCGCGATGCCGCGTCCGCCGACGCCACCACGCAGCCGGTGATGGAGGAGGTGGGCCTGGCGCCGATGGCCGACCAGCCCGCCTCCACGCTCACGCTCTCGGGCCAGAAGCGGCTGGAGATCGCGCGCGCGGTGGCCACCGGCGCGCGCCTGGTGCTGCTGGACGAGGTGATGGCCGGTCTCACGCCC
Organism: uncultured Rubrivivax sp.; assembly: GCA_964454485.1. Taxonomy (GTDB): domain Bacteria; phylum Pseudomonadota; class Gammaproteobacteria; order Burkholderiales; family Burkholderiaceae_C; genus Rubrivivax. The sequence goes on from CAYVXO010000054.1 coordinate 26,077, forward strand.
ACCGAGGTGGCGCAGATGCTGGACACGGTTCGCGCGCTGCATGCGAAACGAGGCCTCACGCTGCTGGTCATCGAGCACGTGATGCGCGCGCTGATGGACCTGTGCGAGCGCATCGTGGTGCTGCACCACGGCCAGAAGATCGCCGAAGGCACGCCGGCGCAGATCGCCACTGACGCGCAGGTGGCCGCGGTCTACTTCGGGCACGCGCCGTGATGCTGCAGGTGCAGGGGCTCGTGGGCGGCTACGGCGACACGCAGGTGCTGCACGGGCTTTCGCTCGCGGTCGCACCCGGCGGCGTGACGGCGCTGCTGGGCAGCAACGGCGCCGGCAAGACCACGCTGATGAAGACGCTGGCCGGGCTGCTGCCGGTGCGCGAAGGGCGCATCGCGTTCAACGGCGAGGACATCACCACGATGCCGCCGCACGAGCGCGTGCGTGCCGGGCTCGTGCTGGTGCCCGAGGGCCGCATGGTGTTCCCTTCGCTCAGCGTGCGCGAGAACCTGCGCCTGGGCGCCATCAACCCGCGCGCGCGGCCCGAGTGGCAGCGTTCGCTGGACCACGTCTTCCACGTCTTCCCGCGGCTGGAGGAACGCGCCGGCCAGGCCGCTGCCACGCTTTCGGGCGGCGAGCAGCAGATGCTGGCCATCGGCCGCGGTCTGATGGCGCAGCCGAAGCTGATGCTGCTGGACGAGCCGACGCTGGGCCTTTCGCCGCTCATGTCCACCAGCATCTTCCAGCTCGTGTGCCGGCTGGTGGGCGAAGGGCTGACGCTGCTGCTGGCCGAGCAGGACGTGCGCCAGTCGCTCGCCGCGTCGAGCCGGGCCTACGTGGTGGAGAACGGCCGAGTCGCCGCCGAAGGCGCGGCCGACGGACTGATGCACGACCCGCGCATCCGCAAGGCCTACCTGGGCTTGTGAGCGCGTCGCAAGGAGCTTCCCGATGGAACCCGTGACCACCCGCATCCCCGGCGCGCCCGGCCTCGCCGTCGACCTGATGGGCAGCGGCCCGCTGCTGATCTTCATGCACGGCATCGGCGGCAACCGGACGAACTGGCGCGCCAACCTGCCGGCCTTCGCGCCGCATTTCGCCTGCGTGGCCTGGGACGCGCGCGGCTACGGCGGCAGCGACGACTACGATGGCCCGCTCGCCTTCGACGACTTCGTGGCCGACGTGCTGCGCGTGGCCGACCACTTCGGCGTGCAGCGCCTGCACCTGCTGGGCCTGTCGATGGGTGGCCGCATCGCGATGCGCACCGCGCTGCTGCATCCGCAGCGCGTCGCCACGCTCTCGCTGGTGGACACGCACGAGGGTTTCGAGTCCTTCACGGCCGAACAGCGCCAAGCCTTCGTCGACAGCCGGCGCGCGCCGCTGCTGGCCGGCCAGGAGCCGAAGGACATCGCCGGGCCGGTGGCGCGTTCGCTCGCCGGGCCGAAGGCGTTGCCTGAACACGTGCAGCAGCTGGTGGACAGCATCGCCTCGCTGCACAAGTTCAGCTACATCAAGTCGCTCGAAGCCACGGTGGGGCAGGTCACGGTGGGCGACATTTCGCGCATCGCGGCGCCGGCGCACTTCGTCGTCGGCGCCGACGACCCGCTCACGCCGGTGGCGATGCACCACGAGATGGCCGCCAAGATGGGCGGCGCGCCGGTGAGCGTGGTGCCCGAGGCCGGACACCTGAGCAACATCGAGAACGCGGCCGCGTTCAACGCCGCCGCGCTGGCCTGGCTGCAGCCGCGCGCCGGCCTGGGCGACCGGCCGGCGCACTGGCCGCTGGCGCGCTGAGCCTCACGGATTGGCCCGGGCGCGCCCTGTGCCGCCTTCAAGCGGGCCATGCCCTCGAGCAGGGACTTCGGCTGTCGCTTGCCTTCGCAGGTCTCGTTCGTGCCGAGGGGACGATTGCGGTCGGTGGCGATCGGGTGCACGCCGGTCGGTCCGGCCGGCGAGCGCATCCGGCCACGCTGGTGGCCGCCGCGCCAGC
>CAYVXO010000055.1:0-27639 GCA_964454485.1 uncultured Rubrivivax sp.
GGCCGAGGCGGTACAGCGGCTGCTTGTCGGGCTTGACGCGCGGCGTCAGCTCGCCTGGCGAACGCTCGGCCAGCGAAGAGGGCAGGTATTCCTTGATCGCGACGAGCTGCTGCCCTTCGCCTTCGGCCAGGTAGACGACGCCGAATCCGCCTGCCGCCAGCTTCTTGACGATCGAGTAGCCACCCACCACGGTCCCCGAAGGCAACGGGGCAGGCTTGGGCTTTGACATAATCGTCAGCGCGTATGCAGGGCTAGGGGGCGATGGCAGTTTATAGCATGACAGGGTACGCCACCGCCTCTGCCGGCGGGGCTGCTCACGAGGGCGAATCGGCGCCATCCGTCACGGTCGAAGCACGGTCGGTGAACGGCCGCTTCCTGGACCTTTCGTTCCGCCTGCCCGACGACCTGCGTGGCCTGGAACCGGCGCTGCGCGAACTGCTGGGCGCCGCGCTGCGGCGCGGCAAGGTCGAGTTGCGCGCCACCACCCACCGCGAGGCCGCGAACCACTGGCCGCTGCCCACCGCCGAGCAGATGAACCGCCTGGCCCGGCTGGAAGGCACGGTGCAGGGCTGGCTGCCGAACGCACGCGCGCTCTCGGTGGGCGAGGTGCTGGGCCTGTGCCGCAACGACGCCGTGCCCGAGCGGCTGGACGAGAGCGCGCTCGACGCGGCGCGCCGCTGCATCGAAGGCCTGCGCGAAGCGCGCGGCCGCGAAGGCGAACGCCTGGTGGCGATGCTGCGCGAGCGCCTGGCGCGCCTGCGCGACCTGGCCGCGCGCGCCGAACCGCTGCTGCCCGAGGTGGTGAAGCGCCAGCAGCAGCGCTTCCTGGAGCGCTGGAACGAGGCGCTCGCGGGCGCCAACGCCCAGGCCAGCGTGCCGGCCGCGGCGCTGCAGGAACGCGCGCTCGCCGAAGCGGCGAGCTTCGCGATCCGGATCGACGTTGCCGAGGAACTCTCGCGCCTGCGGTCCCACCTGGACGAGATCGAACGCCTGCTGGCCGCCGGCGGCGAAATCGGCAAGCGGCTGGACTTCCTGATCCAGGAGCTTCAGCGCGAGGCGAACACGCTGGGCTCCAAGTCGCCCGCGATCGAACTCACCAACATCTCGGTGGAGATGAAGGTGGCGATCGAGCAGATGCGCGAGCAGGTGCAGAACATCGAGTAGCCCCCGGGCGATTCTTGCCGTACCACTGCGGCACGCGACCTCCGGGCCTCGGGGGCCCTGCCGCCCTGCGAAGCTCCTTGCGCGGATGGCATGCAAGGACCCAGTCGGGCCCGAAGGAAGGCCACCCCGTTCGCCACCTTGTCCCGCAAGGGCGCGCTCACCCTGCCCAGGGAGATTCGCGTCGGTCTGGATTGCGTCAACCGCCGGCCACGGGCCGGTAGGCCACCGCCTTGATCTCGATGCGCAGGTGCGGGTGCGGCAGCTGGTGAACGGCAACCGTCGTGCGCGCCGGACCGTCGAACCCGAAGAATTCGCCGTACACCTCGTTGTAGCCGCCGAAATCGGCCATGTCGACGAGGAAGCTCGTCACCTCGACGACGTCCTCCAGCCCGGCGCCGACGCTCGCGAGGATGTCGCGGATGTTCTCGATCACCGCGCGCGTCTGCTCGCGGATGTCGAGGCTGAGCGTGCCCATCGCATCGGCGCTCGCGCCGGCGATGGTGTTGTCCGGCCGGCGCGAGCTGGTGCCGGAGACGAAGAGGAAGTCGCCGGCCCGCCGCACGTGCGGGAAGCGGCCGCGCGGCGTCGCCTTGCCGGGCACGACGGTGGCGCCGCCGCTCATCGCGCACGCTCCGAGGCGCTCACCTGGAAGCCGATGCGGCCGATGCGCTGGAACTCGGCGCTCACGGTCGCGCCGGGCCGCAACTCGACCGCGGCGGTCGCGCCGCCGGCCATCACCAGGCTGCCGGGCTCCAGGCGTTCGCCGGCCTGGGCCACCAGCCGGGCCGCCGCCACCAGCGAGCGCAGCGGGTGGCCGAGGATCGCCGCCGTGGTGCCGACCTGCGCCGCGCGGCCGTCGAGCGCGAGCACGATGCCGAGGTTCGCGACGTCGGTGTCCGGCCGCTGCCACGGGCCGAGCACCACGCCGGCGGACGAGGCGTTGTCGGCGATCACGTCGGCCAGCGAGAAGCGGAAGTCGCGGTAGCGCGAGTCGATCACCTCGAGCGCCGGCGCCACCGCCTCGACGGCGTCGAGCGCCTGCATCGGCGTCACCACACCCTCGAGCGGTTTGCGCAGGAGGTAGCAGACCTCGGGTTCCACGCGCGGGTGGATGTAGGCGTCGAACGGCAGCGGGCCACCTTCCTCGCACACCATGTCGCTCGTCAGCCGGCCCCAGATCAGCTCCGACAGGCCCATCTGCTGCATCTTCGCGCGGCTCGTGAAGCCCATCTTCATGCCGATGCGCCGCGCGCCGCGCGCCAGCCGGTGCGCCACCAGCGCGGCCTGCACCGGGTAGGCCTCGTCGAGCGTCGGTGCGTCGGCGCCTTCGGGCTGCGCGATCGCCTGCCGCTGCCGAGCCGCGCCGTCGAGCCGGCGCGCCATCGATTCGATGCGTTCGTTCATCGTGCCTCCTGTGCGGTGCCGAAGGCGGCGCGCACGCTGCCCAGGCCTTCGATGCGGGCCTCGAACACGTCGCCCGGCCGGGCGACCACCATCGGCCCGAGCGCGCCGGTGAGCACGGTGTCGCCGGCCTTCAGCGGCTGGCCGACGCGCACCATCGTGCGCGCGAGCCACAGTGCGGCGTTCAGCGGGTGGCCGAGGCAGGCCGCGCCGACGCCGACGGACACCGGCTCGCCGCGCAGCTCCATCACCATGCCGGCCAGCCGCAGGTCGAGCCCCGCCAGCGGCACCGGCGTGTTGCCGAGCACGTAGAGGCCCGACGACGCGTTGTCGGCCACCGTGTCGACGATGCGGATGTTCCAGTTGGCGATGCGGCTGCCGACGATCTCGATGGCCGGCAGCGCGAACGCGGTGGCGCGGATCACGTCGGCCACCGTGAGCCCCTCGCGGTCGAGGTCGTGCTCGAGCACGAGCGCGACCTCGGCCTCGCACTTGGGCTGGTGCAGGCGCGACCAGGGCACGTCCTCGCCGTCGGCATAGGCCATGTCGGCGAACAGCATGCCGAAGTCCGGCTGGTCGACGCCGAGCTGCCTCTGCACCGCGAGCGACGTGAGGCCGATCTTGCGGCCGACGATGCGCCGGCCCTCGGCGACCCAGCGGCGGGTGTTGATGTCCTGCACCGCATAGGCGGCGGCGACGTCGTTGGCGGGCAGTCGTTCGCGCACCGGGTCGATCGCGCCGCCGTGCACGTGCACGTGGAACAACTCGTCGGCGATGCGCTGGATCTCTTCGCTCATGCCAGGGCCTCCTGCGGCTCGATGCGGACGCACACGTTGGTCAGTTCCGAATAGAAGTTGAGCGAATGGGCGCCGCCCTCGCGGCCGATGCCCGAGAGACCCGCGCCGCCGAACGGCGTGCGCAGGTCGCGCAGGAACCAGGAGTTGACCCACGCGAGGCCGACGCGCATTGCCGGCGCCACGCGGTGCGCGCGGTCGACGCTGCCGGTCCACACCGTGGCGGCGAGGCCGTAGTCCGAGTCGTTGGCGCGTGCGATCGCCTCGGCCTCGCTGTCGAAGGGGCTCACGTGGCACACCGGGCCGAAGATCTCCTCGCGCATGCAGCGCGCGCCGTCGGGCAGGCCGGCGAGGATGGTCGGCTCGATCCAGAAGCCGCCGTCGCGAGCGTCGCCGAACGTCGGCACGCCACCGCCGGTGACGATGCGCGCGCCCTCCTCCTTCGCGAGCCGGTAGTAGGCGAGCACCTTCTCGCGGTGCTCGGCGGAAATCAACGGGCCCATCGACGAGCCCGCCTCGCGCGGCCAGCCCAGCACCAGCGCGCGCGCCTTGCGGGCCAGCGCCTCGACGAAGCGCTCGTAGATCGGCCGCTCGACCAGCACGCGCTCGGAGCACAGGCACACCTGGCCGGTGTTGAGGAAGCTTGCGCGCACGAGACCGTCGACCGCCTTGTCGAAGTCGCAGTCGGCGAACACGATGCCGGCGTTCTTGCCGCCGAGCTCGAAGGAGATCGGCTTCACGCCCTCGGCCGCGGCCTTCATGATCGCGCTGCCGGTGCGCGATTCGCCGGTGAAGGTGATCGCCGCGATGCCCGGGTGGGTGGTGATGAACTCGCCGGCCGAGCCGGGGCCGAAGCCGTGCACGAGGTTGAACACGCCGGCCGGCAGGCCCACGGTGTGCATCACCTCGGCCAGCAGCGTCGCGGTGCCGGGCGTTTCCTCCGAGGGCTTGGCGACCACCGCGTTGCCGCAGGCGAGCGCGGGCGCCACCTTCCAGGTCAGCAGCAGCAGCGGCAGGTTCCACGGCGAGATCACGCCGACCACGCCGAGCGGCTTGCGCACGGTGTAGTTGAGCGCATGCGCGCCGCCGGGCAGGTCGAGCTGGAAGCTCTCCAGCGGCGCCGTCTTCAGGATGTCGGCGAAGATGCGGAAGTTGGCCGCGCCACGCGGGATGTCGAGCGTCGAGGCAAGCGAGCGCGGCTTGCCAGTGTCGGCGATCTCGGCATCGAGGAAGTCGTCGAAGCGGCGTTCGATCTCGTCGGCGATGCGGTAGAGCATCGCGGCGCGTTCGGCCACCGGCGTGCGGCCCCAGGCGCCGCGCACCGCGGCACGCCCGGCCGCGACGGCGGCGTCGACCATGGCGCGGTCGGCCTCGTGCACCTCGGCGACCGTGCGGCCGTCGGCGGGGTCGATGTCGGGGAAGCGGCGGGCGCTCTCGACCCATTCGCCGGCGATGTAGTTGCGGTACTGTCTCATCGGTTCCTTTCCTGAGGGCGTGGGGTCTCGCCGGCGCCGGCGGTCACGACAGTCGCACCACGGCCGCACCGCTGCCGTACTGCGGCCCGTAGGCGTAGACCTCGCAGGCGCCGAGCCGGCCGCCGAGCGCGCCGAGCGCGAAGGCGAAGTGCTTGAAGCCCATGTCGACCTTGGCATGGGCGATGTAGTCGGGCAGCTGCCGCTGCAGCTCGTCGAGCTCGCGGGCGCCGATCAGCTTCAGGATGCGGCGGTTCCACTCGTCGTCGGTGGCCGTCGCGATGGCGTCGTCGGCCGGCGTGCGCGCATCGCGGAACTGGCTGCCCGAGAGCTCGCCGACCGCGAGCACCACCACCCGCTTGCCCTGCGCACTGGCCTGCGCGGCGACGATCTCGCCGAGCGCCTGCGTGCGCGCCGCGTCGTGGTAGAGGTTGTTCGCGACGATCAGCGAGGGGAACGTGCCTTCGGGGTTGGCGAGCGCCTGTGCCGTCAGCGTGCCCGAGTCGAGCGGGAAGCCGGCATAGTCGACCAGCTTGGAGGCGATGCCGGCGCGCTGCGCCGCGCGCACGCAGGCCCGGGCGAGCGAGACGTCGGTCGTGATGTCGTAGCGCAGCTCGCCGAGCTCGTGCCAGTTGTCGTCGACGTGCAGGCCGGTGACGCGCGCGCGGCCCTGCCAGAGCTGGTCGAGCACGGCATACCAGCGCGTCGAGTAGATCACCAGCGTGTCGGGCTGCAGCAGCTGCAAGTCGCGTGCGACACGGGCGTAGCCCTGCCGCAGCGCCTCGTAGGCCGGCTCCTGCCGGGCCAGCGCGAGCAGCGGGCTGCCGCTGACGAGGTAGGCGCCGACGACGCCGGGCTGGTCCGCCAGCCCGCCGCCCGCACTGCGGCCGTCGTCGCCGACGAGCAGCGTCGCGAGCCGCCGCCAGGCCGAAGGGCCGCTGCGGCGCCGCGCCGGCTGCCGCAGGTCGTGCACGATGCCCATCACGCCGCGCGGCAGCAGCAGCATCAGCAGGATCGACAGCACGCCCATCACCAGCATGCCCTGCCCGGCGGCCGCCGCGAGCACGCGGTCGACGAGGATGTAGAGCACGCCACCGATCACCGGCCCGGCCACCGTGCCCATGCCGCCGGCGACGACGATGAACACGAAGGCCGAGGCCCAGCCGAGCGAGAACGCCGACGGCGGGGTGATGATTACCACGTCCATGTAGTACAGCCCGGCGGCCAGGCCGGTGACCGTGGCGCTGAACAGGAACACCGCGGCCTTGACCTTGTTGACGTCGACGCCGCTGGAGCGCGCGGCGTCCTCGTCGTCGCGCACCGCGGTCAGCGCGAGGCCGTAGCTGGAACGCATCCAGCGCCAGATCACCGCGGTGGTGACGACCGTCAGCGCGAGCGCGACGTAGTACATCTGCGTGGCCGTCACCGACGACTTCAGCTGCATGCCGCCGCCGGCGCCGACGACGCGCCACTCGTTGAACACACTGGCCACCGCCTCGGCCACCAGCCAGGTGGCGACCGCGAAGTACGGACCCTTCAGCCGCAGCAGCGGCAGCGCGCCGAGGAAGATCAGCAGCAGCAGCGCGACGCGCCGCACGTAGGCGCTGCCGAAGACGTCGGCCGCGGGCACGCGGTAGATCAGCCATTCGTAGAGCAGCCACAGCACGACCGCGACGACGACGCCGATCTTCACGCGCCGCCGGCTGCCGCCCTCGCGCAGCGGCAGGCACAGCAGCCAGGCGAACAGCAGCGAGGCGATGCCGGCCACCGGCCACGAGGTCCAGATGGACGCCGGCGAGTAATAGAACACGATGGCCTGCGCGAAGCCGCCGATGCCGACGAACACCTGCTGGCCGAAGGTCAGCAGGCCCGCGTAGCCGGCCATCAGGTTCCAGGCGTGGCCGAGCGTGGCGAACACGAACACCGAGAACAGCAGGTGCAGCAGGTAGCTCTGCGGCCCGGCGAGCGAGGGTACCAGCAGCGCGACCACGAGCAGCGCCGCCGCCCACAGCGCGCCGCTGGTGCCGTAGAAGGAGTCGGCCAGCGAGCGGCCGGCCGATCCGGGTTCGTGGCCGGGCGGCGTCATCGCGCGAACAGCCCCTGCGGCCGCACCGCGAGCACGAACAGGATCAGCAGGTAGCCGGCGACCTGCTGCGCCGCCGGGCCGGCGTAGGTGCCGGCCAGCACCTGCACGATGCCCAGCAGCACGCCACCGACGAAGCTGCCCCACAGCGAGCCCAGCCCGCCGAGCACGACGACGCCGAACGCGGTGAGCAGGAAGGGCGGGCCGTCGAAAGGCTGGAACGAACGCGTCATGCCGACCATGAAGCCGGCGATCGACGCGCTGGCGAGCGCCACGCCGCTGGCCACGCCGTAGACGTGCGCGGTGCGCATGCCCATCAGCGCGGCGACCTCGGCATCGTCGCTGGCGGCGCGGATCGCGCGGCCGACGTGGGTGCTGCGCATCCACAGCGCGAGCGCGGCCAGCAGCACCGCGGCGGCGCAGAAGAAGCCGAAGCGCAGCGTCGACAGGCTGAGGTCGGTGCTGAGGCGGATCGCGGAATACGAGAGATCGTTGCGGATCGTCGCCGCGTCGGAGCTGAAGACGAGCAGCATCCCCTGGCTGAGCACGATCGAGAGGCCGAAGGTGACGAGCAGCGGCAGCATCAGCCCGTACAGCGGCGACATGCCGCGCCGCTCGGCCGCCTGCACCGACACGTGGTTCAGCAGCACGCGCTGCACGAGGTAGCCGAGGCCGAACATCAGCGGCACCACGACCACCAGCGCCCAGAACGGCGCGACGCCAGGCACCAGCGTCAGCAGCGTCACGCAGAGGTAGGCGGCGACGATCAGCCAGTCGCCGTGCGAGAGGTTCACGAGCCGCATCACGCCGAAGTTGAGCGCCAGGCCGACGCTGATCAGCGCGTAGGAGCCGCCGAGCACCGCGCCGGAGAGCACGCCGTTGGCGATCTCGACGCCGAGCCAGTAGAGGTCGTCGTTGCTCATCGGGCCGTGCCCTCCGCCGAATGCCGCGACTCGCCGGCGCCGAAATACGCCGCGGTGATCGTCTCCAACGGCACCTCGCCGGGCCGGCCCTCGAGCACGATGCTGCCCTCGAGCATCACGCAGAAATGCGTGCTCGACGCCAGCGCGCGCTTCAGGTCCTGCTCGACGATCACGCAGCTGACGCCGCGCTCGATGATCTGCCCGAGCTTGCGGTAGATCTCGTCGACCATCACCGGCGCGAGGCCGAGCGACAGCTCGTCGAAGAGGATCAGTTTCGGCCCGCTCATCAGCGCGCGCCCGATAGCGACCATCTGCTGCTCGCCGCCGCTCATCTCGCTGACGGTCTGGCGGCGCCGCTCGCGCAAGCGCGGGAACAGCTCGAACACCTCGGCCAGGCGCTGCGCCGCCTGCGGCCGGCAGCGCGGCAGGTAGGCGCCGGCGAGCAGGTTGTCCTCGACGCTCATGCGGCCGAACAGGCGGCGGCCCTCGGGCACCAGCGCGATGCCGGCGTCGACGATCTCCTCCGGTCCGAGCCGGTCGATGCGCCGGCCCTCGAACTCCACCAGGCCGCGCAGGTGCGAGCGGGCGCCGTGGTTCATCAGCCCGACAATCGACTTCAGCAGCGTCGACTTGCCGGCGCCGTTGGCGCCGATCACCGCGAGCACGTCGCCGCGTGCGAGTTCGAGCGAGCAGTCGTAGACCGCGCGCAGCTCGCCGTAGTAGGCCGACAGGCTGGCCACCCGCAGCACGGTCTCAGGAGCCGAGGTAGACACGCTTGACCTCCGGCATCGTCATCACCTGCTGCGGCACGCCCAGCGCGAGCACCTCGCCGCCGGCCAGCGCCATCAGCCGGTCGGTCGCGACGAGCATCGTGCGGATCACGTGCTCGATCCACACCACGCTGATGCCCATGTCGCGCAGGCGGCGCACCAGCGCGATGAACTCCTCCACCTCCTGCTCGGTCAAGCCGGCCGCCACCTCGTCGATCAGCAGCAGCTTCGGCCGCATCGCGAGCGCGCGCGCCAGTTCGTGACGCTTGCGCACCAGCAGCGGCAGCCGGCCGGCGAGCGTCTCGGCATAACGGGTCAGGCCGGTGGCGGCAAGGGTGCGCTCGATCCACTCCGTGGCGTCCGCGCCGTGCAGCCCGCCGGCGAAGTGCGCCGCGACGCGCAGGTTGTCGAACACCGTCATCTGGCCGAACGGCCGCGGCACCTGGTAGGTGCGCGCGATGCCGCGACGGGCGCGGTCCTGCGGCGGCAGCGCGGTGATGTCCTCGCCACGGAACAGGATCTGCCCTGCCGAGGGCTCGACCTGCCCCGCCAGCATGCCGAACAGCGTGGTCTTGCCGGCGCCGTTGGGGCCGATGATGCCGAGGATTTCGCCCTCGACGACGCCGAACGAGACCGCGTTGGCGACCTGGATCGCGCCGAAGCTCTTGGAGAGCGCGCGCACCTCGAGGATGTTCGCCATCGCCTCAGCGCCCCGCCGCCTGCGCGATCCACTGCGCGAGCGGGCTCTTCGGGTCCTCGAAGCCGTAGATCGCGTCGAAGTGGTTGCGGCCTTCCTGCGGCCAGCGCCGCGCGCGGTTGCCGGCGGCCTGCCAGGCGGCGAGGAAGTCGTCTGACTGGCGGCGGAACTCGTCGGGCTCGTCGGCGCCCCAGCTGATCAGCGCCGGCGTCCTGCAGGGCCGCACGTGGAACAGAGGCGAGTTGCGCTGGATCACGCCCTCGTCGAGCTGGAGCGCCGGCTGCATGTTCGACCAGCGCAGCGGGCGCAGGTCGAACAGGCCGCTGACCATCACCGCGCCGGCCAGCGGGTCGGCCGGCAGGGCGTAGTCGCCGGCCCAGTCGGTCTGCAGGCACATCGCGGTCAGGTGGCCGCCGGCCGAATGGCCGCCGAGCACCACGCGGGAAGGGTCGCCGCCGTGGCGGTCGATGCGCCGCAGCACCCAGGCCACCGCTGCGCGCATCTGGCGCGTGATCTCGTCGACCGTCACCTTCGGGCACAGCGCGTAGTTGACGACGACGGTGGTGATGCCGAGCTCGTGCAGGCCGAGCGCGACGCAGGAGAACTCCTTGCTCGACAGCATCCGCCAGTAGCCGCCGTGGATGAACACGAAGACCGGCGCGCCGGGCGCGGCGGCCGGGAAGATGTCGAGCGTCTCGTCCCGGGTGGGACCGTAGGGCACGTCGAGCGAGCAGCGCAGGCGGTGGCGGGCCAGCCGGCTCTCTTCGATGTAGTGGCGCGCGTAGACGGTGAAGTCCGGCACCGACTTCTCGACGTCGTACTGCGCGTCGATCTCGGCCTGGGTCGCGAACTGGCGGTACAGGGCGGGCATGGGCGGGCATTGCCGGGCCCTCGCGGGCCCGGCGATGCGGGCGGCTCGTCAGTTGTAGAGCTTCATCTCGCCGGTCTTCTTCACCGACGGGTAGACCGCGTTGTAGACGTTCTCCTTCACGAGCTTCTTGCGCTTGTCGTCGTAGCGCCATTGCGCGCCGCCGAGCGGCTGCACCGAGAAGTGCTGCTCGTTGAACTTCACCGTGCCGGTGACGGTTTCGAGGTTGGTCCCGGCCAGCGCCTTGAGCACCGCGGCGCGGTCGGTGCTGCCGGCGCGCTGCAGCGCGTCGAAGAGCACGTCGTAGGCCGCGTCGTCGTAGCCGAGCGGCGGGATGTACTGCTTGCCGGTCGCCTTCTCGTAGGTCTCGACCAGGCCCTCGCCGGTGTAGCCGCCGAACTTGCTCTTGCCCGGGTAGGCCGGCGACCAGAAGTTGACCGAGAGGATGTTCTCGCCGGCCTTGCCGATCGCGTTCATCGGCTCCGGATAGCCGGTGGCCTTGTCGATGATGTACATCTTCGGCTTGTAGCCCTGCTGCGCGGCCTGCTGCAGGTAGTTCTGCAGGTCCGGCGGCGCCAGCACGCCGGTCACGACCTCGACGCGGTTGCGCTTGAACTGGTTGATGATCGAGCTGAAGTCCGGCAGGCCCTGCTGGAAGCGGCCCGGGTCGGTGGGCTTCCAGCCTTCCTTCTTGAACGCCGGGTCGAACAGCGACGCGAACACCGTGCCGTCGGGATCGTTCGGGTAGAGGTAGCCGATGTTGCCGTTGAAGCCGCCCGGCAGCGCCTTGATCATGCCGACGTGGTTGGTCACGAGATCGGGCACACCGAAGAAGAAGTGGAAGGTGTGCTTGAAGGTCTTGGGCTTGCCGTCCGGCCCGAACAGCCAGGCCTCGACCGGCGTGTTGACGGTGATGCAAGGCACCTGGTTGCGCTCGCAGAGATCGGACGGCGCGTTGGTGGTGTCGGGCGTGCCCTGCGCCATCAGGAAGTCGACCTTGTCCTGCAGGATCGCGCGGGTCGCCGCGTCGGCGGAGCCGGCCACGGTGCTCTTGCTGTCGTAGATCTTGTATTCGATCTTGCACTGCTGGTTGCCGACCTTCAGGCCGCCGGCCTTGTTGATCGGCCCGACCTTGTTGTCGTCGACCCAGGGGGTGTCCTTGCCGACGTCGGCCAGCGGGCCGGTGACCGGCACGACGCGACCGATCTTGATCGTGCACGACTGTGCCCCGGCGCCGCCGGACAGTACGGCGAGCGCGACGCAGGTGAACACGGTGGTCATCTTCATGGATGCAGGCTCCTGTGTGCCGGGGGTTGCTACAAGGTGAACTCGACGACGGCGGCACCGCTGCCGTATGCCGGTCCGTATCCGTGAACGCGCGCTCCGGGGAACCGCCCCTTCAGCGCGCCGAGGATCCAGTGGAAGTGCTTGAAGCCCATGTCGGCGCGCGCCTGGCGCGCGAACTCGGGCACGGCCGCGCGCAGCTGCGCGACGTCGCCCGACTCGATCAGCCGCAGGATGCGCTGGTTCCACTTGTCGTCGTCGGGGCTCGCGATGCGGTCGGAGCGCACGTCGATCTCGGTGCGGAACTGCGAACCCGAGAGGCCGCCGACACCGACCACCGCGACGCGCTTGCCCTGCTCGTCGGCGCAGGCGACCGCCATCGCGGCGAGCTTCTCGGTGGTGGCGGCGTCGTGGTAGAGGTTGTTCGAGGCGACGACCAGCGGGCGCTCGGCCGTGCCGATCTCCAGCGCCTGGCTCGCGACGATGGTGCCGGTGTCGATCGGGAACGCGTCGTAGTTGACGCCGCGCGCCTGCACGCCGACGCGCGGCGAGCCCGCGACGCAGGCATGCGCGAGCTCGGTGTCGGCCTGCAGGTCGTACGGCAGGTCGCCGTGCTCGTACCAGTTCTCGTCGACGTGCACGCCCTGGCTGCGGCGGCGCGTGAGCCACTGCTGGTCGAGCACCGCGAACCACTGCGTGGAGTAGACGAGCACCGCGTCCGGCCGCGAGGCCGCGAGCGCACGGCCGGCGCGCTGGCAGGCCGCGGCGAGGCGGCCCCAGGGCAGCACCTCGGGCTTGAGCCGCGGCAGCGGCGAGCCGGGCACGAGGAAGGCGCTGACGACCGGCATGCGTCGGCCGTCAGTCCGTCAGCCGCGCGAGCGAGGCCGGCTCGCGGTCGAGCAGCGACAGGCCTTCGCGCTTCAGGTTCCAGCCCATCACCGCATTGCCGGTGCCGATCACCGTACCGTAGCCGTAGAGCTCGCCGGGGATCTCGGGGTAGCCCATGGCCGAGAACATCCAGGTGAAGGCGCCGGACTTCACCTCGGCGAACGCCTCCTCGATGAACTGCGGCAGCAGCTTGAACACCTCGCGCGTGCGGCCCTTGCGCATCAGCTCGATCATGCGCATGTCCCACTTGTAGCCCTCGTAGGTCTGCGGGTGCTCCTTGCTCATGTCCTCGGGGATGGCCGGCTCCTCGTGGAAGTGCCAGTGCGACAGCGTGTTCGAAGCGAGCAGCACCGCGCGCCGGCCCGTCTTGCGGATCGCCTCGCGGGTGGCCTTGCCGAGCAGGTCCATCTCCGACAGGCCTTCCTTCGTGTTCAGGTAGTACGGCGTGTTGTTCGCCGACAGCCCGACGACCGGGATGTCCCACTGCGGGCGGATCATGTGCAGGCAGGTGATCGTGCCGTAGTCGACCCGGAAGTTCGGGTTGCGCATCATCTTCGTCACCAGGCCGAGATTGCGGCCCTCCTCGGCGCAGGCCTCGGCGAGCTCGACGTCGACGTCCAGCGAGAAGCGGTAGCGGAACAGGTTCGGGAAGATCGGGTCGACCGACTTGCCCGACAGCGTGCGCACGCCCAGGAAGTGGTGGCCGACGGAGGTGATCCAGTGCGGCGAGTGCACCAGCAGCACGTCGGGCTTGAGCGCCTCCAGGTCCGCGCGGGCGCGCTCGTAGGCCCAGCGCAGCGGCTCCCAGCCGCCCTGCGAGCGCGGCTCGTTCTGCTCCGGGTTCTCGCCGTACACCAGGTGCGGCGGGTGCGGGGCCAGGAAGCCCGCGAGGATCTCGCCTTGTGCCATCGTGACCTCCGCCGGGCCCGCCGTCAGCCGACGACGAGCTGGAATTCCATCTCGACCCGCGCCGCCAGCGGCAGCGCACTCACGCCCACCGAGGTGCGCGCCGGCGGCGCGACCGCGTCGAAGCATTCCTCCCACGCGCGGTTGACCTCGGGGAACTCGGCGAAATCGGCGCAGTAGATGCGCGCCGCCACCAGTTGCTCGAGCCGCCAGCCCTGCTCTTCGCACAGCGCGCGCAGATTCGCGAGGATGCGGCGCGACTGGCCGTAGGCGCCGCCCTCGGCCAGCGCGCCGGTCTGCGCGTCGAGCCCCACCAGGCCGGAGACGAACGCGAAGCCGCCAGCGACGACGACCGGCGTGTACCGGAAGCGCGGCGCAGGCAGCGCGGTGGGCGTGATCAGCGAGCGCGCGGCAGACGGTACAACCATGGTGCGTGAGCCCCGGGCAAAGCCGTATACGTACGATCCAGGGATCCGAAATTGAGCCGTATACGTTCTGTTCCGGGTCAGTCTAGGAACGGCCTGGATCGAAGTCAAGCGGGGCCGAACGCCCGGAATACCTAGAATTTACCCGGAGACCGGCCCACCTTGACGGGGCCGGAGCACCCTCCTATAAACGCAGTGCCCGTGCGATACGGGTCAGCAAACTAGCATGTATACGTACAGCCGCGACAGCCGGGGAGCGCAGGTGACGAGGGGACACGATGGCCGCCCCTGAGCAGGCGCCTCGCGGCCGGCGGCAAGCGGCGGCCGCGCCGCAGGATGCGCGCACGCTCGTCGATGCACCGGTGCGCGCGCTGCTCGATCACTTCCGGCTCGAGGACGTCGGCTCGCACCTGCTGCGCCGCGCGCACTTCCTTGCCGAAGAGCTGTTCTCGCAGGAGTTCGCCGCCGAGTCGATCACGCCGCGCCAGAAGGCCGCGCTCGTCACGCTCTACCAGCAGCCGGGCCTGAACCAGAACTCGCTCGCCGACCGGCTGTTCATGGACCGCAACACGGTGGCCGAGATGGTGCGCCGGCTCGCCGCCCACGGCCTCGTGCGCCGCGTCCCCGCGAGCGACGACCAGCGGGCCTACGAGCTGTTCCTCGCACCGGCCGGCGCCGAGATGCTCAACCGCGTGATGCCGCGCGATGCGCGCGTCGAGCAGCAGGTGCTGGAGCGGCTGCCGGAGGAGTACCGGCCGCTGTTCGTCAAGTGCCTGCGCCTGATCGTCGAGCGGCCGGCCGCAGCCCCCGAACCCCACCGTGCGTCGCACAGCGAGTAGTGCCTATGGAAATCAACTTCGGTTCCGTGCTGCTGACGATCGTCGCCGTCATCGTGGCCATCGCCGTCGGCTGGTGGCTGCTGTCCAAGCTCTACCAGCGCTCGACGAGCGAGACCTCGTTCGTCCGCACCGGGTTCCTCGGGCTGCGGGTGTGCATCTCCGGCGGTGCGCTCGTGATCCCGGTGCTGCACGAGGTGACCCGCGTCAACATGAACACGATGCGCATCGGCGTGTCGCACCGCGACCATGACGCGCTGATCACGCAGGACCGGCTGCGTGTCAACGTCGACGCCGACTTCTACGTGCGCGTGGCGCCGACCACCGAATCGGTCAACGCCGCGGCGCGGACCCTCGGCGGCCGCACGATGTCGATCGAAGCGATGCGCCAGCTGCTCTCCGCTCGCTTCGACGACGCGCTGCGCACCGCGGCGGCCGAGTCGACGATGGAGGCGCTGCACGAGCACCGCAGCGACTTCGCGCAGCGCGTGCGCGCGCTCGCGTCGCAGGGCATCGACACCAGCGGCCTGGAGATCGACAGCGTCTCGATCAGCTCGCTCGACCAGGCCTCGCGCGAGTTCTTCAACCCGAACAATGCCTTCGACGCCGCCGGCCTGACCAAGCTCACCGAGGAGATCGAGCAGCGCCGCAAGCGCCGCAACGAGGTGGAGCGCGAGGCGCAGGTGCAGATCCAGCGGCAGAACCTCGCCGCCGAGCGGCAGATGCTCGAACTGCAGAAGGAGGAGGAGTACGCCCGCCTGACGCAGGAGCGCGACATCGCGATCCGTCGTGCGCAGGAGCAGGCGCAGATCAGCATCGAGAGCGCCGAGATGCGGCGCTCGTCGCAGGTGGCCGAAGTGACGTCCACCGAGGCGGTCGAGCGGGCCAAGCTGGCCTCCGAGCGCACCGTGCGCGAAGAGAAGCTGCGCGTCGAGCAGCAGGTCCGCGAAGTCGAGATCGCCAAGGCGCTGACGGTGGAGGTGGCCGAGACCAAGCGCCGCCGCACGCTGGAGCTGGAGCAGCAGCGCAACGAGATCGAGATCGCCGAGCACTCGCGCTTGCGCAACGAGGCCCTCGTGGACGCGGAGCGCTCGCGCGCAGAGGCCGTCAAGGCCGAGGAATCGGTCGTCACGCTGCGCGAGCTCGAGCGGGCGCAGCGCGACAAGGCGCTGATGCTGGTGGCAGCCCAGCGAGACGTGGAGGCCAAGGGGCTGGCCATCGTGCAGGCCGCCGAGGCGGAGCGCGAGGCGGCTGCACGCCGTGCCGACGCGTTGCGCACCACCGCGCAGGCCGAGAGCGAGGCCGAACGCCTGCGTCAGGCCACGGCCGACAAGGCCCACGAGATCGAGGCGCGCGCCCGCCGTGCGCTCAACGAGGCGGAAAACGCCATGTCGCCGGAAGCGATGCAGCTGCGCATCCGCCTGGCGACGCTGGAGCGCATCGAGGCGGTGGTGCGCGAGAGCGCGAGGCCGCTCGAGAAGATCAGCGAAATCAAGATCGTTCACGTCGACGGACTGGCAGGGCAGGCGGCCGCCGCGGGTGAGCCGGCTGCCAGCGTGTCCGACCAGGTGATGTCGAGCGCGCTGAAGTACAAGCTGCAGGCTCCGCTGGTCGACGCCCTCCTCGAATCGGCCGGCATCAGCGGCGGCGACGTGCGGCGCGACCTGATGCCCTGACGACGGGCGCCACGGGCGACGCGGCAGCGGTCTTCTCCGGCTAGCGAGAACCGCGCGTCGACGAACTGCCTGAGGACCCCTGCGATCTGCAGGCCGCCGGCCGCCGCGCCCCGCCTCAGCGGCGCGCGATGGCCTCGGCCAGCCCCGGCTCGTACCGACCGTCGATCAGCACGAAAAGCATGCGGCAGGGCCGGCCTGAGCGGTTGGCCCAGGCGTGGTTGGTGCCGCGCTGGACGACCACGCTGCCGGGCTTGAGCTGCACTTCGGAATCGTCGAGCACCAGCGTCAGCTCGCCTTCGATCACGACCCCGTAGTCCACCGACTCGGTGCGGTGCATCAGCGGGTGCGGCGAGTCGCCCTTCACGGTCGAGGCGGCGACGTCGCCGATCTGCGCGAACGCGTCCTTCACGCGCCCGGCGCCATGGGCCAGGAACTCGGCGCTGTCGGGCGGGATGTCGACGAAGCGGATGCGCGTGCCGTGGCGCGGCGGCGGCAGCTTCAGCGCACCGGTGGTGGGGTCGGCGCCGTTGTCCACCGGCGCCGGCGTGGCGTGCGTCTCCCACACTTCGTGGAAGACGGTGCCGGGGATGGCCTGGATCTGCGCCACGGTGGGCAGCGGGCCGTTGCTGGCGACGACGGCCTTGCCTTCGGCGTCGTGGCCGGTGACGACGCGGTGGATGGGGGGAAAGCTCATGCGGACTCCTGCGCAGTCGATCTCGCGCGCCTGCGCTTTCTACGCTATTCGAATCGCAGCCCGGCGCGCTCGGCGATGCCGCGGTGCAGCCGGATGTCCTCGCCGATCTGGCGCTGCATGCGCGCCGCATCGCCGCCGGCCGGGCTGAGGCCCATCTCCTGCAGCCGCTGGCGCAGCGCCGGGGCGTCCAGCGCCTCGTTCAGCGCCGCGTTCAGGCGCGCCACTGCCGCCGGCGGGGTGGCGGCAGGCGCCAGCAGGCCGACCCAGCTCACGATGACGAAGTCCTTCAGGCCCGCTTCCACCGCGGTGGGCACGTCGGGCAGGCGCGGGTCGCGCTGGGCGCCCGTCACCGCCAGCAGGCGCACCTTGCCGGCGTCGGCATAGGCCTTCACGGTGGCGTCGAAGGTCATGTCCAGCGTGCCGCCGGCGACGTCGTTCAGCGCCGCCGCCGTCGAGCGGTACGGGATGTGGACGATGAAGGTGCCGGTGAGCGACTTGAAGTACTCGCCCAGGAAATGGGTGCCGCTGCCGGGGCCGGAACTGCCGTAGCTCAGCTTGCCGGGATGGCTGCGCGCGTACGCCACCAGTTCGGGCAGCGTCTTCACCGGCAGCGCGTTGTTCACCACCAGCCCCAGGCCGTAGGTGGCCAGCAGGCCGACCGGGCGCAGGCTCTTCTCGGCGTCGTACTTCACCGCCGGGTCGACGATGGGCAGGATCGCGTAGCTGGTGTTCGTGAACAGCAGCGTCTGGCCGTCGGGCGCGGCCTTCGTCACCGCGTCGGTGCCGATGCGGGAACCGCCGCCGGGGCGGTTCTCGACGATGACCGTCTGCCCCAGCGCCGGGCCCAGGCGTTCGGCCAATGCGCGTGCGGCGAGGTCGGTCACGCCACCGGCCGGGAACGGCACCACCAGGTGCAGCGGGGGACCGCCGGCCTGCGCCAGCGCGCCGTGCGAGAGGGCGGCGGCGGCCAGGCCGACGAGAACTCTGCGGATCCGGTTCATCGACGCAGCCTCCTCAGCAGGGATGGCGGCCGACCATGAAGGCCGCGTCGGGGTCGGACGTGACCTCGCAGCCCGAAGACGCGAGCCCCTGGCGCAGCGACTTCATGAAGCGGTCCGGGAGGCGCAGCATGGGCGCGCGCAGCGGCCCGCCGTTGAAGCCGGCCAGCCAGTCCTGGTACTTCCACTGCGTGCGGTTGAGCGCGCCGATGGCCGGCGCCGACGCGGCCGAGGCCGCGCTGTTGGCCAGGCGCGCCGGGTTCACCTTCCAGTACAGCGCCATCGCCTCTTCCCAACGCCCTTCGCGCGCCAGCGCGAAGGCGCGCGGGTAGTAGTCGCCCATCCACTGCGTGTTGCTGGTGCCGGAGAACTGCAGCTTCATCAGGCTCATCAGCGGGATCGCGTCGGCCTCGATCGGGCAGCTGATGACCACCTCGTCGCGGAAGTGGTGGTACATCTCGCAGATGCCGGCCGGCAGCGGGAAACCCTGCTCGGACTTGATGGCGACGATGTTCGGGCAGTCCTGCAGCAGCCGCCGCACCAGCGCCTGCGACATGCCCGCCGGGTGCACGCGCTCGAAGCCCCAGGTGGGAATGGGAAACAGCATCACGCCCAGGCTCGTGGCGTCGCAGAAGGCGCGCGTGTAGTCGTGGATCTCCTGCTCGCTCGTCGGCCAGAAGGTCGAAGGGTAGGACAGCAGCACGAGGTCGGCACCCGCCTTCTCGGCCATCTTCACGGCCTCGATGTTGTCGGCCAGGGTGCCGAAGGCGGCATGGAAGAACAGGCCCAGCCTGCCGCCCGCGGTGTCGCGGGCCCAGGCGGTGAACTGCGCGTTCTCCTCGGCCGTGATCGCCACCTCCGAGCACAGCAGCGTGTAGCTGTAGCCCAGCTTCACGACGCGTTCGACGTCGTGGCGGATGGCGCGCTCGTTCAGGCGCTTCAGGTCGGCGCTGTAGCTGGGAATGGTGACGGCCGAGCAGCCGACCAGGTGCTGGCGCGCCCAGGCGCGGGCGTCGGCTCGGGAATAGGCAGGCATGCGGTCTCCTCTTCGATCACTTGGCCACCGGCACGATGCTCACCGGCATCACGGTGCCGCGACCCTGCTGGCGCGCGCGCGCCAGCAGCATCTCGGCGACGGCGATGTCCTGCAGCGCCGAGCCGACGGACTTGTAGACGGCGATGTCGGCCGGCGTGCGGCGCGGCAGCACCCGGCCCGTGACCAGGTCCGCCAGCGGCACGGTCTTGCCTGCCAGGTCGATACCGGCCTGCGTGGCCGCGATCGCGTCGCCGGTGTCGTGCAGCACTTCGGCGGGCATGTCGGCCACGATGCAGGCGGCGCGCGCCAGCGTGTCCTCGTCGAGCTCGCGCTGCTCGGGCAGCGTGGAGCCGAGCGAGACCACGGTCGCACCCGGCGCCAGCCAGGCGCCGCGCAGCACCGGCAACTCGTCGCGGCTGCGCGCCGCGCACAGCACCACGTCGGCGCCTTGCACCGCCGCCTCGGGCGCGGGCACGGCGGCGACGTCCAGCGCCGGGCGGAAGCTCGCGGCGAAGCGCTCGCGGCTGGCCGGCGTGGGGCTGAACACGCGCACCGCGGCCAGCGGGCGCACGGCGGCCAGGCATTCGAGCGCGCCGCGCGCCTCGAAGCCCGAGCCGATGACACCCACCCGGAGCGGACGCCGCGGCGCCAGGTGGTCGACCGCCAGCGCCGCGGTGCCGGCGGTGCGCAGGCCGGTGACGCGGTTGCCGTCGATCAGCGCCGACAGCGCCATGGTCTGCTGGTCGAAGAGCGAGATCAGGTAGCTCGCGCGCCGCGCGCGCGGCGAGGCGGCGATGAGCTTGCAGCCCATGCTGCCGCCGGAGGGCGACACCGCCGTCAGGCCGCGCAGCCAGATCCCGTCGCCGCGCGCCATCGAACGCGGCGGCACCATCGCCGCGCTGGCCGGCGCGCGGTAGGCGCCGGCCAGCGCCTCGACGGTGGACCGCCAGTCGGCGAGCGCGGCGACGTCGGCGTCGGTGATGAACAGCGTGGGCGGTACGGGATCGGCGGCGGGATCGGACACGGGCGTCGCGGGCTGCGGTGGCCCGCCACCTTAGGCGCCGGGCCTCGCGCCGCCCAGCGCCGGCGGCGGATAGCAGAGTTGCAGTCCGCGGATGGCGCCGCTTCAGCCTTCTTCCAGCCGCCCGGCCAGCGTGCACAGCAGCTGGTGCACGGCCTGCGTGGCGCGCGTGTGCGGGCGGCGCGGCGACTCGGCCAGCACGACGAAACGCTCGAGCCCGGGGTCGACGATGCGCGCGGCCTTCAGCGGCGCCGCCGGGATGCCCGCGGCGACGGAGGCGATCGCCAGCCCGGCGCCGGCTGCCGCCACCGCGTACTGCAACTGCACCGAATCGGCTTCCACCGCCACCCGCCAGTGCAGGCCGTGCTCGGCGGCCAGGCGGTCGAGCCGCGCCCGCAGCAGGTGCGGCCGCGCCGGCAGCACCAGCGGCAGCCCGGAGAGCGCACGCAGCGGGATCGTCGGCTGCGCCAGCGCGGGCTCGCCTTCGCGACCGATCAGGTACAGCGGCACGCGCGCGAGCACGCGGCCGTCGCCCACGGCGCCGGCGTCTTCGCGCAGCACCACCGCCATGTCGAGCCGTCCCTCGCGCAGCTGTTCCTCCAGCGGCGCGCTCGCCCCTTCGACCAGGTGAAGGCGCAGGCCGGCCCAGCGCTCGCGCACCGCCGCCGCGAGCGGGCCGGCGAAGCGCGGCACCGCCGAAGGCAGCAGGCCGACGAGCACGTCGCCCATCGGCTCTGCCCGCGCGGCCCGGATGTCCTCAGCCAGCGTATCGGCCTCGGCGGCCAGCCGCGCCACGCGCGGCAGCAGCCGCGCACCAAGCTCGGTGGGCACGACCCCGCGGCCCGTGCGCACGAAGAGGCGCTCGCCGCATTGCTGCTCCAGGTGGGCGATCGCGCGGCTCACCATCGACTGCGGCAGCGCCATCGCGGCCGCCGCCTTGCTCAGGCTGCCGGCCTCGGCCACGCGCAGGAAGAGGCGCCAGCGCTCGTCGATCAGCGCTGCGGCAGCGCCGGCGTCGGGGCGTTCGGGTCTTGGCATTCCGTCGAGGCGGATTCGCAGGCCCGGGCATTCTCCCTGCAGCCGGGCGCCCCGGCGTTTGCAGCGCCGCAACCGCCGCGGCCGGGACCTTTTTCTCGAAACCCGGCCGACCTGACAGACCTGACACTTGCCGCCCGGTGCGCCAACGCCAAGATCGCGGCCTCCGTCTTCAGTGGGCCGCGGCCCGGACCCGATGCAGCACGCCACCCTGGATCGCGAAGCCCCTGCCGACGCCTGCGCCGCTGCGCGGCTGGCGCAGGCGCGTGCCATGCGCAAGGACGACCCGCTGGCGGCGCTGGCGGCCGCGCAGGAGGCCCTGCGCGCGACCGAAGGGCGGCGAACGGCGCTCGCCGCCGCGGCCCTGCAGCTGTGCGGCGAGCTGCAGCACGACCTGGCCGACTACGAAGGCGCCGCGACCCACGGCGCGCGCGCGCTGTCGCTCCACCAGGTGCTGGCCGACGGCGCCGGCACCGCCGACAGCCACGACCTGCTGGGCCGCGTGCACGAGAAGCTGGGCGAGGACGCCGAGGCCCTGGTCCACCACCGGCAGTCGCTGGCGCTCGGCCGGGCCGCGCAGGACTGCCACCGCACCTGCCGCGCGCTGCTGTGCCTGGGCGTGCTGCGCTACAACCAGGGCGATTACCCGGGCGCCGTCGGGCACTACCTGGAAGCGCTGGCGCTGGCGCAGTCGGCCGGCGACACCTGCTTGCACGGGCGCGCGCTGGGCTGCCTGGGCAACGCCTTCGAACGCATGGGCGAGCTGGCGCGCTCGCTCGAATACCACCAGCAATGCCTGCAGCGCTTCGACGAGGCGGGCTTCCCGCGCGAGCGCAGCTTCGCGCTCAACAACGTCGCCAACGTCTACCTGGCGCTGGGCGATGCCCGCCACGCGATCACCTTCCACGAAGTCAGCCTGGCCCTCAAGCGCCGGCTGAAGGACCGCTGGGGCGAAGGCACCTCGCTGCAGAACCTGGGCGACTGCCATCTGGTGCTGGGCGAGCTGGACGCGGCGCAGGCGCTGTTCGAGCAGAGCCTGACGGTGGTCGAGCCCATCGGCGACCGCCAGGGCATGTGCGTTGCGCGGCTGGGCCTGGGCGAGGTGGCCGAACGGCGCGGCGACCTGGAGACCGCGGCGCACTCGCTCCAGGCCGCGCAGCGCATCAGCGCCGAGCTGGGTCAACCCTACGACCAGGTCGTGTCGCTGCACGGGCTGGGCCGCGTCTGGCGCCGGCAGGGCCGCATGGCGCAGGCGCGCGCGGCGCTGGAAGACGCGCTGCGCCTGACGCAGGACATCCGGACGCGGCGCCTCGCGCAGGGCGTGCTGGACGAACTCTCGTCGCTGTGCGAGGAGACGGGCGACCTGCCCGCCGCGCTGGCCCATGCGCGCACGGCCTACCGGCTGGAGCGCGAGCTCTTCAACGAGGACCTGGAGAACCGCCTGCGCCACCTGAAGCTGCACTTCGAGCTGGAGCGCGCGGAGAAGGAGAAGGAACTCCAGCTGCTGCGCAACGCCGAGCTGGCACGCGTCAACCGGGAGCTGGAACATTCGAACGCCCAGCTGGAGCAGGCCAACGAGCAGAAGGCGCGCCTGCTGCAGGCGCTGGAGAAGCAGAAGCGCCAGCTGCAGCGCCGGAGCACGCGCGACGCGCTCACCGGCCTGTACAACCGGCGCCACTTCGACCAGGAGCTCTCGCGCGCCTTCCGCGCCAGCCGGCGCTACGACCAGCGGCTGGGCGTCGTCATCTGCGACATCGACGACTTCAAGAAGATCAACGACCGCTTCTCGCACCAGACCGGCGACGAGGTGCTGAAGGCGGTGGCGCGCCTGCTGGCCCGCCACTGCCGCAAGACCGACGTGGTGGCGCGTTACGGCGGCGAGGAGTTCGCGCTGCTGCTCACCGGCACGCCGGGCGAGAGCGCGTTCGCGGTGTGCGAGAAGATCCGTTCGCTCGTGGCGCGCCATCCCTGGCAGCGCATCCACCCCGAGCTGAAGGTCACGCTCAGCATGGGCATCGCCGACGAGGCAGGCGCCGAGAGCCACGAGGCGCTGATGGCCCAGGCCGACAAGCGCCTGTACCGCGCCAAGCACAACGGCAAGAACCAGGTCGTGCTGCGCCCCTGAAGCCGGCGCCGCGCAGGCCTTCACGTTCGGCGCGCGGCGCGGCTGCCTACAATTCCGGCCGATGGACACCCCCGGCAACCTGTTCGTCGTCGCGGCGCCCAGCGGCGCGGGCAAGTCCAGCCTGGTGAAGGCCTTGCTGGAGCTGGACTCGCACCTGGCGGTGTCGGTCTCGCACACCACGCGCGCGCCGCGCGGCCAGGAACAGCACGGGCGCGAATACTGGTTCGTCGACGAGCCCGCCTTCCGCGCCATGATCGACCGCGGCGAGTTCTTCGAATGGGCCCAGGTGCACGGCAACCTGTACGGCACCAGCCGCAAGGCGATCGAGGAACGCCTCATGCGCGGCGAGGACGTGGTGCTGGAAATCGACTGGCAGGGCGCGCTGCAGATCAAGAAGCTGTTCGCGCACGCGGTGCTGATCTTCATCCTGCCGCCCAGCTGGGACGAACTGCAGCAGCGCCTGCAGCGGCGCGGCGAGGACGGCCCGGAGACCATCGCGCGCCGGATGGCGAACGCGCGTGAGGAGGTGGCCCAGGCCCGCCACTTCGACTTCGTTATAATCAACAGCTTGTTCGAGACGGCGCTTTTCGATCTGAAGACCGTCGTCCACTCGCAGCGGCTCAAGTACGCCGCCCAGATGCGCAACAAGTCGCACGTGTTCGCCGCGCTCAACCTGATCTGAGAGGCTCCGCCCATGGCCCGCATCACCGTCGAAGACTGCCTGCACAAGGTGCCGAACCGCTTCCAGCTGGTGCTGGCCGCGACCTACCGCGCCCGCATGCTGAGCCAGGGCCACGCGCCCAAGATCGAGACCAAGAACAAGCCCGGCGTCACCGCGCTGCGCGAGATCGCCGCCGGCGAGATCGGCCTGGAGATGCTGCGCAAGGTGCCGATCTAGGCCGCGCCGCTCCTGTCGACGGGCGCCCTCGGGCGCCCGTTGCCATTCCGGGCAGCCGATTCGGGCGATCGGCTAGATTACGCCCATGGGGATCCGCTCGCTTGCCGCCGAACTGCTGCCTGCCGCGCTGCAGGGCCGGCAGCGCGCCGCCGCCGAGCCGCAGGCCACGGTGGCCGAAGCCTCCTCGTTCGCGACCCTGCTGGACAAGCTGTCCTACCTGTCCAAGGGCGACCTCAAGCTGGTGCGCGAGGCCTTCAAGTTCGCCGACGAGGCGCACCTGGGCCAGTACCGCGTGAGCGGGCTGCCCTACATCACGCACCCGATCGCCGTCGCCGGCCTGGTGGCCGACTGGCGGCTCGACGCGCAGGCCGTGATGGCCGCGCTGCTGCACGACACGATCGAGGACCGCGGCGTCACCAAGCCGCAGCTCATCGAGCAGTTCGGCGCCCCCACCGCCGACCTCGTCGACGGCCTCACCAAGCTGGACAAGCTGCAGTTCAACACGCGCGAGGAAAGCCAGGCCGAGAGCTTCCGCAAGATGCTGCTGGCAATGGCGCGCGACGTGCGCGTCATCCTCGTCAAGCTGGCCGACCGCCTGCACAACATGCGCACGATGGCGGCGATGGCGCCCGAGAAGCGCCAGCGCATCGCGCGCGAGACGCTCGAGATCTACGCCCCGATCGCGCACCGGCTGGGCCTGAACCAGACCTACCGCGAACTGCAGGAGCTGAGCTTCGAGCACCTGCACCCCTGGCGCCACGCCGCGCTGGCGAAGGCGGTGACGCGCGCGCGCGGCCACCGGCGCGACATCGTCGAGCGCATCCGCAAGGACGTGGAACGCGCGTTCGCGGCGCAGAAGCTCAAGGTGCAGGTGTACGGGCGCGAGAAGACCGTCTACTCCATCTACCGCAAGATGCGCGAGAAGCACGCCGGCTTCGCGCAGGTGAACGACATCTTCGGCTTCCGCATCCTCGTGGGCGCGCTGCCCGAGTGCTACCTGGCGATCGGCGTGCTGCACCAGCTCTACAAGCCGGTGCCCGGGCGCTTCAAGGACTACATCGCGATCCCCAAGGCCAATGGCTACCAGAGCCTGCACACCACGCTCGTCAGCCCGCTGGGCACCTCGGTCGAGTTCCAGGTGCGCACCGAGGAGATGAACGCGGTGGCCGAGAAGGGCATCGCCGCGCACTGGCTCTACAAGAGCGGCGGCGCGGCGGCGGCGGCCGAGGCGCAGCGCCTGGGCTCGATGTGGCTGCAGAGCCTGGTCGACATCCAGGACGAGACGCGCGACGCCGCCGAGTTCCTGGAGCACGTGAAGATCGACCTCTACCCCGAGGCGGTCTACGTCTTCACGCCGCGCAGCAAGATCCTGGCGCTGCCGCGCGGCGCGACGCCGGTGGACTTCGCCTACGCGATCCACTCCGACGTCGGCGACCACATGGTGGCGGCCAAGATCAACGGCGAGCCGGTGGCGCTGCGCACCGAGCTGCGCTCGGGTGACGTGGTCGAGGTCATCACCGCCCCCGGCGCACGCCCCAGCCCGGGCTGGCTGAACATGGTGCGCACCGGCCGCGCGCGCTCGAAGATCCGCCACTACCTGAAGAACATGGAGGCCGAGGAGTCGCGCGCGCTGGGCGAGAAGATGCTGCAGCAGGCGCTGCGCGCCGAGGGCCTGCAGATGCCCTCCTCCGACCCCAACGACGCCGACGCCACCGCCATCTGGCAGCAGCTCACGCGCTGGAGCGGCAACCGCCACCGCGTCGACCTGATGGCCGACATCGGCCTCGGCCGCAAGATCGCCACCATCGTCGCCAAGCGGCTGGCGCAGCTGCTGGTGGAGCATGGCCGCCGGCCCGACGCGGTGACGCTCACGCTGGGCCGCTACGCCAGCGACGACGCGGCGCCGGCACAAGGCATCGTCTTCGTCGACGGCAGCGAAGGCGCCTCGGTGCAGATGGCGCCCTGCTGCCGGCCGATCCCCGGCGACCAGATCGTCGGCTACCTGGGCCGCGGCGAAGGCCTGGTCGTGCACACCGCCGAATGCCAGACCGGCAAGCGACTGTTCGAACGCGACAGCGAACGCTGGATGGCGGTCGAATGGGCCGAGGAGACGGCGCGCACCTTCGAGACCAGCATCGTCGTGCTGGTGAAGAACGCGAAGGGCGCGCTGGCGCAGGTGGCCGCCGCGGTGGCCGCGGCCGAGGCCGACATCACCCATCTGGACATGGGCCAGGAACCGGCCGCCGAGAGCACCGAGCTGCGCCTCTTGATCAGCGTGCGCGACCGTGTGCACCTGGCCGAGGTGCTACGCACGCTGCGCCACACTTCGGTGGTGCAGCGCGTCTGGCGCTTCAAGCCCGGCCAGGAAACGCGCGCCGCGCTCTGACGGCGCTCAGGCGCCCGGGTCAGGGTAGCGCACCGCCAGGATCTCCAGCGTCTCGGTGCCGCCGGGCGTGACCACCTTCACTTCGTCGCCTTCGCGCGCCTTCAGCAGCGCGCGCGCGATCGGCGCGATCCAGCTCACCTCGCCCTTCAGGTTGTCGGCCTCGTCGATGCCCTTGATGGTGATCGTGCGCTCCTCGCCTTTCGCGTTCGCGTAGGTGACGGTGGCGCCGAAGAAGATCTGGTCGTTGCCGCGGTGCTGCGACGGGTCGGCGACCTCGGCGATGTCCAGCCGCTTGGTGAGGAAGCGGATGCGGCGGTCGATCTCGCGCAGCCGCTTCTTGCCGTAGAGGTAGTCGCCGTTCTCGCTGCGGTCGCCGTTCTTGGCCGCCCAGGAGACGGTCTCGACGACCTTCGGGCGCTCCACGTCCAGCAGCGCCATCAGCTCCTCGCGCAGGCGGCGGTAGCCCTGCGGGGTGATGTAGTTGCGCGTGCCCGGCGGCAGCGGGGGCAGGCCGCCGCTGTCTTCGTCGTCGTCGGCGTCGCCGCCTTCGGCTTCGCGCGTGAAGGCCTTGCTCATCGCGATCAGCGCACCACGTCGACCTGGAACTGCGCCGCGCCGTAGTCGTCTTCGCAGGGCCCGCTGGCCGGGCAGATGGTGCGGCCCAGCAGCACCGGCTGCGGGCCCGCGTGGCGCGCCATCAGCCCGGCCGAGGCCGGGCCGGTGGCGAACTGGCGCATCGTGCCCAAAGCCTTCGGTTCGAGCGCGCTGAAGTCGCGCTGGCGCGCGGTGACCACGGCCAGCAGCCGGACCGGCCCGGGCGGTTCCGTCGCGTCGAGCTCGACGCCGTCGCCGGTGGGGAAGCGGTAGCGCTGGCCCTTTTTGACGCGCACCGCGCCGCTGGTGGAGTTGGGCACCACCAGCACCAGCTCGCCTTCGCTGCTGGCGGCGAACACGTAGAGGTGGCCGTCGCGTTCGGCCTGCACGGTGAAGCGGATGCCGTCGTGGCCGATGCGCAGCGTGTTCTTCTCGGCCACCGCCTGGACGCCGAAGCCGGCGGTCTGGCCCTGCACGACGCGGTCGAACTCCTGCGCCGGGTCCAGTGTCGCGGCGGTGGCGGCAGGCGCGGGCGGCGCAGCGGGGGCGGCGGCCGGCGGCGCGACCGGAGCGGCGACGGGGGCCGCGCTCACCGCCGGCGGCGGCGCGGGAGCCTGCACGACGGCCGGCGCCGGGCTCAAGGCCTTGTAGGCGCCGAAACCCAG
>CAYVXO010000056.1:0-27320 GCA_964454485.1 uncultured Rubrivivax sp.
TGGCCGCGCCCACGCCGGTGTCGGCCTACCTGCACTCGGCGACCATGGTCAAGGCCGGTGTGTTCCTGCTCGCCCGGCTGTGGCCGGTGCTCGCCGGCAGCGACGCCTGGTTCTGGATCGTCGGCGGCGCCGGCCTGGCCACGCTGCTGCTCGGCGCCTTTGCAGCCATGTTCCAGAACGACCTGAAGGGCCTGCTCGCCTACTCGACGATCAGCCACCTCGGCCTGATCACGCTGCTGCTCGGCCTGAACAGCCCGCTGGCCGCAGTGGCGGCGGTCTTCCACATGATGAACCACGCGACCTTCAAGGCCTCGCTGTTCATGTCGGTGGGCATCATCGACCACGAGACCGGCACGCGCGACATGCGCCGCCTCGACGGCCTGTTCCGCGCCATGCCCGTCACCGGCACGCTGGCCATCGTGGCCTGCGCGGCGATGGCCGGCGTGCCGCTGCTCAACGGCTTCCTCTCCAAGGAGATGTTCTTCGCCGAGACGGTGTTCGTGAGCGCACACCCGGCGGTGGAGATCCTGCTGCCGGCCGCGGCCACGCTGGCCGGCGTGTTCGCCGTCGTCTACTCGCTGCGCTTCGGCCACGACGTGTTCTTCGGCCCCACCCGCGGCGAATGCCCGCGCGAGCCGCACGAGCCGGTGCACTGGATGCGCGTGCCGGTGGAACTGCTGGTGCTGGCCTGCGTGGTGGTGGGAACGCTGCCGGCCTGGTCGATTGGGCCGATGCTCGCCACCGCGGCCATGCCGGTGGTCGGCGGCACCCTGCCCGCGTACAGCCTCGCGCTGTGGCATGGCTTCAACGAGCCGCTGGTGATGAGCCTGGTGGCCAGCGCCGGCGGCGTGGCGGTCTACCTGCTCTTCGCCGAGCGGCTGCGCCGCCGCACCCGCCGCGGCGCACCGCTGATCGGCGCGCTCGACGGCCAGCGCCTCTTCCACGCCACGCTCGCGCTGGCCAGCGATGCGGCGCGCCGCGCCGTGCGATGGCTGGGCACGCGGCGGCTGCAGCCGCAGCTGTTGATGATGGTGCTGATCGCCGGCCTGGCCGGCCTGGGCTCGGCGCTGATCGTGCCGCTGGCCTGGGGCGACCGCGCGCGTGTGCCGGCCACGCCGGAGTTCGTGCTGATGTGGCTGATCGCCGCCGCCTGCGCCATCGGCGCGGCCTGGCAGGCCAAGTTTCACCGACTCGCCGCACTGGCCATGCTGTCGGTGGTGGGCCTGGTGCTGTGCATCACCTTCGCCTGGTTCTCCGCGCCCGACCTCGCGCTGACGCAGCTCGCCGTGGAGGTGGTGACGATCGTGCTGTTCCTGCTCGGCCTGCGCTGGATGCCCAAACGGGTGGAGGAAGACGACCCGCGCACCACGCTGCGCGCCCGCTGGCGGCGCCGTCGCGACCTGGCGCTGGCGCTGCTGATCGGCGTCGGCCTGTCGACGCTGTCGTACGCGCTGCTGACGCGCCACGCGCCGCTGTCGATCTCGCCGTTCTTCCTCGAGAACGCGCTGCCCGGCGGCGGCGGCACCAACGTCGTCAACGTGATGCTGGTGGACTTCCGCGCCTTCGACACGCTGGGCGAGATCACCGTGCTGGGCATCGTCGGCATCACCGTCTACGCGCTGCTTCGGCGCTTCCGCCCGCCGCAGGAGGTGATCGACCGGCCGGCGCAGCAGCGCGTCATTCCCGCCGGCGCGGTGAGCGACCTGCAGAGCGAGGGCGACGGCGAGGCCGCGCAGCGCTACCTCGAGGTACCGGCCGTGCTGGTGCGGCTGCTGCTGCCGGTGGCCTTCGTGTTCGCCTTCCACCTCTTCATGCGCGGCCACAACGAGCCGGGCGGCGGCTTCGTGGCCGGCCTGGTGGTGGCGATCGCCTTCATCGCCCAGTACATGGTCGGCGGCACGCGCTGGGTGGAGGCGCGGCTGCGCCTGCTGCCGCCGCGCTGGGTCGCCTTCGGCCTGGCCGTGGCGCTGGCCACCGGGCTGGGCTCGCTGGTGCTGGGCTACCCGTTCCTGACCACGCACACCGCGCACGTGCACTGGCCGCTGGTCGGCGAGGTGCACCTGCCCACCGCCGCGCTGTTCGACCTCGGCGTGTTCGCGGTCGTGGTCGGCTCGACGCTGCTGCTGCTGACCGCCATCGCGCACCAGTCGCTGCGTGCGCGCCGCCAGCAGGTCGCGGCCGATGAGCACGAGGAGCAGGCCTGATGGAGATCGTCATCTCGCTCGCGGTGGGTGTGCTGGCCAGCGCCGGCGTCTGGCTGGTGCTGCGCCCGCGGACCTTCCAGGTGCTGATCGGACTTTCGCTGCTGTCCTATGCCGTCAACCTGTTCATCTTCAGCGTCGGCAGCCTGGCGATCGACGCCGAGCCCATCGTCGCGCCCGGCGTGCCGGCCGACCTGGCGAACTACAGCGACCCGCTGCCGCAGTCGCTGGTGCTCACCGCCATCGTGATCGGCTTCGCCACCACGGCGCTGTTCCTCGTCGTGCTGCTCGCGCTGCGCGGGCTGTCCGGCGGCGACCACGTCGACGGCGAGGAGGAAGCGCCATGACGCTGCCCCTCGGCCCCGAGCACCTGGTCGTCGCGCCGGTACTGCTGCCGCTGGCCACCGCCGCGCTGATGCTGATGCTCGGCGAGGGCCGGCGCGGCCTGAAAGCGGTGCTCAACGTCGCCTCGGCCGCGCTCGGCCTGGCCCTCGCGGTGGCGCTGCTGCTGCGGGTGGACGCGGTGGCGGCGCCTTCGGCCTTCGCCGTCTACCTGCCGGGCAACTGGCCGGTGCCCTTCGGCATCGTGCTGGTGGCCGACCGGCTTTCCGCGCTGATGGCGGTGCTCTCCGGCGCGGTGGGCCTGGCCGCGCTGCTGTACGCACTGGCGCGCTGGCAGCACGCCGGCGTGTACTTCCACGTGCTGTTCCAGCTGCAGCTGATGGGCCTGTATGGCGCCTTCCTCACCGCTGACCTGTTCAACCTGTTCGTCTTCTTCGAGGTGCTGCTGGCGGCCAGCTATGGCCTGCTGCTGCACGGCGGCGGCATGGCGCGGGTGCGCGCCGGGCTGCACTACATCGCCATCAACCTGGTGGCCTCGCTGCTGTTCCTGATCGGCGTGGCGGTGCTGTACGGCGTGACCGGCACGCTGAACATGGCCGACATCGCGCTCAAGCTGCCGCTTGTGCCCGACAGCGACCGCGGCCTGCTGCACGCGGGCGCCGCCATCCTGGCGGTGGCCTTCCTCGCCAAGGCGGCGGTGTGGCCGCTGAACTTCTGGCTGCCGCCAGCCTATGCCGCGGCCAGTGCGCCGGCGGCGGCGGTGTTCGCCATCCTCACCAAGGTCGGCGTCTACGCGCTGCTGCGGCTGTGGACGCTGTGCTTCCCGGCCAGCGCCGGCGCCTCGGCCGGTTTCGGCGGCGAGGTGATGGTGTGGGGCGGACTGGCCACGCTGGCCTTCGGCGCCATCGGCATGCTGGCCTCGCAGCAGTTCGCTCGGCTGGCCGGCTTCAGCGTGATCGCCTCGTCGGGCACGCTGGTGGCGGCGATCGGCTTCGGCCAGCCGGCGCTGACCGGCGGCGCGCTGTTCTACCTCGCCACCTCCACGCTGGCCGGCGCGGCGATGTTCCTGCTCGTCGAGCTGCTCGAGCGCAGCCGGCAGGTGGAGGTGGGGCCGGCGCAGCTCGACGACGGCAACGACGCGCTGCCGGTGTTCTTCGACGCCGAGCCGCCGCCGAGCACCAACCTCGACGACAACGAGGAAGCGCTGATCGGCCGCGCGATTCCCGCCGCGCTGGCCTTCCTCGGCGTCTCGTTCACCGTCTGCGCGCTGGTGGTGGCCGGGCTGCCGCCGCTGGCCGGCTTCGTCGCCAAGCTGGCGATGCTGACCACGCTGCTGGAGATCGGTACCGGCCGCAGCTGGGCCCTCTTCGCTCTGCTGATCGCCGCGGGCCTGCTCGCCGCCACGGCGCTGATGCGGGTGGGCATCCGCCACTTCTGGACCACCGGCGACGCCCCGGCGCCGCGCCTGCGCGTGGTGGAGTCGCTGCCGGTGGCGGCGTTGGTGGCGGCGCTGGTGGCGCTGGTGCTGCACGGCGAGGCGATGCTCGGCTACACGCGCGAAGCCGCGCAGGCGCTGCACGAGCCGCAGCGCTACATCGACGCGGTGATGGGCACGCGGCCGGTGCTGCGCGCCGCCGGGGGCGCACCATGAAGCGCTGGCTGCCTTCGCCCTGGCTCTCGCTGGGCCTGTTCGGCGGCTGGCTGCTGCTGACGCGCAGCTTCAGCATCGGCCAGGTGCTGCTCGGCCTGCTGGTGGCGGTGGTGATGCCGCTACTGGCCCAGCCGCTGCGCCCGCGCCCCGGGCCGCTGCGGCGCATCGGCGTGCTGGTGCGGCTGATCCTGCGCGTCGGCCGCGACGTGCTGCGCTCC
This sequence comes from uncultured Rubrivivax sp., assembly GCA_964454485.1. Lineage (GTDB taxonomy): Bacteria > Pseudomonadota > Gammaproteobacteria > Burkholderiales > Burkholderiaceae_C > Rubrivivax. The sequence goes on from CAYVXO010000056.1 coordinate 4,413, forward strand.
GCGCTCGACGTGGCGCGCGGCGTGCTGCGCTCGCGCCGCCAGCCGCCGCGCGGTACCTTCGTCGTCGTGCCGCTGGAGCTGCGCGACGAACATGCGCTGGCCGCGCTGGCGATGATCTCCGCCGTGGTGCCTGGCACCGTGTGGTGCGAGCTGGCACCCGACCGCAGCGCGCTGCTGATGCACGTGTTCGACCTCGACGACGAGGCCGCCTTCCTCGCCCACTTCCGCACCGACTACGAGATGCCGTTGAAGGAGATCTTCGAATGAGCCCCTTCCTCTCGCTGGCCATCGATGCCACGCTGGTGATGTACGCGCTGGCGATGGCCATCGGATTGCTGCGCGTGGTGCGCGGCCCGAGCGCGCAGGACCGCGTGCTCGCACTGGACTTCCTCTACGTGGCCGGCATGCTGGTGATGCTGGTGCTGGCGATCCGCTACGACAGCCCGATGTACTTCGAGGGCGCGCTGCTGATGGTGCTGTTCGGCTTCGTCGGCTCGGTGGCGCTGGCCAAGTTCCTGCTGCGCGGCGAGGCGATCGAATGATGCCGCCGCTGGCCGAGATCGCCGTCGCGCTGCTGCTGCTGGCCAGCGGCGCCGTGGTGCTGGTGGCCGCGCTGGGCCTGGTGCGCCTGGCCGACTTCTTCTCGCGCATGCACGCGCCGGCGCTCGCCTCCACGCTGGCGGCCTGGATCGTCACGCTGGCCTCGATCGTGCACTTCAGCACCCGCGGCGGCGGGCTCTCCCTGCACGTGTGGCTGGTGATCATCGTGCTGTCGATCACCGCACCGGTGACCACCATCGTGCTGGCCCGCGCCGCACTGTTCCGCCGCCGCCAGGCCGGAGATGCGCTGCCGCCGCCGCTGGGTGGCCGGCTGTAGCGCAGCGAACATCAGCCATAGGCCAGGGCGGCCAGACCGGCGATCACCGCGATGCACACGAGGTTGAGCACCAGTCCGCAACGCATCATCGTGGTCTGGGGCACCTGCTCGGTGGCGAAGACGATCGCATTGGGCGGCGTGGCCACCGGCAGCATGAAGGCGCACGAGGCCGAGGCGGCGATGGCCGCCGCCAGCATCACCGGCGGCAGCCCGAGCGCCGAGGCCACGCCCATGAAGATGGGCACGAGCAGCGCGGCGCTGGCGGTGTTGCTCACCAGCTCGGTGAGGAAGACCACGAAGGCCACCACCGCGACGACCACCAGCCACGCCGGCACGCCCTGCACCTGCGCGACGAAGGCATCGGCGAGGTAGCGGCTGGCGCCGCTGGCGGCCATGGCCTCGCTCAGCGCGAGGCCGCCGCCGAACAGCAGCAGCACGCTCCAGTGCGCGCGCCGTTCCACTTCCGGCCAGCCGATCGCGCCGCCGGCCATCAGCGCGACGATGGCCGCCAGCGCCACCAGGCTGTCGACGTCGGCGCTGATGCCCAGCGCCCGCGCCAGCGGCGCGCCGGCCATCCAGCCGACCGCGGTGAGCACGAAGACGGCAAGCGTCCAGCGCCGCGGCGCGGTCCACTCGATCGGCCCTTCCTGTGCCAGCGCGATGTGGCCGGCCAGCCGCGGCCGCAGCAGTGCGTAGAGCACCGCGGCCATCAGCGGCAGCAGCACGAGCACCAGCGGCAGCCCGAAGGCCAGCCACTGCGTGAAGCCGATGCCGGCCTGCGCCGCCGCGATGGCGTTGGGCGGGCTGCCCACCAGCGTGCCGATGCCGCCGATGCTGGCGCTGTAGGCCACGCCCAGCAGCACGAAGGCCTGCTCGCGCGCGCCCGGCGGCTGCCGCTCGTCGCCCGAGGCCAGCAGCGCGAGCGCCAGCGGCAGCATCATCGCCACCGTCGCGGTGTTGCTGATCCACATCGAGAGCCCGGCCGTCAGCACGAACAGCAGCGCCACCGCGCGCGCTCGCCGGCCGCCGGCGGCGCGCAGCATCGCCGCAGCGAGCGCGCGGTCCAGCCCCTGCTGCTGCAGCGCCGCCGCGAGCGCGAAGCTGCCGAGGAAGAGAAAGATCACCGGATGCGCGAACGAGGCGAGCGCCGCGCGCAGGTCCATCAAGCCGGCCAGCGCCGCCAGCAGCGGCACCAGCAGCGCGGTGACGGTCAGGTGCAGCGCCTGTGTCATCCACAGACCGCCGATCAGCACGAACAGCGCCAGCCCCGCGCGCAGCGCATCGGGCGGCGGCGCGGCGGCGTGCACCACGGCGGCCGCAGCGAGGCAGCCCAGCGCACGCCACGGCGCCGCGAAGGCCAGCGTCATGCCTCGTGCGCGGTCGACACCGCCACGTCCACGCTGCCCTCGGCGAGCACGTGCTTGGTGACGCTGCCCAGCAGCAGGTCGACGGTGGCCGCCACGCCGTGCTTGCCGAGCACGACGAGGTCGCAGTCGAGCTCCTGCTCCTTCTCGATCAGGCGCAGCGAGGCTTCGCCTTCGACCACGCAGGGCTGCCACTGCGCCGGCTTGAGCCCGGCCGCATCGGCCAGACGGTGCACCGCCTGCGTGGCCTCGGCGCGCGCCTTCTGGCGGTAGGCCTCGATGGTGGCCGGGTCGACGCCGGAGAAGCGCAGCTTCTCCTCGAAGGGCACCTCGAAGGCGCTGAACAGCACCAGGTGGGCGTGCGGCGCGATGCGGCGCGCCAGCGCCAGTGCCTGGCCCGACCAGGGTGAGAAGTCCAGCGCCACCAGCACGCGCCGGTACGGCTCGTGCGGTGTCTGGCGCACCACCAGCAGCGGACGCGTCGTTCGGCGCAGCAGCCGTTCGGCGGTGGTGCCGAGCACCAGGCGGCGCAGGAAGCCGGTACCGCGCGCGCCGAGCACGATCAGCCGCGCATCGAGCCGCTCGGCTTCGCGCAGGATCTCGTCCACCGGCGCGCCGGCGGCAACGCTGCAGGCGGTCTGGACGCGGCGCGACGCATGCAGCTCGGCGGCCAGCCGGTCGAGCTGCTCGCGGGCCGAGGCCGTCATCTGCACCTCCGGCGCATTGGCCACGCCCAGCCACTCTCGCAGGCGGGCCAGGGCCTCGCCGGGCAACACGTGCAGCAGCGCCAGCGACGCCGCCTTCTCGTGGGCGATACGCGCCGCGCGGTCGGCGGCGTGGCGGGCGTGGGGCGAGAAGTCGGTGGCCGCGAGCACGGGGCGGTCGGGATTCATGCTGGTGTCTCCTGGGGCTGGATCGCCTGGGCGAGGTGGCGCGCCGCGTGGTCGGCGGCGTCATCGAAGGGGTTGAGCACCGGCGCCACGCCGGCCTGCGCCAGCAGGCGCGCGTGCAGCGCATCACGGGCCGCACCGGCCACGCGGCCGCGGTAGTGCACCGACTGCAGCGCATGCAGCAGCGCGCGATTGGACTCCCACTGCGGCAGCGTCGTGATCACCCAGGGCGAGCGTGCGAGCGGCAGCGTCTCGAGGAACTGCGGATCCTCGCCGTCGCCGAACTCCACCGGCAGGCCCTGCGCGCGCAGCTCGCGCACCGCCTCGGGATCGAAGTCCACGCCCACCGCGTGCACACCGGCCTCGCGCAGCTGCTGCAGCAGGCGGCTGCCGTAGCGGCCGAGGCCGAACACCACGGCCTGCACGGGCCGGCCATCGTTGTCACCGGCCTCCGCAGCCAGCTCGCGCCACGGGCGCTTGCGCTCGAACACACCCAGCCAGGGCGAGAAGCGCTCGTACAGCGGTTGCGAGTACAGGATCATGTAGGTCGACACGGTGATCGTCACCAGCCCCACCAGCGTGGTCAGCCCGAGCGCTCCCACGCCGACATGGCCCAGCGTGATGCCCATGGCCACGAAGACGATCGAGAACTCGCTGATCTGCGCCACGGTCAGCCCGGCGAGGAAGCCGGTGCGCCGGCGGTAGCCCATGAATCCCATGATGGCCATCACGATCAGCGGGTTGCCGATCAGCACGAACAGGGAGAGCACGGCGGCGGTGCCGAGTTCCGCCCCGAGCGTGGAGAAGTCCAGCCGGGCGCCGAGGTCGATGAAGAAGAACAGCAGCAGGAAGTCACGCAGGCCCGTCAGCCGGGCGTTCATCGCCTCCCGGTAGGGTGTGGAAGCGAGCGAGAAGCCGGCCAGGAAGGCCCCGGCCTCCTTGCTGAAGCCAGCCCATTCGCCCAGCGCCGCCAGCGCCACGCCCCAGGCCACCGCGAACACAAGCAGCAGTTCCTGCGAGCGTGCCATCGCCGCCACCACGGCCGGCAGCACCCAGCGCATCAAGACGGCCATCGCGGCCGCGGCCACCGCCACGCGCCAGGCCAGGGAGAGCGCAACCTCGGCCAGCGAGGCATCGTCGCCGCCGCTGCGCAGCGCGCTCATCGCCATCATCGCCACCACCACCGCCAGGTCCTGCACGATCAGGAAGCCCACCGCGATGCGGCCGTGCAGGCTGTCGAGCTCGCGCTTGTCGGACAGCAGCTTGACGATGATGATGGTGCTGGAGAAGGTCAGCGCGACCGCGACGTAGATCGCGTCCATCAGCCCCTTGCCCAGCGCCAGCAGGAGCGCGAAGCCGATCACGATGGTGAAGGCCAGCTGCCCGAGTCCGGTGGCCAGCGCCACCGGGCCGATGTGGCGGATGTGGTGCAGGTCGAGCTTGAGGCCGACCGCGAACAGCAGCACCGCCACGCCCACTTGCGCGAGCAGGTCGACCTGGTCGTGCGCGCTGACCAGCCCGAAGCCGGCCGGCCCGACCGCGATGCCGACCACGATGTAGGCGATCAGCACCGGCTGGCGCAGCCGCACGAACAGCGCACCGGCCAGCGCGCAGATCAGCAGCAGCAGGGCGAATTCGTCGAAGGCGGTGTGCATGGCGGCGCAGGCCGTTCAGCCCCACAGGTCCAGCGGCGGATCGGCCACGATGGCGCGCAGCAGGTCGGAGCGCGACACGAAGCCTTCGACCCGGCCTTCGGGCGACACCACCGGCAGGCCCGGTAGCCCGGTGGCCAGCAGCAGTTCGGCGACACGGCGCAGCTCGGTCTCCGGCGCCGCGGCCGGTACCGGCGTCCACATCACGGCGGACACCGGCTGGGCGAGCAGCGCATCCCAGGCTTCGGCGTCGGCCAGCGCAGAATCCAGCAGGCCTGGCGGCAGCAGTTCGGCGCGGCCGGCCAGGCCGGCCAGCGTGCCGTCGGCGGCCACCACCGGGGCCTGGCCGATGCCGCGATCGACCAGCGTGCGCCAGGCGCTGCGCACACTGGCGTCCGCGGAGAGGGTGTGCACCGGATGGCTCATCACCTCGGCCACACGGCGCACCGGTTCGCGCTCGTGTCTGGGCGCGGCGCCGGCATAGGCGGCCAGCGCGTCGCGGGCGCGGCCCTGCGTTGCGGGTGCCGCCGGTGCCCCCTCGGGCGTGCCGACCGGCGCCGCCCGCCGCGCTCGCGCGGCCGCGCTCACCGGCGCCGCATGGCGAAGCTGCTCGATGCTGCCGCTGGCCATGCGGCCGCTGATGCCGTAGAGATGGAACATCGTCGCCGCCTCCGCTCACGCCCCGGCCAAGTAGATCAGCGCGGCATTGATGCCGTAGGCCGCCACCAGGCCCACGCTGACCCAGCTGGCCACGCGCAGCACCCTGCCCTGCGGCCGCATCACCAGGCCGATGATGACCAGGCCAGTCATCACCAGCGCGGTGGCCGCGGTGCCGGCATGGGCCGGCGACGCATCTGCCAGCAGCGGCCCGCGCAGGTAGGCCACGTCGTCGACGGCGAGGATGAGCACGTTGAACAGGTTGCTGCCCAGCAGGTTGCCGATGGCCATGTCCAGCGCGCCCAGGCGCAGCGCCGAGACGGTGACGGCCATCTCGGGCAGCGTGGTGACCAGCGCCATGAACACCGTGCCGACGAAGCTGCGCGACAGGCCGACGGCCTGCGAGAGCCCGTCGGCCACCTCGGGCAGCCAGCTGCCGGCGGCCAGCACCACCAGCGCGGCGGTGCCGAAGCGGCGCCACTCGCGCCGCACCGTTTGCGCAGAAGGCCGCTCGAGGGCCTGTGCCTCCGCGCCCAATCGGTTCGACTGCTCGTGCGCGAACACGCTGCGCAGCGCAAGCAGGTACAGCGCCAGCAGCACCGGGCTGTACAGCCCGACACCGAGGAACTGCGGCGCGGCTCGGCCGGTGACCAGGCTCATCGCCACGAAGCCGAGCATCACCACGCCGAAGCCGGCCGACAGCAGGTGCGTGGCGCTGGCGCGCCGGTACATCGGCTGCTGGCGCTGCAGCAGGTCGACGACGACGAGGAACGCGAGGTTGACCACGCAGGCGCCGAGCGCATTGCCCACCGCGAGGTTGGGCGCGCCGACCAGCGCCACCGCGCTGACGCCCGAGGCCAGCTCGGGCAGCGAGGTCACGGTGGCCAGCAGCGCCAGGCCGACCCAGCCACGACCCCAGCCGTGCGCCACGGCCAGCGCATCGCCGCTGCGGCTGAGCACGAAGCCGGCCCCGGCGATCAGCACCGCGCAGAGCAGGAACTGCAGCACCAGGCCGATCAGCCCCATCACGCCGCCTCGCGGCGCCGCGCGCTGCGCACGATCAGCTTGCGCAGTTCTTCGGTCCACAGCACCAGGCTGGCCAGCGCCAGCAGCGGCAGCAGCGAGGCTGGCGGCAGCGGCACGGTGTGGAACAGCGCATTCATCGCCGGAACGTACAGCACCGCCGCCTGCAGCGCCACGCTCAGCGTCAGGCCGCCGGCCAGCCAGTGGTTGCGCAGCAGCCGCGCGCCCAGCGCCGTGGCGGTGGCCGACTGGCAGTTGAGCACGTTGAACCACTGGCACATCGCCAGCACGGTGAAGGTCTCGGTGCGCACCACCGCCTCGGGCACACCCTGCGAGAGCCGCCAGGCGAACCAGCCGAAGGTCACGCCAGCGATCATCGGCGTCATCAGCGCCACGCGCTGCAGCAGGTGCCGGCCGAGCAGGCGGTCGTTGCGCGGCACGGGGCGGCGGCGCATCTCGTCGCCGTCGGGCGGATCCATCACCAGGTTCACCGTCACCGTGCCTTCCGTGACGATGTTGATCCACAGGATCTGCACCGCCGCCAGCGGCAGCGGAAAACCGCCGAGCAGCGCCAGCAGCAGCACCAGCACCTCGGCCATCGAGGTGGCGAAGAGGTAGAGGATGACCTTCTTCAGGTTGGCGTAGACCACGCGGCCCTGCTGCACGGCGCCGACGATGGTGGCGAAGTTGTCGTCGGTGACGACGATCTTGGCCGCGCTCTTGGCCACCTCGGTGCCGGTGATGCCCATCGCCACGCCGACATCGGCACGGGCCAGCGCCGGCGCGTCGTTGACGCCGTCGCCGGTCATCGCCACCACCTCGCCGCGCGACTGCAGTGCCTCGACGATGCGCAGCTTCTGCGCCGGCTGCACGCGCGCGAAGACGGCAATGCCCGGCAGCTCGTCGCGCAGCTCGGCTTCGCCCATGCGCTCGAGTTCGGGGCCGTCGACGGCACGATCGCCATCGCGCGCAATGCCCAGCTCGCGCGCGATCGCCAGGCCGGTGAGCTTGTGGTCGCCGGTCACCATGATCGGGCGGATGCCGGCACGGCGGCATTCGGCCACGGCCAGCTTCACCTCCTCGCGCGGCGGGTCGATCTGGCCGACCAGGCCGAGCAGGCGCACGCGGCCGGCCAGGGCCTCGAAGCCGTCGGCCGGATCGAGCGGATCGTCGTCGACCACGCCGAAGGCGAGCACGCGCAGCGCGCGCGTGGCCATCGCCTCGGCCTGCCGGCGCGCAGCGTTCAGCGTGGCATCGTGAACCCCGTCGGCCAGGCGCAGCACCGCCTCCGGCGCACCCTTGATGAAGACGCGGCGCGGCGCCTCGGCCAGGCGGTGGCGCGTGGCCATCAGCTTGGTGTCGGAGTCGAAGGGCAACTCGGCTTCGCGCGGCGCGTCACGGCGCAGCGTGGTGAGCTCGGCGACGGCCTTGCCCGCCAGCACCAGCAGTGCGCCTTCGGTGGGGTCGCCGAGCACCGTCCAGGCCGCGCGTTCGTCTTCGGGCGGCAACAGTTCGGCGTCGTTGCACAGCGCGGCGGCGATGATCAGCTCGCGCAGCGCAGCGTCGTGCACTTCGGCCGGGTGGCCGTGCTCGAGCAGCGTGCCTTCGGGCGCATAGCCGATGCCGCCGGCCGCGATCTCGCGGTGCGCGCCGCCGTGGCCGGGCAGCCACAGTTCGACAGCGGTCATCTCGTTCTTCGTCAGCGTGCCGGTCTTGTCGCTGCAGATCACCGTGGTGGAGCCCAGCGTCTCCACCGCCGAGAGGCGGCGGATGATCGCGCCGCGCTCGGCCATGCGCTGCATGCCCACGGCCAGCGCGATGGTCATCGCCACCGGCAAGCCCTCGGGCACCATCGAGACCATCTGGCTGATCGCGACCATCAGCACCTCGGGCAGCGGCAGCGCGCGCCACAGGCCGAGCAGCACGACGAGCACGAACAGGCCCAGCGCCGCCGCCACCAGCGCGCGGCCGAACTGCTCGAGGCGCTGCTCCAGCGGCGTCTTGGGCTCCTCGGCGCGCTCGGTCAGGCCGGCGATGCGGCCGACCTCGGTGTGGATGCCGGTGGCCACCACCACGGCCCGCGCGCGACCGCCGGTGACGTGGGTGCCGGAATAGACCATGTCGTGCCGGTCGGCCAGGCCGGTGGCCTCGGGCACGGCGGCGATCGACTTGGCCACCGGCACCGATTCGCCGGTCAGCGCCGCTTCGGCCACCTGCAGCTGCGCCTCCTCGACCAGGCGCGCGTCGGCTGCCACTGCGTCGCCGGCGGCCAGCAGCATCAGGTCGCCCGGCACCAGCTCGCGCGCTTCGAGCACCTGCTCGCGGCCGTCGCGCAGCACGCGAACGCGCAAGGCGGACAGCCGGCGCAGCGCCGCCATTGAGCGCTCGGCACGGCCTTCCTGGAAGCTGCCGATCAGCGCATTGACCAGCACCACCGCGAGGATCACGCCGGCGTCGCCGTGGTGGCCGAGCGCCACCGCCAGCACCGCGGCAACGAACAGGATGTAGATCAGCGGGCTCTTGAACTGGCGCACGAAGGTGCGCCAGGCCGGCTTCGGCGGCGGCTCGGGCAGCGCGTTGGGGCCGTGTTCGGCCAGACGCTGCGCGGCCGTGGCGGCGGCCAGACCGCGCATGGGGTCGGTGCCGCAGCGCCGCAGCGCCTCGTCGGCGTCGAGCGCATGCCAGTCGATGGCCGCGGCGGCAGGGGGATCATCGGTGGTCGTTGGCGGCACGCCGGTGGTCTCCGTCTCGGGGTCGGACGGGGCGATTCTGTTCATTGCGCCGGGCCCTGTCGCGCCGCGAGGCGGTTGCCTTGCGCAGGATCAAGCAGCCTGCCGACAGGCGCGCCGGCGCGGAACTTCCGGCGCGCGCCTCACTCACTGGCGGAACTGCAGTCCGCAGCGCAGGAGACAACGATGACGACGAGAGACGACCGGCGCCCGTTCTCGGCCGCGGCAGCCCGCGTGCTGGCCCTGATGGTGGCGGCCAACGGCCGGGCCGACCCGCGCGAACTGCAGGCCCTGGAAGATGTCGACGCCTTCGCGCGGCTCGGCGTTCCGCGCGAGCACTTCCTCGCGATGGTGAACGAGTGCCTGAGGGACGTCGGCCACGGCCTGGCGGAATGCTCCTGGCTGCGCGCCCGCGACCAGGCTTACGTCGACCGCCTGCTCGATGCCGTGGTCGATCCGCACGAGCGGCTGATGGTCTGCCGCCTGGCGGCGGCCGCGGTGACGGCCGACGGCCATGTCTCGGGCGACGAACGGCTGGTGTTCGACCACGCGCTGGCGCGCTGGCGCATCAGCCGCTCGATGCTGACCGAGGCCATTCTTCACGATGGGGTGCGCAGCGGCGGCCGGCCGTGGCATGCTGCCTAGGCACGCACTTCTGCGCGCGCCTGCCTCGATGGTGAAACGACACCCCCACACTGGCCGACCCCGCACCGCCCACTCGCTGCTCGAGTTGCGCGCGCTGTTCGAGGCGGCGGCGCTGCCGTGGTCGCTGCCGGCGCTGGCCACCGCGGCACGCGGCGATGGCCACCCGGTGCTGCTGCTGCCCGGCTTCATGGGCAGCGAGGCCTCGCTGATCGCGCTGGAGCTGTTCCTGCGCTACCGCGGCTATGCCGTCGAGACCTGGGGGCTCGGGCGCAACGTCGGCTTCCACGCCCGCCACGCCACCGCGCTGGAGCAGAAGATTCGCTACCTGCACCACAAGACCGGCCGCAAGGTCAGCCTGGTGGGCTGGAGCCTGGGCGGTGTGTTCGCGATGTACGGCGCGCACCAGGCGCCGGAATGCGTGCGCTGCGTGATCACGCTGGGCAGCCCGATCAGCGTCGACCCGGAGGGCAGCGCCTCGCCGCCGCTGGTCAAGGCCATGTACCGGCTGATCGCCCACCCGATGGGGCCGTCGGCCCACGCGATGCAGCCGCGCGCGAAGAAGCTGCGCGAGCGCAAGACCCTGCCAGTGCCGCTGAGCTGCCTGTACTCGCTCGGCGACGGCGTGGTGCCGCCGCAGGAGGCCACCGTCGAGGGCGACCCGGCCTGGCACGAGAACATCCGCGTGCCCGGCAGCCACGTCGGCCTGGGCTTCAACGCCCTGGTGCTGTGGATCGTCGCCGACCGGCTGGCGCAGCCGGAGGGCGCTTGGTCGCGCTTCGTGCCGTCCGGGCCGCTGGCCTGGACCTACCGGATGCTGACGCACGAGCGGCTGGCGCTTTGACGGCCGGCACCTCGCGCGCCAGCGCGAGGTACTCCTGGAAGCTGTCGCGCACGCACTGGGTGAAGAACTGCGGATCGGGCATCAGTTCGCGGCAGGAGGTGGGCGAGACGACGATGCGGTCGTCGTAGCGCGTGACCGCGAACACCAGGCCCATGCCGTCGCTGATCGGCAGGATGGCCGAGAAGTAGCTCATGCGCGCCCCGTGCAGGTACACCGGCACCGTCGGCGCGGTGACGTGGGTGATGGTGCAGCTCGGCAGCGGCTGCGGCCGCCCGGCCTGCGGCTGCAGCGCGGCGGCGGTCTGCGCATGGATGTGCGCAAGGCGCTGGACGGCGTCCTCGATGTCGCTGCCGATGCCGATGCGCCAGGCCGCGGCGTCGGAGCCCGGGTCTTCGCCGATCGCCAGCGGCACCTGGGCTGACAGTTCGGCCCGGGGCAGCTCGGCATGGGCGCCGAGGTAGCGCCGCAGCCCACCGGCGCACACCGCCACCACGGCGTCGTTGAGGCTGGCGCCGTCCACCAGGGCGCGGATCGCCTCGAACTCCGCCACCTGGAAGCGCCGCGTGTCGAACACGCGGTGCGGCGTGACCACGGCGTTGAAGCGTGTCGCGGTCAGGTGTCGCTCGGGGTGCAGCAGGTCACGCGCGAAGGCCAGCGTGGCCGGCGCGGCGCGGCGCAGCGGGCGCAGCAGCCGCGTCGGCGAGGTCAGGCAGTGCAGCGCGGCACGGCGCAGCAGCGACACCGGCCCGGGCGGACGCTCCGGAAACCAGGGCTCGGCGGGCTCGGGCTTGTGCGGCCGGCGCGTGCGGTCGTGCAGCACCTCGACGAACTCGTTGCGGCTCTCGACGTCGATCGCGGCGTGGTGGATCTTGGTCAGCAGCGCGAAGCTGCCCGGCGGCAGCTCGGCGATGCTGTCCAGCCCCTCGATCACGTAGATCTCCCACAGCGGACGCTGCAGGTCGAGCGCGCGCGCGTGGATGCGCGATGCCTGGATGCAGAACTGGCGCCAGTCGCCCGGCTTGGGCAGCGCGATGTGGCGCACGTGGTACTCGAGGTCGAAGTTCTCGTCTTCCACCCAGTAGGGCTCGTCGAGCTCCAGCGGCACGCGCAGCAGCCGGCTGCGGAAGATCGGCGAGCGGTGCAGCCGGCCCTGGATGTGCGCCAGGATGGTCTTGAAGCGCAGCACGCCGCCGGGCACCGTGCTCTGGTCGTAGATCTGGACGAAGGTGACGTTGGCGTTGGCGTGCTGCGTGTCGGCGTCGAGGAAGCTCGCGTCGTGTCCGCTCAGTTGGCGCATGCGTGGGGTCCGTTCGGTCAGCGGGGGATCGGATGCGGGCTGCGCGCGAGCAGTTCGTCGAACGCGGCCACCAGCGCGACCGACAGCTCGCGCGGCGCGGGCACCGCGCAACGCGCCGTGGTGAAGCCGAATCCCATGTCGCCAGCGTAGCTCATCACGGTGACGTTCAGGCCGACGCCGTGCTCGACGATCGACAGCGGCCAGTACGCCGTCATGCGCGCGCCGGCCGAGTACAGCGGCACCGGCGGGCCGGGCACGTTGGAGATCACCAGATTGGCCAGCGTCGGCATCGCCTCGACGACGGCGGAGCGCCCGTACAACGCCGCCAGCCCCTGCAGCAGCCAGGGCGTGCCGAGGGAGGGGAAATCCATCGGGATCACGCCGCGCGCCCGCCGCGCCAGCGCCTTCATCGCCCCCGCCGCATCGCGGATCGCGTGCAGGCGCTGCACCGGGTCGGCCAGATGGGTGTGCAGGTTGACCAGGCTCAGCGTGGCCTGCACCGAGAAGTCGGTGTTGCCGCCCTGGCGCAGCGAGATCGGCATGGTCGCGATCAGCGGCTTGTCGGGCACGCCGCCGTGCGCCGCCAGCCAGCGCCGCAAGGCACCGCCGCACAGCGCCAGCACGATGTCGTTGAGCTTGGCGCCATGCGCCTCGGCCAGCGCCTTGAGCGCCACCAGCGGCAGCGACACGGCGGCGAAGCCGCGCTCGCCGGTGATGGGCACGTTCAGCGCCGTCTTCGGGCCGAAGCCGAAGTTCTGCCCCAGGCCGCCGCGCTGCGCCCCGGCCTGGCCGGCGGGCGCGCCGCCGAGCAGACCGCCCAGCGTGCGCACCACCTCCGGCAGGTGGCGCAGCAGCTTGACGTACTGGGCCGCATCGTGGCGCAGCGCGGCCGCGGCGAGCGCCATCGTGCCCGGATGCTCGGCACCGGGCGCGCCGGTGCGCGGCAGGCGGCGCGGTGTCGGCGTGGTGTCGAACAGCGCCTGCGAGAGCAGCACGCCGGCCTGGCCGTCGAGCACCGCGTGGTGGACCTGGAAGTAGCAGGCCACCTGGCCGGAGGCGAGGCCGTCGATCACCGCCATGCGCCACAGCGGGCGGTGGCGGTCGAGCAGTTCCGAGTGCAGCCGGCCGGCCAGCACCTCCAGCTGCGCCTGCGTGCCGGGTGGATCGAGGGTGATGGGCTGCACGTGGTAGGCCCAGTCGAGCTCGTCGTCCTCCACCCACACCGGGTTGGCGAACTGCAGCGGCATCGGCGCGAGCCTGCGCGTGAGCACCGGCGCGATGCGCAGCCGCCGGCGCAACTGCCGGCGCACCTCGGCGAGGAAGGCGGCCGGCGTCGCGCCGGGCGGCAGCTCGAACAGGTGCAGCGAGCCGACGTGCATCGGCGTCTGGGGCGTCTCCAGGTGGAGGAAGGCTCCGTCCACACCGCTCAAGGATCTCATCGGCCGTTGCTCCCCTCGCCCCTGCGCTGTCTGCGTCCTGCTTGATACCGCCTCGCCGCGCACGGACGTTGCGCCAGATCACTTCATCGCTGCGGTGCGGGCGGCGGCGCGCCCCGGCGCGGGCCCCGACCCGGCTACCCTGTGCCCCATGCCGAGCGAACGCCTCATCCACATCGTCGGTGCCGGCATCGCCGGGCTGGCCAGCGCCGCCTTCCTGATCCGCGACGGCGGCGTGCCGGGCCGGCAGATCCGCCTGCTCGAGGCCGCGCCGCAGCCCGGCGGCAGCCTCGACGCCGCGGGCTCGGCCAGCCAGGGCTACTCGATGCGCGGCAGCCGCATGTTCGGCCCGGCCTACGTGCTGATGTACGAACTGCTCGACGCCATCCCGTCGCTCGACGACCCGGCGAAATCGGTGGCCGAGGACACCTTCGAGTTCTGGCAGTCCGCGCCCTGGTACGACCGTGCCCGGCTGGTCGAGCGGGGCGGCCGCGTCGTCGATCCGACCGACTGGCACCTGCGCAACCGGGACCGTGCCGACCTGGCCAGGCTGATGCTGCGCGACGCCGGCGAGATCGAGGGCCGGCGCATCGAGGAATGCTTCGAGCCACCGTTCTTCGAGTCGAACTTCTGGCTGATGTGGAGCAGCATGTTCGGCTTCGAGACCTGGCACGGCGCCGACGAACTGCGGCGCTACCTGCTGCGCTTCCTGCGCCTGTTCCCGGACCTGGAGACGATGCAGATCATCCAGTCCACCCGCTACAACGGCCACGACTCGATCGTGAAGCCGCTGGTGCGCTGGCTGCAGGCGCAGGGCGCGCGCTTCGAGGCCGGCGTCGAGGTGGACGACGTGGAGTTCGCCGCGGGCGCCGGCGGCAAGAAGTCGCCGCAACGCCTGCGCGCGACGCGCGACGGCCGCGCCGAGACGATCGAACTGGGCGGCGACGACCTCCTCGTCCTCACACTCGGTTCGATGACCGCCGACTCCAGCCTCGGCTCGATGGCGTCGGCGCCGGCCGCCAGGAGCGGCCCGCCCAGCGCGTCGTGGCGGCTCTGGCAGCGCCTGGGCGAGCAGGACCGCGCCTTCGGCCGGCCGTGGGCGTTCTGCGGCCAGGTCGATCGCACGAAGTGGATCACCTTCACGGTGACCGATGCCGACCTGCGCTTCTTCCACCTCGTCGAGGCCTTCAGCGGCAGCCCGGCCGGGCGTGGCGGCCTGGTCACGCTGAAGGACTCGAGCTGGATGATCACCTTCCACCTCTACCCCTCGCCCGCCTTCCCGGGACAGCCGGAAGGCACCGGCGTGTGGTGGGGCTACGGCCTGTACCCGGACCGCGTCGGCGACTTCGTCGCCAAGCGCATGGCCGATTGCAGCGGGCGCGAGATCCTCGTCGAGCTGTACGCGCAGCTGGGCCTGCAGGCGCAGACGCCGCAGCTGCTGGCCAACGCGAACTGCATTCCCTGCCTGCTGCCCTACACCACCAGCCAGTTCATGCCGCGCCTGCGCGGCGACCGGCCGGCGGTGATGCCACCGGGCTTCGAGCGCCTTGCCGTGGTCGGGCAGTACTGCGAGATCCCGGACAACGTGGTCTACACCGTCGAGTACTCGGTGCAGGCCGCCCGCATGGCGGTGGCCGGGCTGCTCGGGCTGCCGCCCGTGCCCCCGGCCTACGCGGGCCTGGAGCATCCCAACGCGCTGGTCGGCGCGCTGCGGCGGATCCTGAACGACTGAAACTCGATGGCCGAGTGCGCGGTGGGTGTCAGGCGTCGCGCAGTCGCTCCCTCATCAGCTCACGCACGATGGCCAGCAGCGGCGCCTCGCTGCGCCGAGCCAGCGTGACGAGGCCGAGCCGCGCCGTCGCGTCCAGCGCCGGTCGCATCGTGAGCTCGACCAGCGTCGGTGCGGCGGCGCGGATGGCCAGCAGCACGGCGTCGCTGTGCTCGGCCACTTCCACCAGGCTGGCCACCTCCTCGCAACGCAGCGTGACGCACTGCTCCGGGTGCGCCTGCGGGCCGTAGCGTGCGATCAGGATGCGCGCCACCTCGTCGGACAGCGGCGTCGAGGCGATCGGGTAGCGGCTCGCATCCTCGAAACGCACACCACCGCGCCCCTTCGTCAGCGGATGGCCTCGACGCACCATGAAGGCGCCGCGCATCTCGAACAGCAGCTCGGTGCGCAGGTCGGGCGCGGGCTTGAGCGAACGGGCGTCGACCACCAGGGCATCCAGCGTGCGCGCGCGCAGCGACTGCACCAGCAGCTCGGTGCCGCCGCGGGCGATCTCCACGTGCACCTGCGGATGCTCGAGCGCGATGGTCATCAGCAGCGGCGTCATCAGCATCGCACCCGGGCCGGAGCCCATGCCGATGCGCAGCACGCCACGCTCGCCCTCGCGCGAGCGGCGGCCGCTGCCCTGCAGTTCCTCGGCGTCGGTGACCAGCAGGCGCGCGCGCTCCAGCGTGGCGCGGCCGAAGGCGGTGAGCTCGATGCGCCGGCCGACGCGGTCGAACAGCGGCATGCCGAGCTCGTCTTCCAGCGCGCGGATGCTGCGGCTGAGCGCCGGCTGGGTGAGGAACTGCGCCTGCGCGGCGCGGCTGAAGGAGCCGGTCTGGGCCAGCGCGATCAGGTGGCGCAGTTGCACGAGAGTCATGACACGGCCTCTCCAGATGCATGCATTCGACTCATGTTAATGCAGAACACAATGCATTGGACTTCGCATCGCCGCGTTTCTACATTGGCGCCACGCATCCTCCATCCACCGTCCGTTCAGGAGTGTTCCGATGTCGAATCCCGCCCGTCGCCTCGCCCTCACCACCCTGCTGGCCGGAGGCTGGCTGCTCGCCGCCGGCTCGGCGCTCGCCCAGGCCTGGCCGGCCAAGCCGGTGAACCTGATGGTTCCGTACCCGGCGGGCGGCCCGTCGGATGCGATCGCCCGCATCTTCAACCAGCAGCTCGGCAAGGAGCTCGGCCAGCAGGTGCTGGTGGAAAACCTCGGCGGCGTCAGCGGTGCGCTGGCCGCGCAGAAGGTGCTCGGCGCGCCGGCCGACGGTTACTACATCTTCCAGGGCTCGCCCAACGAGGTGATCCTCTCGCCGCTGGCCAATGCCGCGGTGAAGCTCAAGACGGAAGACTTCCGCCTCGTGCACCCGGTGGCCGACGCGGTGATGGTGTTCGTGACGCGCAAGGACCTGCCGGTCAACAGCGTCGACGAGCTGATCGCCCTGGCGAAGAAGTCGGCCGACAAGCCGCTGACCTACGGCAGCGTGGGCATCGGCTCGCTGTACCACCTGATCCTCGAGAACGTGCAGGCGCAGACCGGCATCAAGCTGGCGCACGTGCCCTACAAGGGCAACGCGCCGCTGCTGCAGGACATCGGCGGCGGCCAGGTCGACTTCGCCGTGCTCGTCTACAGCGCCGCGATGGGCGCGCTGGCCGAGCAGGGCCGGCTGAAGGTCATCGGCCAGCTCGGCGCGCAGCGCTCGGAGCTGCTGAAGAACGTGCCGGCGATGAGCGAGACGCAGGCGCTGAAGAACTTCTCGTACAAGATCTGGACCGGCTTCATGGTGCCGAAGGCCACGCCGGACGAGGTGGTCGTGAAGCTGCACGCCGCGATCGGCAAGACGCTGCAGGATCCGGGCGTGCGCGCGCAGCTCGCGGCGCAGACCCAGCACCCTTCGGCGCCGATGACACTGGCCGAATCGGCGAAGTTCTTCGAAGGCGAGACGGCGCGCTACCGCGCCATCGCCAAGCAGATCAACCTGCAGCCGCAGTGAGCGCGGGGGCGGCGTCGTGACCTACCTGCTCGATGCGCTGCAAGCCCGCGTGGGCGAGTTCGTCAGCCTGCGCCGCGACATCCACCGCCACCCGGAGCTGGCTTTCGAGGAGCACCGCACCTCGGCGCTGGTCGCCGACAAGCTCGAGGGCTGGGGCTACGCGGTCCATCGCGGCCTGGGCGGCACCGGCGTGGTCGGCACGCTGAAATGCGGCCACGGCACGCGCCGCCTCGGCCTGCGCGCCGACATGGACGCGCTGCCGATCGCCGAGGCCAGCGGCGCCGAGTGGAGCAGCCAGCGTCCGGGGCTGATGCACGCCTGCGGCCACGACGGTCACACCGCGATGCTGCTGGCGGCGGCGCGGCACCTCGCCGAAGCGGGCCGCTTCGACGGCACGCTGAACCTGATCTTCCAGCCCGCGGAGGAAGGCGGCGGCGGTGCGCTGCGCATGATGGCCGACGGCCTGTTCGACGCTCACCCCTGCGACGCCATCTTCGCGATGCACAACATGCCGGGCATCCCGCAGGGCGCCCTGGTGCTGCGCGAAGGCGCGGCGATGGCCTCGTCGGACTACGCCACCATCACGCTGACTGGGATCGGCGGCCACGGTGCGCTGCCGCAGCACACGGCCGACCCGGTGGTGGCCGCCGCCAGCCTGGTGATGGCGCTTCAGACGGTGGTGTCGCGCAACGTCGATCCGCTGCAGGCAGCGGTGGTGACGGTGGGCGCACTCAACGCCGGCCGCGCCAACAACGTGATCCCGGCCACGGCCACGCTGGAGCTGAGCGTGCGTGCGCTCGACCGCGAGGTGCGCGCGCTGCTGGAGCGGCGCATCAAGGCGCTGGTGCAGGCGCAGGCCGAGAGCTTCGGCGTGAAGGCGACGATCGACTGGCGCGCCGGCTATGCGGTGCTCGTCAACACGCCCGCCGAGACTGCGTTCGTCCGCGAGGTGGCGCTGGAACTGCTGGGCCCCGATCGCGTCACGCTGCAAGGCCCGCCGCTGACCGGCAGCGAGGACTTCGCCTTCATGCTCGAGCGCGTGCCCGGCTCGTACCTGTTCATCGGCAACGGCGATGCGCCGGGCACCTGCATGGTCCACCACCCGGGCTACGACTTCAACGACGACAACATCGCCATCGGCAGCGCCTTCTGGGTGAAGCTGGCCGAACGTTTCCTCGGTGCGGAGGGCTCGCCCGTCCGCCAGTAGCATCACGATCACTGCAGGAGAGTGCCGGGTGCCACGAGGGGCCCGGCCCCCGAAGGCGCAAACTCCCATGAACGCTCAGGGCCCGTACTGCACCACACCAACGCCGTCTGGAGAGACGTCACCCGCGTGACGCACCGAAGGAGCAAGGCCCGCGCCGATGGCACGGACCGAATCTCTCAGGTACCGAGGACAGGGGGAGCGGCAAGCGTGCGAATCGATGCATCGATTCGTGCGCGCAACCCTTGTCCTTCGGAGTCTTCTCATGCGTGTAGTCGTCCTCGGCGCCGGCCTGCTCGGCGTCACCTCGGCCTACTTTCTTCGCCAGCAAGGTCACGACGTGACCGTGATCGACCGCCAGGCCACGCCGGCGGCGGAAACCAGCTTCGCCAATGGCGGGCAGATCTCGGTCAGCCACGCCGAACCCTGGGCCAACCCCGGTGCGCCGCTGAAGGTGCTCAAGTGGCTGGGCCAGGAAGATGCGCCGCTGCTATTCCGCCTGCGCGCCGACCTGCGCCAGTGGCTGTGGGGCCTGCGCTTCCTGCGCGAGTGCACGCCGGGCCGCACGCGGCACAACATCCGCCAGATCGTGCGGCTGGGCACCTACAGCCGCGAGACGCTGCAGCAGCTGCGCCGCGAGCGCGGCATCGCCTACGACGAGCGCACGCAAGGCATCCTGCACTTCTATACCAGCCAGAAGGAGTTCGACGCCGCCGAGGCGCCGGCCGCGCAGATGCGCGAGCTCGGCTGCGACCGCCGCGTGATCTCCGCCGACGAGGCGGTGAAGCTGGAGCCGGCGCTGCGCCACATCCGCGCGCAGCTGGCCGGCGCCACCTACACCGCCGAGGACGAATCGGGCGACGCCAACCGCTTCGCGCGCGAGCTGGTCAAGCGCTGCGAGGAAGACGGCGTGAAGTTCCTGATGAGCCACACCGTGACCGCGCTGCGCGAGGCCGGCGGCGAGCTCGACCATGTCGAGGTCACCGACGGCGAGGGCCGCTTCCGCCAGATCCATGCCGATGCCTACGTGCTGGCGATGGGCAGCCTGTCGCCGCTGTACGCCAAGGCATTGGGCCTGTCGCTGCCGATCTATCCGGCCAAGGGCTACTCGGTGACCATGCCGGTGAAGGACGCCTCGATGGCGCACCAGGTCTCGCTGACCGACGACGAGTACAAGCTGGTCTTCTCGCGCCTCGGCGACCGGCTGCGCATCGCCGGCACCGCCGAGCTCAACGGCTATGACCGCGACCTCAACCGCGTGCGCTGCGAGGCGATCGTGCGGCGCGTGGAGCAGCTCTTCCCCGGCGCCGGCGACACCACGCAGGCGCAGTTCTGGACCGGCCTGCGACCGGCGACGCCGAGCAACGTGCCGGTGATCGGGCGCTCGAAGCTGAAGAAGCTGTTCCTCAACACCGGCCACGGCACGCTGGGCTGGACGCATGCCTGCGGCTCGGGCAAGAGCATCGCGCGCATCGTCAGCGGGCTGAAGCCCGAGGTCGACTTCGCCTTCAGCGGCGCCTGATTCGACGAACCGCGAGCGAGAGGCCTTCGGAATCCAGGGTCTCTCGCCGCGTCGTGTACATTAGCCCGCGTAGGCATGATCAAGACCATTGTTCTTTAGGTCTTCTCTGACGGCCACCGGCACCCCTGCCGGCCGTCTCCGGTTGAAACTCCCATCGATGATCTTCTTGGCGTCTCTGCCTGCGCCGGCGTTCGCTTGGCGCAGCAACTTGAAAGGAATCGACATGACGACTCAAACCGGCACCGTGAAGTGGTTCAACGAAGGCAAGGGCTTCGGCTTCATCGCCCCCGACGACGGCGGCAAGGACCTGTTCGCCCACTTCAGCCAGATCCAGGGCGGCGGCTTCAAGACACTGGCCGAGAACCAGCGCGTGGAGTTCGAGGCAACGCAGGGCCAGAAGGGCCCGCAGGC
The DNA here is from genome assembly GCA_964454485.1 of uncultured Rubrivivax sp. Taxonomy (GTDB): domain Bacteria; phylum Pseudomonadota; class Gammaproteobacteria; order Burkholderiales; family Burkholderiaceae_C; genus Rubrivivax. Next base: position 24,732 of record CAYVXO010000056.1, read on the forward strand.
CTCCAACATCCGCGTGGTCTGATCCGGCCCGCAGGCTCCACGCGAGCCAGGCACGAAACCGCGGCCCTGGCCGCGGTTTTTTCTTTCCGGGAGCGTGCATGAACAACCTGCAGGAAGCCACCGAACGCATCTGCGAACTCAAGGGCGACGTGATGGCGCTCGACGCGCTGTGCACCGCGGTGCTGCAGCAGCTGGCGCCGCCGGCGCGCGAGCGCTTCAGGGCCACCTTCGAGAACTGGGCGGAGATGGCGCGCACCGCGCTGCTGCATGCCGAGATCTCGGAACACACCATCGCCGCCTTCGAGCGCGACACGCAGCGCATCGGCGCACTGATCGAGGCGCTGGAACACCGGCAGCGCCCGCCGCGACAGGGCGGCGCCGTCGAGCCGCTGCTGCTGGCCGTGCCGCGTGTGCTGACCTTCCAGGGATCGCGCTCGCTCACCGCCGCCAGCGGCTTCTTCTTCGCACGCGGCGAGCGGCTCTTCCTGGTGACCAGCCGGCATGTGCTGATCGACGAACCCAGCGAGCACTTTCCCGACCGGATCGAGCTCGAACTGCATGCCGACGACACCGACCTGTCGCGCGCGAGCGTCTACTCGGTGCTGCTGTACGACCAGGGCCGCGCCGTGTGGCGGCAGGCCAGCGACAGCGGCGGCGAGATCGACGTGGCGGTGATCGAGCTGGAACGCGACAAGCTCGGCTTCATGCCGCGCGCCTTCACGCCGGCCAGCCTGCAGGACACGCTGGGCGAAGTCGATGTCGGCACGCCGCTGCTGGTGGTGGGCTTTCCACTCGGCTTCCACGACCGCCGCTTCCACCTGCCGGTGGCACGGCAGGCCTCGGTGGCCTCGTCGTTCGGCACACGCTTCCAGGGCCAGGGCCTGTTCCTCACCGATGCGCGCACCCACCGCGGCACCAGCGGGGCACCGGTGGTGATGCGCGCGCCTTCGGTGCTCGGCGAGGACGACCACATCCCCTGGAAGCTGCTGGGGATCCACTCCGCCCGCATGGACATGGGCGGCCGCGACCTGATCGCCGACGAATCGCTGGGGCTGAACTGCGCCTGGTATGCCGACGTGCTGATGACGCTGACGGCGGACTGATTCAGCCTCCCGCGGCCGCCAGGCGTGGCCAGGGCACGAGTTCGGCCGGGGCTTCGTCCGGCGCCACCTCGCGCAGCGGCAGGCCGTACCACGCCACGTCCCACCAGCGGCCGAGCTTGAAGCCGGCCTGCGGATACAGCCCCACGGGCTCGAAGCCGACCGCGCGGTGCAGGCCCACACTGCTGTCGTTGGGCAGCGTGATGCCGGCGAAGGCGCGCACCGCGCCCTGGCGGCGCAGCGCATCGAGCAGCTGCCCGTACAGGGCCCGGCCGATGCCCCGGCGGTGGTGGCCGTCGCGCACGTAGGCCGTGGTCGTGACCGACCAGCGGTAGGCCTCGCGCTCGGCAAAGGCGCTGGCGTAGCAGTAGCCGAGCACCACCCCGCCCTCCTCGGCCACCAACCAGGGCCAGGCGGCGGTGACGCGCGCCAGCCGCGCGGCCATCTCGGCGGCATCGGGCGCGCGCAGCTCGAACGAGGTGGGCCGCTGCAGCACGCTGGGCGCGTAGATCTCGGCCAGCGCGCCGGCATCGGCGGCTTCGGCGGGACGGACGACGAGGCTCATGGGGATCCTCCTTGCAGGGTCGGCTCAGCGCGACGCGGCCAGCTGGCGCACGCGCGCCATCGCCAGGCCGGCGGCAGCGGTGCGCGTTTCGACACCCAGTTTCTCGAACACGTGCTCCAGGTGCTTGTGCACGGTGCGCGGGCTGGTGCCGAGGATGTCGCCGATGTCGCGGTTGGTCTTGCCCTGCACTACCCAGTAGAGCACTTCCGCCTCGCGCGCGGTGAGCCGGAACGCCAGCCCCAGGGCCTCGATCGTGGATTCGTCGGACGATTCGCTCATCACCAGCAGCCATTCGTCGTCGCCGCCGCTCTCGCCGCCGCTGGCGGCGCTGGTCTCGTGCAGCGCGATGGCCAGGCGCTTGCCGTGGCGAGCCAGCGTCATCGGCTGCGGCGCGCCGCCGGTGGCATGCACCACCGCCTGGGCCTGCAGCCAGTCGAGCACCGCCTCGCCGAGTTGCGCGCCGTCGCCCGCTTCGTGGGTGGTGAGCAGCTGGCGCGCCAGCGGCGTCTGCCAGAGGATGCGGCCGTCGGCGGCGCGCACCGACAGCGTGGCGTGGCCGAAGGCGTCGAGCGCGTGGCGGGCCTGGCGGCGCTCGCGCGCGCCCTGCACGTGGGCGGCGATGCGCGCCAGCACCTCCATCGGCTTGATCGGCTTGGCCACGTAGTCGACCCCGCCGCTCTGGAACGCGGCGAGCACGTGCTCGGTCTCGGTCAGGCCGGTCATGAAGATGATCGGGATCCCCGCCGTGGCCGGCGCCGCCTTGAGGCGGCGCGCCACCTCGAAACCGTCCAGCCCCGGCATCACCGCGTCGAGCAGGATCACGTCGGGCAGCGCCTGCGCGGCGCGCTGCAGCGCCTGCTCGCCGTTGACGGGGTCTCCTCGTTTTCAGTGCAATAAGTGACGGTACGCAAAGCTAGCACTGGC
>CAYVXO010000057.1:0-27180 GCA_964454485.1 uncultured Rubrivivax sp.
GGCCCGTCGCCGTGCGCGCGCGCCCCGCCGCGGAACCGACCCGTGCCGCCGCGCCGGTCCCCATGCCCGCGGCACCGGCCACCGGCTCGGTGCAGCTCGCCGTCACGCCCTGGGGCCAGGTCGAGGTCGACGGCCGCCCGGCCGGCACCACGCCGCCGCTGTCGCAGCTGACGCTGCCGGCCGGCAACCACGTGATCACGCTGCGCAACGCCGACTTCCCGCCCTACAGCACCTCGGTCTCGGTGAGCGCCGACAAGCCGGCCACCGTGCGCTACCGCTTCGGGGCGGGCACACCATGAGGGTGGCCTTCGCGTTCGCCGCTGTGCTGCTGGCCGCCGGCTGCGCCACGCGCCCGCCGCCGCCACCGCCGCCCGGCCTGCTGGACCTGATCGATCGCCCCGCCGAACGCGCGTTGCTGGAAGGCATGCGCGCCTACGACGAAGGGCAGTACGTTCCTGCCGAGGCGGCACTGCGCCGCGCGCTCGAGGCCGGCCTCGCGAACCCGCGCGACCAGGCCACGGCGTACAAGCTGGTGGCCTTCATCACCTGCACCAGCCAGCGCGTCCCCCAGTGCGAAGCCGCCTTCCGCGCCGCGCGCGCCGCCTGGCCGGCGTTCGCGCTCAGCCGTTCCGAGGCCGGGCACCCGCTGTGGGGCCCGGTCTACCAGCGCACGCTGCCCTGAGCCGGGCCGCGCGCGGACCGTCGCGCATAATCCCGGCGCCGATGAGCGCCGCCCGCCCCTACCGCCACGCCCTGCGCGTCTACTGGGAAGACACCGACGCCGGCGGCGTGGTCTTCTACGCCAACTACCTGAAGTTCTTCGAACGCGCGCGCACCGAGTGGCTGCGTGCGCACGGCGTCCAGCAGCAGGCGCTGCGGGATGCCACCGGCGCCATCTTCATCGTCGCCGACACCAAGGTGCGCTACCTGCGCCCGGCCCGCCTGGACGACTGGCTCGAGGTGACGGTGCAGGTGCGCGAGGCGGGCCGTGCCTCGCTCCTGATCGAACAGCAGGCCTGGCGCGGCGAGGACCTGCTGGCCGAAGGCGAGATCCGCATCGGCTGCGTCGACGCCGGAACCTTTCGCCCGCAGCGCATTCCGACCATGGCCCTAGAACAACTCAGATGAACCAGGACCTTTCCATCGTCAGCCTCGTGCTGCATGCCAGCTTCGTGGTGCAGATCGTCATGGCGGGCCTGGTGCTGGTCTCGCTGACGAGCTGGACCGTCATCTTCGGCAAGCTCTTCGGGCTGGCGCGCGTGCGCAGCCGCAACGAGGAGTTCGAGCGCGAGTTCTGGTCCGGCCGCAGCCTGACCGAGCTCAACCAGGCCGCCGGCACCAAGACCGACACCGCGCCGATGGAGCGCATCTTCGCCTCCGGCATGCGCGAATTCCTCAAGCTGCGCGAGAAGCGGCTCGACGCCGGCGCCCTGCTCGACGGCGCGCGCCGCGCCATGCGCGCCAGCTTCCAGCGCGAGCTGGACGTGATCGAAAGCCACCTGAGCTTCCTCGCCTCGGTGGGCAGCGTGTCGCCCTACGTGGGCCTCTTCGGCACCGTGTGGGGCATCATGCATGCGTTCGTCGGCCTGTCGAACCTGCAGCAGGTGACGCTGGCCACGGTGGCGCCCGGCATCGCCGAAGCACTGGTGGCCACCGCGATCGGCCTTTTCGCCGCCATCCCCGCGGTGGTGGCCTACAACCGCTTCGCGCGCGACATCGACCGCATCGCGATCCAGCTCGAGACCTTCATCGAGGAGTTCTCGAACATCCTGCAGCGCAACGCCGGCGCGCCGATGACCGGCCCCGGCCTGGCGCCCACCACGAGGGTCTGAGATGCCCGCCCTCGTCGCCCGCGGCCACGGCCGCCGCCGCTCGATGAACGAGATCAACATGGTCCCGTTCATCGACGTGATGCTGGTGCTCTTGATCATCTTCATGGTCACCGCGCCGCTCATCACCACCGGCCTCGTCGACCTGCCTTCGGTGGGCAAGAGCCAGCAGCGGCCGACCACGGTGGTGGAGATCGTCGTCGGCACCGACGAGAAGCTGCGCCTGCGCCTGCTCAACGCCAGCGAGCCGGTCGACCCGACGCCGGTGACGCTGGCGCAGCTGGCCGCGCGCGTGCGCGACGCGCAGCGCGGCAATCCTGAAGTGCCGGTGGTCATCAGCGCCGACAAGAACGTCAAGTACGAAAGCGTGGTCAAGGTGATGGACACGCTGCAGAAGTCCGGCGTGCGGCGCGTCGGCCTTTCGGTCAAGCAGGGCGGTTGAAGCGATGGCGCTGCAGGGCGACGCGCTGCTGCCCCAGCCCCCCGGCGGCAACGGACCGGGGGCGGCGCTCTCGCTGGCCGTGCACGTGGGGCTGATCGCCGCGCTCGCCTTCGGCGTCGGCTGGCGCATGCAGGCGCCGGAGACGGTGAGCGCCGAACTGTGGTCCAGCATCCCGCAGGTGGCCGCGCCGCGCGTCGAGGAACCGCCCGCACCCACGCCGGCCCCGCCGCCCCCGCCACCGGCCGCGCCGCCGAAGGAGGCCACGCCGCCCGCACCCGACCCGAAGATCGCGATCGAACGCGAGCGCCGTGCGCGCGAGGAGAAGGAGAAGGCCGAGCGCGCCGCCGAAGAGGCGAAGAAGAAGAAGGCCGCCGAAGAGGCGAAGAAGCTCGAAGCCGAAGAGAAGAAGAAGGCCGAGGACAAGAAGAAGGCCGAACAGGCGAAGGCGGAGAAGCTGCGCGAAGAGCAGATGCAGCGCATGCTGGGTTCGCTGCAAGGCAGCGGCGCACCCAACTCGGGCGGCACGGCGGCGCGCAGCAGCGGGCCTTCGGCCAGCTACGGCGGCAAGATCGTCGCCCGCGTGCGCCCGAACATCGTCTTCGCCGACACGCTGCCCGGCAATCCGGCGGCCGAGGTCGAGGTGCGCGCCGCCGCCGGCGGCACCATCCTCTCGCGCCGGCTGCTCAAGAGCAGCGGCGTAAAGGACTGGGACGAGGCCGTGCTGCGCGCGATCGACCGCACCGGCACGCTGCCGCCGGACACCGACGGCCGCGTGCCCGACACCATCATCATCACCTTCCGTCCGAACGAGTGACGCCGTTGAACCGCGCGACGAAGGCGCGGTCGATGCGTTCCTTCCACCAGCCCACCCAGCGCCCGCTGGCCGACATGCCGCCCCAGGCCGCGATGGCGCCGGCGTCGCCGGAGGCGATGAGGTTGAGCGCCCGCCGCTGCGGCCGGTGCGCCTGCAGCGCCCCGCCGCCGACGTAGCGCCGCAGGTTCAGCGCCAGCGCCGGACCCGCGCGCACCGCGTGCACGCCGCCGCGCGGCCCGGCCACGTCGCCGGCGGCGAACACCTCCGGGTGCGACACGCTCTGCAGCGTGGGCGCGGTGCGCAGGTAGCCGGCATCGTCCAGCGCCAGGCCGCTGGCGGCCAGCCAGCGCGGCGCGTCGGCGCCGGTGGCCACCACCGGCGCGTCGCAGGCCAGGCGCGCGCCGTTGGCCAATGCCACCGACTGCGCGTCGATCGCCACGCAGGCTTCGCGCAGCACGGTCACGCGCGCGCGCGCCAGCCGACTTCCCACTCGCGAGACGACCGCCGGCGCATAACCGGCTGGCGGCTCGGCGCCGCCGGTGACGAGCGCGATGCGCGCTTCGCCGCCGCGCAGTCGGTGCGCGAAGGCGAGCGCCAGTTCCACGCCCGCCGGCCCGCCGCCCACCACCACCACGTCCAGCGGCTTGCGCGCCGCCAGCGCCCACAGCGGTTCGAGCAGCGCGACGAAGGTCTCCACCGGCCGCACGAAGAGCGCGTGCTCGCGGGCGCCGAACAGGCGGTCGCGGTCGGTGCCGGCACCGGTGTCCAGCGAGAGCACGTCGTACTCGACGCGCCTGCCGTCGGCCAGCGTGACGCATCGCGCTGCCGCGTCCAGCGCCACCGCCTTCGCCTCGACGAAGGCGGCGCCGGCGGCTTCGGCCAGCGGCACGAGCGGGATCGCGCAGTCCTCGGGCCGGTAGCGGCCGGCCACCAGGCCGGGCAGCATGCCGGAATAGAACTGGCGCGCGTGCGCCGAGACCAGCATCACCTCGGCGCCGGCGGCGCGTTCGCGCGCGAAGTCGCGCAGCACGTTCAGGTGGGCATGGCCGCCGCCCAGCAGCAGCAGCTTCTTCATGCGCCGCGGCGCCAGCGGAACCAGCGTTCGGCCCAGGCCAGCAGGCGCGCGGGGGCATGCGCACGCCGCCAGGCCAGCGCGACGCGCGGTGCGGCTTCGGCGAAGGTGGGGTAGGCGTGCACGGTGGCGAGTATCCGGCCGAGCCCGATGCGCTGGCGCATCGCGAGCGCGAACACCGCGATCGTCTCGCCGGCTGCCGGCCCCACGACGGTGGCGCCGAGGATGCGGTCGCTGCCCTCGGGCGTGAGCACCTGCACCCAGCCGGGCGCATGGCCTTCGGCGGCCGCGCGGTCCAGCCCCGCGAGGTCGAGCGCGGTCACCTCCACCGCGAGACCGCGCGCGCGCGCCGCGTCGAGCGTGAGGCCGACACGCGCCACCTCGGGGTCGGTGAAGGTGCAGTGCGGCATCACGCGCGTGTCCGCTCGCAGGCGCCACCAGGGTGCGAGCAGCGCGTTCGCGGCCGCGTGCCAGCCCTGGTGGGCGGCGGCGTTCGTGAGCTGCCAGGGGCCCGCCAGGTCGCCGGCGGCCAGGATGTGCGGCAGCCGCGTGCGCTGCCACTCGTCGACCGCCAGCGTGCGGCCGTCGGCCAGGCCCAGCGCCTCGAGCCCGAAGCCTTCGACACGCGCGCGGCGGCCGGTGGCGCACAGCAGGCGGTCGAAGGGCAGGTGCTCTTCGTGGCCGGCGCCGTCGACCACCAGCGCGCCGGCTTCGCAACGCAGCGCGCGCCGGCCGGTGAGCACCTGCACGCCTTCGGACGCCAGCGCCCGCTGCAGGCGCGCGCCGGCTTCGGGCTCCTCCAGCGGCAGCAGCCTCCCGGCGCGTTCGACCAGCGTGACGCGGCTGCCCAGGCGGGCGAAGGCCTGCGCCATCTCGCAACCCACCGCGCCGCCCCCCAGCACCACCAGTCGCGGCGGCAGCGTGTCGAGCGACCACAGCGTCTCGCTGGTGAGCGGTTGCGCCTCGGCCAGCCCGGGCAGGTCGGGCAGCACCGGGCGCGCGCCGGTGGCCAGCACCACGGCGCGCGTGGACAGCACGCGCGCGGGGCCGTCGCCCCCGTCGACGCGCACGTGCCAGGGGTCGACCAGCGTCGCGCGGCCTTCGAGCACCTCCACGCCCAGGGCGCGGAATCGTTCGGCCGAGTCGTGCGGCGCGAGCGCGCGCACCGCGGCCGAAACGCGCGCCATCACCTGCGCGAAGTCGGGCGCCACGGCCGCGCCGGCGCGGCGCGCCGCCTGCACTTCGGCCGCCACGCGCAGCAGCGCCTTGCTGGGCACGCAGCCGCTGTTGAGGCATTCGCCGCCCATGCGGTCCTGCTCGACGAGCGCAACCCGCGCACGCACCGTCGCGCCCAGGCTGGCCGCCACCAGCCCGGCCGCGCCGCCGCCGACGACGACGAGGTTGAAGTCGAAGCGGCGCGGCTTCAGGTGCGCCCAGGGGCGGATCGCGCGCCGGCGCCGCCAGGCCGCGACCGCGTGACGTGCCGCGAAAGGCAGGGCCGCGAGCGCGGCGAGCGAGAGCACCAGCGGCCACGAGAGCACGTCGGCCGGCGACGCCAGCCGCGCCACCTGCGTGCCGGCGTTCACGTGCAGCACGGTGCCCGGCACCATCGCGACCGCGGTCACGCCCACGAAGCGCGGCAGCGGCATCGCCGTCAGCCCCATCACCGGGTTGATGATGAAGAACGGCAGCCCCGGCACCAGGCGCAGCGCCGCCAGGTAGAACGCGCCGTCGCGCGCGACACCACGGTCGACGACGGCGAAGGCCCCCGCGTAGCGCCGGCGCAGCGCGTCGCGCAGCAGGTGGCGCGCCAGCAGCATCGCGATCGTCGCCCCCGCGGTGGCGGCGGCCAGCGCCAGCACGCTGCCCCACCACAGCCCGAACAGCGCGCCGCCCACGATCGACAGCACGCCCGAGCCCGGCACCATGAAGGCGCCCACCGCCAGGTAGGTGGCGAAGAACAGCGCGCCGGCCACCAGCGGCCGCAGCTGCACCCAGGCCTGCAGCCGGTCCTGCGCGGCGCGGAAGGCCTCGAAATCCAGCCACTGGCGGCCGTGCAGCAGGAACCCGCCGATCGCGGCCGCCAGCAACAGCCACCCGGCGCCCCGCAGCAGCCGGCTGCGACTCAACACGCCGTCACCGGGCCCGAGGCGCCAGCAGCGCCGCGCCGCGCGCCACGCGCGCCACCGTGGTCAGCGCGCACAGCGCCGCGAAGACGAGCGCGATGGTCGCGAAGTGCTGCGGCAGCAGGCACATCAGCGCGAAGCAGGCCAGCGTCTCGCCGGCTTCGGTGAGCCCGCCCAGGTAGTACAGGCCCTTGTCGGGATACGCAGCGCTCGAGAGCCCGCGCCGCTCGGCCATCACCGCGAAGGCCAGGAAGCTGGCGCCGGTGCCGATGAACGAAGCGAGCAGCAGCGCCGCGGCCAGCGCGTTGGCCGCGGGGTCGGCAAGGGCGAAGGCCAGCGGCACGCTGGCATAGAAGAGGAAGTCGAGCACGATGTCCAGGAAGGCGCCACGGTCCGTCGGCCCGCGGCTGCGGGCGACGGCACCGTCCAGACCATCGCACAGACGGCTGGCCGCGATCAAGCCCAGGCCGACCCGCGGGTGGCCGGCCGCAATGGCGCCCGCGGCGGCGAGCCCGAGCCCGAAGCCGAACAGCGTGACGGCATCCGCGTGCACCCCGCGGCGCGCCAGGGCGCCGCCGGCGGCGTCGAGCGCCGGCTTCAGGAACGCAATCGCGGCGCGGTCAAGCACCCGCCGAGGATAAGCGGCGCGCCAGCCAGGCGTCGGCCGACCAGCGGCCCGGGCCCCAGAGCACCAGCCCGACGAGCAGGCTGCCCCAGAACTGGTGCTGCTGCAGCGCCGCCGGCGCGATCTCGGCCAGGCTCAGCACCGCCACCACGTTGACGACCGAAAGCCCCGCGGCGGCGAAGCGCCCGGCCAGGCCCAGCACCAGCAGCACCGGCAGGCAGGTCTCGCCGAAGGTGCCGGCCACCGCGGCCACCTCGGGCGGCAGCAGCGGCACGTGGTACTCGTCCTGGAACAGCGCGAGCGTGGTGTCCCAGTCGCGCAGCTTGGTGAGGCCGGAGAGGAAGAAAGCGTGCGCGACGTAGACACGCGCGGCCAGTTGCGCCAGCGGCTGCAGCTGTTCGAGCCAGCCGATCGCGCGGCGCACGGGCGGGAACAGGGTCTGGACGAGCGTGCTCATGGGGTTTCCTCCACGGCGGCGACGAGCGCGGAAGACAGCGCGTCGACCAGCCAGGGTTCGAAGGCGAACGAGGCGCCGGCAGCGCCGAGCGCGGCGGCGAGCGGTTCGCCGCGCAGCAGCGCGGCGGTGAATCGGGCAGCGGCGTCGTCGAGCGCGCGCACCTGGCCCTGCCAGCCGTGGCGCACGACGAGCGCGTTCTCGGCCCGGCCTTCGGCGAAGGCGGCGCGCACCGGCGCGAAGCGGTCTTCGGCCGTGCTGCGGTGCGCCTGCCAGATGGCGACCACCGGGTGGGCCGAGACCACGAGCGCGGTGCCGGGCTGCAGGCGCAGCCGGGTGCGCGCCGGGTCGCAGCCGGCCAGGCGTTCGAGGCCGCCGGCGGGCTGCGGGTCGGCCGCGTGTTCGGCGGCGTGCACGGCCCAGTCGACGCGGGCGACGTCGGCCAGGTAGGGTTCGGTGGCGAGTTGCGCGTCGCCCTCGATGAACGCGGGCAGGGCCTCGCCCCAGCGCGCCATGTCGCCCTTCTCCGGCGGCGCGGCGCGCCAGAAGGCGCGCGCCAGGCCGGCGAAGGACTCCTCGCCGACGAGCTGCTGCACGGTCGGGAAGGCGGCGCCGAGCGCACGCTCGGCCAGCGCGCCGGCGTTGGAGCGGTAGGCCTCCAGGCCGCGCGCGAAACGCGCGCCGTCGCGCATCCAGCCGCCGACCACGCCGGGGCGTGCGTCGCGCCAGAGCGCGCGCAGCAGCATCTGCTGGCGCAGCGCCTCGCGTTCGAAGGCGGCGTCCATCAGGCGGCCTCCGCCGTGGCGGGCTCGAGGCAGGAATCGGCCTTCGCGGCCTCGTCGAGCAGCACCTCGAGCGGCGGGATGTCGGTGTCCCATTCGATCAGCACCGGCCGCGGCCCGAGTCGCGCCACCGTGTGGCGGAACACCTGCCACACCGGCGCGTGCACGCGGCTGCCGTGGTCGTCGATGACGATCTCGCCTTCGGCGTCGTAGCCGGCCAGGTGGATCTCGCCGACGATGGCGGGGTCGATCGCGTCGACCCAGGCCTTGGCCTTCGCGACGGCATCGCCACCCTCGTTGAGGAAGTTGACGACGAGGTTGTTCACGTCCAGCAGCAGCCCGCAGCCGGTGCGGCGCGCCAGCGTGTTGAAGAACTCGGGTTCGGCGATGCGGTCGTCGGCCCAGTGAAGGTAGGCCGACAGGTTCTCGACGAGCATCGGCCGCTTCAGGCGGTCCTGCACGCGCTGCACGTTGGCCGCCATGATGGCGAGCGACGCGTCGGTGAAGGCCACCGGGAGCAGGTCGGCCGCATGCACCACCGGGCCGCCGTGGCGGCGCGGGGCGCGGGCGAACGAGGCGTGGTCGCTCACGCGCACCGGGTCGATGCGCGCGGCCAGCGCCGCCAGCCGGTCCAGGTGCCAGGGGTCCAGGCCGGCGGCCGAGCCGAGCGCCAGCCCGACGCCGTGCAGGCTGACGGGCCAGCGCTCGCGCGCCGCCTGCAGCACCTGCAGCGCGGCGCCGCCGTCGGCGAAGAAGTTCTCCGAATGCACCTCGACGAAGGCCAGCACAGGGCGCTCCCCGAGCAGCGTTTCGTAATGCGGCTGGCGCAGGCCGATGCCGGTGTGCATGGCGGTCGACTCCTTCGTGCCGGCGTGCAGGTCAGCTCTTCTTGACCTTCATCTTGGCTTCGGCCTCGTTCATGCCCTTCATGTCCTTGCAGGTGCCCTTGGCGACGTACTTCCAGTCTTCCGGCGCCATGTCGGCCTTGGTCTGGCCGGCGCAGGAATGGGAACCCGAGAGGTTGGCGCAGTCGTTCTGGCCGGCCTTGGCGATGCCGAAGCACTTTTCCTTGCCCTTGTGGTCGTCGGCGGCGGCCACCTTGCCGACGAGGCCGAGCGCCAGCAGCGAGGCGACAGCCGACGAGAGGACGAGACGCTGGTTCATGATCGAGACTCCTGAGGATGGGTTGGGTGGGGGACTTGCCGGGCCGATGCGGCAGCCGACGCAACGATAGTCGGGAGACACCCGCGGTCCTTACACTGCGGGCTTCCGCGATTTTCAGCACTTTCCCGGATGTCCGAATTCGCGCGCCAGGTGGAGACCCTGCGCCCCCAGTTGATGCGCTTCGCGCGCGCCCAGCTGCGCAACGACGCCTGGGCCGAGGACGCCGTCTCCGAGACGGTGCTGGCGGCGCTGGAGAAGCCGCAGTCCTTCGGCGGCCAGTCGCAGCTGAAGACCTGGCTGGTGGGCATCCTCAAGCACAAGCTGGTCGACCAGCTGCGCCGCCACTCGCGCGAGGCCAGCCTGACCACCGACGACGACGAGGCCGACCTCGACGAGCTGCTGTTCGCCGCCGACGGCCACTGGCGCGAGGCGCCGCAGGAATGGGGCAACCCGGAATCCTCGCTGCGCGAGCGCCAGTTCCTGGAAGTGCTGGAAGCCTGCGTCGACAAGCTGCCCGCCACCCAGGGCCGCGTCTTCATGATGCGCGAGTGGCTCGAACTGGAAAGCGACGAGATCTGTAAGCAGATGGCCATCACCTCGACCAACCTGTGGGTGCTGCTGCACCGCGCACGCCTGCGCCTTCGCGAATGCCTGCAGCAGCAGTGGTTCACGGCGCGGCCGGTCCGGTGAGACGACGATGAAGATCAGGCTCAGCTGCCGCGACGTGACACGACTGGTGCTGGAAGGCGAGGACCGCTCGCTTTCCTGGCACGAGCGCGTGCGCATCCGCCTGCACCTGTTCATCTGCGCGGCCTGCCCGCGCTTCGTCGGCCAGGTGCGCCTGATGCGCAGCGCGATGGGCCGCTGGAAGCGCTACGCCGAGAGCGAGGAGCCGCCGGCCCCCTGATCAGGCCACGGTGCCTTCGGCCACGCGCAGGTCGGCCTGCGTGGCCAGCGCGCAGGCGAGTGCCGCCTCCACGCCCTGCACCAGCGTCGCCAGCGGCAGGCTGGGCTGACCCGGCGAGCGTGCCGCCTGCTCGGGCAGCAGCGGCAGGTGGATGAAGCCGCCGCGCACGCCGGGCCGCGCCGCCAGCCGGTGCATCAGGCCGTAGAACACATGGTTGCAGACGAAGGTGCCGGCGCTCTGCGAGACCGAGGCCGGCAGCCCGGCAGAACGCAGCGCGGCCACCATCGCCTTGATCGGCAGGCTCGAGAAGTAGGCCGCCGGCGCGCCCGCCACCACCGGCCGGTCGACCGGCTGCGCGCCGGCGTTGTCGGCGATGCGGGCGTCGTCGACGTTGATCGCCACCCGCTCGATCGAGAGGTCGCTGCGCCCGCCGGCCTGGCCGAGCGCGACCACGAGCACCGGATCGCCGCACCGTTCGAGCGCCGCGTCGAGCGCCGCGAGCGCCTCGCCGAAGACGCAGGGCAGGCAGGCCGCGACCACCGGGTGGCCGCCGACGGAACGCCCGTCCAGCGCCTGCGCCACCTGCCAAGAGGGGTTCACGGACTCGCCGCCGAAAGGCTCGAAGCCGGTGAGGAGGACACTGCCGTGTGCACCGGAGGGCCGTCGCATGCAAGGCATGATACGGGGTTGCGCCCGTCGCGCTGCCCTGCCCCGCTGCCCGAACACCCTTGTCCTTCAGAGACGACTCCTCCAGCCGCCCGGCCGCCTGGCGCGGTGCCTTCCAGGCGCCGAGCGAGGCACTGCTGCTGGCCATCGCCCTCTTCTGGGCGGCGGCGGCCAACGGCCCGTTCTTCGCCGCCGCCTTCGCCAACCGAGAGGGCGGGCTGCTGGCGCACCCGGGCTTCGCCCTCGCGCTCTTCGTCGCGCTGGCGGCGCTGAACTTCCTGCTGCTGGCGCTGGTGGCCTGGCGCTTCGTCGCCCGGCCGGTCGTCGTGCTGCTGGTGCTGGTGACGGCGGTGGCGGCGCACTACATGCGGCACTACGGCGTCTTCCTCGACCCGACGATGATCCGCAACGTGCTGCGCACCGACCCCGCGGAGGCCGGCGAGCTGCTCGGCCTGGCACTGGCGCGCGACCTGCTGCTGTTCGCCGGCCCGCCGCTGGTGCTGCTGTGGCTGGTGCGCTTCACGCCGCGGCGCTGGCCGCGCGCGCTGGCCTGGCGTGCCGGCAGCATCGTGCTCGCGCTCGGGGTGCTGGTGGCGGCGGTGCTGGCGGTGTTCCAGCCCTTCGCTTCGCTGATGCGCAACCACAAGGACACGCGCTACCTCATCACGCCGGCCAACGCGCTGTGGTCGACTGCGGTGGTGCTGGGCCCCGACGCGCGCGCCGCGCGCGGACCGCGGCTCGTCATCGGCGAGGACGCCGCGCCCGGCCCACGCATGGCCGCGCGCCAGCGCCCGCTGCTGGTGGTGCTGGTGGTGGGCGAGACCGCGCGCGCCGCCAACTGGGGCCTTTCGGGCTACGCGCGGCCCACCACACCCGAGCTGGCGAAGCTGCCGGTGATCAACTTCGCCGACGTCACCGCCTGCGGCACCAACACCGAGGTCTCGCTGCCCTGCATGTTCGCGCCGGTGGGCCGGCGCGACTACGACGAAGACCGCATCCGCCGCAGCCAGACCCTGCTGCACGTGGTGGCGCGCGCCGGCGTGCAGGTGACGTGGCGCGACAACCAGTCGGGCTGCAAGGGTGTCTGCGACGGCCTGCCCAGCGAGACGATGCACGACCTGAAGCCGCCCGGCCTGTGCGCCGACGGCCGCTGCCTCGACGAGGCGCTGCTCGCCGGCCTGCCCGGGCGGCTGAAGCAGATGCGCGGCACCCAGCTGCTGGTGCTGCACCAGCTGGGCAACCACGGGCCTTCGTATTTCCGCCGCTACCCGCCGGCCTTCGCGCGCTTCCAGCCGGAGTGCCGGCACGACGACCTGCAGCGCTGCAGCGTGGCCGAGATCGTCAACGCCTACGACAACGCGCTGCTCTACACCGACCACGTGCTGGCGACGCTGATCGGCCAGCTGCAGGCGCAGTCGGCGCAGCTGGACAGCGCGCTCGTCTACGTCTCCGACCACGGCGAATCGCTGGGCGAGAACAACCTCTTCCTGCACGGCCTGCCCTACGCGCTGGCGCCGGACGTGCAGAAGAAGGTGCCGATGCTGATGTGGCTCTCGCCCGGCTTCGCCGACGCGAGCGGCGTCGACCCGGCCTGCCTGCGCGCGCGCGCCGCGCAGCCGGCCGCCCACGACCACCTGTTCCACACCCTGCTCTCGCTGCTGGACGTGCACACGAAGCTGCACGAGGACGCCTGGGACCTGACCAGCGGCTGCCGCCGCCCGGCGCCGTGAGCGCTGCGCCCTGGCGGCGCGACGCCGCGGTCACGCTGGCGGCCCTCGGGCTGCTGCTGGCGTGGGACGCGAGCGGCGCCGACCTCTGGCTCCAGCGCCTGTACGGCACCGCCGCCGGCTTTCCCTGGCGCGACCACTGGCTCACCGCGCGCGTGGCGCACGACGGCGGGCGCTGGCTCGCCGGCTTCGTGCTCGCGGCGATGCTGTTCAACCTCTGGCGGCCCTGGACCGAAGGGGTGAGCCGCGGCCGCCGCGCCGCCTGGCTGGGCGTCACGGTGGCCTGCATGTCGCTGATGCCGCTGCTCAAGAAGGCCAGCCTCACCAGCTGTCCGTGGGACCTGGCCGAGTTCGGCGGCACCGCGCTGCACGTGTCGCACTGGGCCTTCGGCGTCGCCGACGGCGGCGGCGGGCACTGCTTCCCCTCGGGCCACGCCACATCGGCGGCCGCATTCTTCGGCGGCTGGTTCGTGCTGCGCGAGCACCAGCCGAGGCTGGCGCGCGCCTGGCTCGCGGCCGTGCTCTTGCTGACGCTCTTCTACGGCTGGGCCCAGCTGGCGCGCGGCGCGCACTACGCCAGCCACACGCTGTGGTCGGCCTGGATCTGCTGGACCGTGAACGGGTGCGTGCTGAGTTTGCGCCAGCGGGCGAACGTGAAATAGTCTTGTCTCGGACTGCGCCTCGTCACGGACAGGTTCCTCAGAATCGCAGCGCGAAGTTCCTGCCGCAGGCACTGGCGTTCCGTCCCGATGACCCCCTCATGCTGGAGTGGGCTCACCGGGCCATTGGCTACGTCACCGACGCCGCTGCTCGTGGTGACCTGGAAAGCATGGCCCAGCTCTCTCTGGTCTATCAACTCGGCAGCCTGGTCCCTGCCGACCCTGGCCGTGCCCTCATGTACGAGGTTGCACGACGGGAAGTCGCGGCTGCTCGGGGTGAGAGGGTCGATTCGGATCGACTGCTGGCCGCACTGGGTTCACAGCTGACCGAGGAAGAGCGAGCCACCGCTGCAAGTGCTGGTCGCGAACTCGCTCGCAAATGCTGCGGGATCCGATAGTGGGAGGGAGGCTGTGATTCGACATGCCCTCATGGCTGAGGCCCAAGGCCCATCGTTTCCCTGCAAACTCGACCGCGGCTGCCGATGGGACCGAAGCCGCAGGAGCCCCGCATCGAGCGGGGCCTGTTCCGGATGGAACGGGTCAGGCTCGCCGGGTTGATCGACTGGAGCGCGTTCGAGCAGCACTGGGGCCCGAACTTCGAGAGCACGACGGGCCGTCGGGCAATGCCCACGCGGCTGATGGCCTCGCTGACATGAAGAACGACGGATGACTGGACAGGAACGGGCTCAAGGGCGAGATCGGCGACGCGATGCGCACGCTGCCGTGCGGGGCAGGCCAAAACCTGAGGTTGATCTTGGTGGCCCCGAGGGTCTTCTGAGCCTTCGTGTTGGCGGTCCTGGCCGCAGTGCTGCACCGAGCCACAAACATGGACCGTCGACCAGCGGTTGGCTGCTGCTGAGACCCAGTTGTTCAGGTTCGACTGGCTCGCGCGGCCCTGCGGCCGTTTGCCGACGAGCCGACGATCGAATTCGCGGCGCGTTCGCTGGCGCTTCCGCTGACGGCGGTCCCCGACGGACTGCCATGAACTGCTGCGATGGCCGCCCATGACGTGATCCACGATCGCAACATCACCGGCGGCGGCGCGACGGCGGCCAGGCAACGCGGTCAACACGATCCTGGGGAATCTGAAGACCGCGCTGAGCGGCATATCCAAGTCTTTCGACTTCGGCAACTACCGTCATCGCCATCGCGCCGAATTCCAGTACCGATTCGATCAGCAATTCGGTCTCCGGGCCATCCTGCCTCGTTCGGTCATCGCCGCCGTGCGGTGCAAACCCTGCCCGAAAGGCCCATTCGGGCTGCTGAGATTGCTGCCTGACCGGGTGCGGCGAAGCCGAAACGAATACCTCAGACCCGCAAATTCGACCATGTCGGCCTCATGCCGACCCTTGACAGCCGGCGCCTTGCCAGCGAATTTGCACTCCGGATCCAGCTGCCAGCTCCCAATCGCTGCATCCAATCAGGGCCGATCCCCATGGTCCGCCCTTTGGCCGGCAGGAGAGTCATCAGCTAGAAGAACGAAGACTTCCCGCTTGCACGCAGCAATGCTGGGAATGCTGTTTGCCAGGAGGGGGCGGTCATGGAAGAGCGGAGATGTGAATCGAACACTCCAGCGCCTGACGGGTCGGTGACGCCAAACGCTGCGCTGTGGGGCGCGCTGCTGGCGCTCGCGGTGCTCGCCGCGGGTGCGCTCGTCTACACGCTCGACCGGCCTGCCGGAAGCGCCGCAGGGCTGCCCTGGCCGCTCGCGCCGACCGGGCGGAACCTTGGGGTATTCGGCGTGCTGGGCGGCAGCCTGCCCAGTTTCGCTCACGCTTTCGCGTTCAGCCTGGCCAATTGCCTTTTGCTCTCCGGGGCAGGCGTCGGCTACGCCGCACTGGGTGGGTGCTGTGGCAGATGGGCACTTCTCGAGACGGTTCTCGAGTGTCTCCAGCACCCCGCGCTGGGGCGTCCCCTCGCGACCCTGCTGAGGCAAGTCGTGCCACATGGCGCCACGCCGGACACCTGGGCGGACCGCCTCGTGGGCCACGTGGCGAACTACTTCGCCCACGGAACCTTTGACCCGCTGGACGTGATCGCGGCGCTGGTGGGCGCCGGGGCAAGCTTCACACTCGCCGCGTGGTGGCTCTGGCGAATCGACGCAGACCCCCGGCGCTTGGTGACCGGCCAGCGAGCGCCTGAAGGGAGACTGCCATGACCATCCCGATCTCCGGAGGTGTCCTGCCCAGGCTGCTCAGGCTCTCGTTGCTGGCGGCCGGCGTGGCTTCGTTGCTGGCCACGGGTTCCGACCCTCAAGGCCCCCCGCCACCGCCCCCACAGTCTTGTGCCGCCACGGTCAACAGCGGCTTCTCCGGCGCGCTGGATTGGGTGGCCGGAGACACCGGAGTCGGCGCAGGAGCCGACGGCGAAGGCGGTGTCGGCATCCAGGTGTCGCTCGGCGTGTCGCCGGTGGTGGGCGCATTGGTCACGGTGCGCAAGGCAGATGGGACGACACTTGGCTCCGCCGCGACGGGCAGCGACGGCCGCGTGACGCTCAAGGCCTGTGACACGGCAGGCCCATTCCTCGTCGAAGCGCAGGGCGTTTCGGGTGCGACCTACTTCGATGCCGCGGTTCGACCGGCGGGCGCGCGCGTGGCCTTCGGCGCCGGGACGAGCATGCGCGCGGTCGTCCCTGCCCTGAGCGCCAACATTGGCGTGACGCCCTGGACCGAAGCCGTCGTGCAGCGCCTGCTCGGCGCATCGAAGCCCGCACCAGGTCCGTTGCCCTCCGCTTCGGCCATCGACGAGGCGCATCGCTACGTGCGCGACAACGCCTACAGCACCTTGCTGCCCGATGCGCTCGGCATCGACAGCCTCACGCTGCTGCCGGCGACCACCTCTTCGGCGACGCTGGCCGACAGCGCCTCGGATCGCTATGCGCTGGCGCTGGCAGCGTTGGGCGAGGTGGCCGCGATGTTCAACGCCTCGCTCCCCACCCCTGCGCTCTCGGCGGCGCAGCAGTTTGCCGTTGACGCCGCCGACGGGCGCGTCGACGGCCGGGCGGCAGACGGTTCGGCGGTCGCCAGTGTCGGACAGCTCGCCTATGCGGCGGGGACGCTGCGACAGTCGCTTGATGTCGGACTCGCCGTCGCCGCAAGCCGTTACGCGACCTCGGCGCTCCAGGACCGCCTGCCGGCGACACTTGCGCTCGGCGCCGTGTCACTCCCCGATGGCAACGGCACCTCCGCTCAACGTGCCGTGCGCCTCGGCCGGGATGGATCGGTTGTCCTGCTCAATGCCGACGGCAGTGCCGGCGCGGCGATCTCCAGCGATGCGGTCGCCCTGTACGGGGCGTCGCAGACACCGGCAAGCGCACTGTTCGTGCGGCGATCGGATGGAACGGTCGTTGCGCTTGGCGACGGCGGCCCGGCAGGACTGCTTGGCCTCGGCGCGGGCATGAAGCTCGCCACGGCTACCGAAGTGGCGGCGCTTCGCGACGTGACGTCGATCTCCGTCGGCACGGCGCACGCACTCGCCCGCAAGTCCGACGGCGGCGTGCTCGGCTGGGGCGATGCCGGGCGCGGCGGCCTCCTCGGGGTCACCTCGGGCGCCGTCTTGCCACTGGCACAACCCGGGATCGCGCAGGCCATCGGGGTGCTTGCGCTCAACGACCTGTCGTTCGCGCTCCTGCAGGACGGCCGGGTGCTCGCCTGGGGCGCAGGGGCGGCGGGATTGGGCAACGGCAGCACCGCCTCGCAGCTGCAGCCCGCTGCGCAGGCCGTGTTGAGCGGCACCGGCGGTGAACTCACCCAGGTGCAGGCACTGGCCGGTTTCGCCAACGGCAACGAGGCGACGCTCGCGGCCCTGCGACTCGACGGCAAGGTGTGGACTTGGGGCGAGAACACGCACGGGGGCCTGGGCGCCAGCGGCGTGGCGCGTGCAAGCGCGGCGGAAGTGGCGGGCCTGGCCAAAATCGTCGGCCTGGCTGCGACCGACCGGGGCTTCGTCGCGGTCGACGCCGCCGGGGTGCTGTACTTCTGGGGTTCGGTGCCGGTGGCGGGCGAGCCGGGCACGCCGACCTCCTACTCCGATCCGTTCCCCCCGCATCGAATCGACGGGTTGGCCGCCGTGCGCAGTGTCCAGCCCGCGTTCGCGGGCCTCTTTCAGGCCAAGGTGTACCTGCGCGACGGCGACCGGTGGCAGACCGACGGGGTCGGCGCGCGCCAGTCCACGGCCGCCAACGAACTGGACGTGCACGCGGTCGGTGCCGGGATCCTCACGATCGACGTGGTTTCCGGCGACGGCATCGTGAATGCCGCCGAACGCGCCGCCGGTGTCGCGGTCAGCGGCACGATCACGGAAGCCGATCGGCCCGTGACGGTGTATCTGGGCGGCGCTCCCATCGCAGCGCTGGTGAACGGCACCACGTGGACGGCATCGCTGCCGGCATCGTCATTGCCGACGACGGGGCCGGTCACGATATCGGCCAGTTTCACGAACGCCGCGGGGCTGCCCTCCGAGCCCACGAGTCGCACGTTCGTGGTCGACGCGGTGCCCCCTGCGGTGAGCATCACGGACAACATTGCCGCCGACGTCACCGACGGCCCGATACTGTTCACGTTCACGTGGACCAAGCCGCCCGTGGCCTTTTCGTCGGAGCTCGTGACGGTTCCCGTGGGGACACGCGGTGCGTTCGCCCAGCTCTCGCCGACGACCTACTCGTTGCAGGTGACACCGCCGACGGAGAGCGCCGGCAACGTCACCGTCACGGTCGCGGCGGGGGTGGTGCGCGACTCGGTCGGCAATCCCAACGTGGTGGAAACGCGCGCCACGCAGGCCTTCGAGACGCTGACGCCTCAGGTCACCATCAACGGTCCCGTCATCGGCTATGTCAGCGGTCCTGCGACGCTCACCTTCGATTGGAATTTGCCGGTCACCGGTTTTGACGCCGGCGACGTCATCGTGGACGCCAACACCGCGACCAAGGGCCCCCTGGTCCAGATCGATGCGACCCACTACTCGATGCTGCTGACGCCGACGCAGACGACCTTCATCACCGCGGACGTCACGATCCCGGCCGGTGCCGCGCGCGATCAACTCGGGCACGAGTCGCTGGGCAGCAGACTGACGTTCAACTTCATGGGCAACCAGGACGTCCTGCTCGACTTCTCGGGAGGTCCGGGCGGGTCGGGCGCAGGCGGCGGTGGCGCCGGCGACGCCGGCACGCCGGGCAACGTTCCCAAGTATTTCCCGCTCTTCCTGGCGAGTTCGCAGACGCTGGGGACCGGCCTCACCTGGACGATCCAGCCCAACGTGGACACGGACCCGCTCAACAACGTGGCGTACTACCTCGTGCTCCGACGCGAACGCCCGGACGCCGAGCCGACGAAGTACGCACGCATCCCGGAGACGTCGACCACCACGACCACGAAGACCTACGTCGTCTTCGTCCCGTTCGAGAACACGGGTGTGAGCTACCGCGTCAGGGCCTGCAACGGGGGGTCGGGTGTCGGCAGCGGCGGCGGCACCGTCGACGAGAACTGGTGCACCGATTCCAACGAGGTCGGCTACCTGAACGGCACCTTGACCGAGATGCCACGCGAATACTTCTGGCCCGACATCAAGCCTCTGCCGGCTGCAGACGAGAGCTACCTTCATGTCACTTCGATCTCGGCCACGGGGACGAAGAACGGCAGCGGCGAGTTCACGGGCGAGTTCCAGGTGCAGGTCTTCTGGAATGCCGGTGTGGACGGGTTCTCCCCCTACGACGACGTCATCCTCGATGTCGGTACCGTGACGTCCTTTACGACGAAGGCGGGCAGCAACAGCAAGACCTTCTCCATCGCGCCGCCGCCCGGCCGTGCCGGCACGGTCAATCTGACGATCAAGGACTGCGCTGTCTACAGTCTGCGGGCGAGCCCCAATTGCAGCCCGCAGGAGACGGCCAGCTTCAAGTTCCGAACGCCGTGACGGGCCCGGGTGACGCCATGGCCGTCGGTCGAAGGGAATGGCGACCATGGTCCTGATTCGCTGCCGCCCGCGGCAGTTCTGGCGGACACTGAGGCGGGCTGCCGCGGCCGGCGCCGCGGCGGTCCTCGCGGCGTTCGCTGGTGCGCCTCCTGCCGCCGCGTCGATCTGGCTGCAGACCAGCACGGTCGGCCACGCGGCGCCGATCATGCGTCTGGCCGCCGACGCTGGCCGCGACCTCGTGGTCACCGCCTCCGACGACAAGACGGCGCGCATCTGGGCCCTGGGGGACGGCCGACTCATCGCGACCTTGCGGCCCCCGGTCGGGCCGGCACGAACGGGAAGGCTGTTTGGCGCCGCCGTGCATCCGCGCGAGGACCTCGTCGCCGTCGCCGGCAGCGGCAGTGCGACGCTGCCGCCCGGTCCTTCGATCTGGATCTACCGCAGTTCGAGCGGCGCCTTCGAGCGCCGGCTCGACGCCCGCGGCGAACACGTGCGCCGTCTTCGCTGGTCGCCCGACGGCCGCTTGCTGTTCGCCTGCTATGCCGAACCCGGTGCCTTTCGCGCGTTCGACGCGACGAGCGGGCAACTCGTGCACGAGGAGCCGTTCGCGGGCGATTGCCTCGCGCTGGCGGTGCGTGGCGAGCAGGTCGCCGCGGGCAGCCGCGACGGCACCGTCGTCGTCTACCGGGCCGGCCGGGTGCGATCGGGCGCGGACCCGGCATCGCCGGCAGCCCTGGCGCCAGTGGCCCGTTTTGGGGCCGGCGGTGACGTGCTCTCGCTCGACTTTTCGCCCGACCTGCGCCGGCTGGCGATCGGCTACTTCACCGCCGGTCTCGGGGCCTCGATCGTCGCAGCCGACAGCGGCGAGGTGCAGCAGCGGCTGCGCACGCCGCTGGACGTGCTGCAGCCGAACGAGGTGCAGCCGGTCAGCACGACCCAGGCAGTGGTGTGGAGCAGCGACGGTGACTTCGTCATCACCGCCGGATCAGCCGACCGCCGACCGCGGGTCGAAGGTCGCGTCAATGTGTTCGAAGCCGCCAGCGGACAGCTGGTTCGCGGGCTCGCGGTGGCCGAGGACACCGTCACGGACCTCGTGCTGTCGCCGGGCGCCGCGCCGGACGGCAGCGCGAGCGCCCGTGCGGACGCGGTCGTCTGGGGCAGTTTCGCCGGCACCTGGGGCGTCGTCGACGGCGTCACATCCGCCAGCCCCGTCGCCACGACGAGGTCGACGCCCCAGATCCCATTCCTGATTCGCCGCGGCGCGAGCGAGCTCTGGCTCTCGCGCGACGGCATGACCGTGCGCTGGGCGCAGGGCGCCGAGCGCGTGCCGGTGTCGTTCGCGGTCGGCGAGCGGAGTCTCGGCGCAGGGGACACGGCCGGGCTCGGCGCGTCACGGCATCGCCGAGGCTTTTTCGACGCCGCGGAGGACTTCGAGAACCACTTCCACCCGAAGGTTCGCGGGCAGCTGATCGCGCTTCGGACGGGCGAGGTGTCCCGCGCGCTGACCTACCTGGGCGACGAGGGCGATGTGGTGCTCGCCACGAGCGAAGGCCTCCGGCGGCTGAACCGTTCGTTGCAGGTGGTCTGGGAAGTGAGAACGCCCACCGAGGTGCGCGCGGTCAATGCGTCCGCCGACGCCAGGTTCGTGGTCACGACCCTGAGTGACGGAACGGTGAGGTGGTGGCGCGCGAAAGATGGTGCGCTGCTGCTGTCGGTGCTCGTGATGCCCGACGGCTGGGTGATGTGGATGCCCTCGGGGCACTACGACGCGAGCCACGGCGTCGAGTCGCGTATCGGCTGGCTCGTGGACAGGCCCGGCGCGGCGGTGCCGGACTTCTTCACCGTCGGGCGCTTTCGCGACCTCTTCCTTCGGCCCGACGTCATCGACCGAGTGCTTGTCACGGCCGACGTCGAAGCGGCAGTCGCCCTCGCCGATGCGGCAAGGCTCGCCTTGCCAGGGACCGCGACATCAGGCGCACCTCAGGCCGCGGCCTCCGCCAGCGCTGCGGGGCCGACGCCTGCACAGCCGGTGTCGCCGGCGTCTGCGCCGGCAGCCACCGCACCTGCCGCAGCGGCGCCGCCCCAGGCGGTCGATCAGATCGCCGACAAGCCGGACCTGCCGGTGCCGCCCGTGCTGGCGCCGCTGGCGTCGCTGCGACTGGATGGCCGCTCGAACACCGTCACGTTGCGCTTCTCGCTGCGCCTGCCCGCCGCCGCATCGTCCGGTTCGAGCCCCGCAAGCGCTGATGGCATCAGGCTCGAAGCGCGCCTGGACGGTCGCCTCGTGCAGCCCACCCGCGTGCGCCTCCCGACGAGGCTCGACGGGCGCGAGGAAGGGGAGGTGAATATTTCGGTCGACGACGCCATTCGGGTCGTCCAGCTCGTCGCTCGCAGCGGGGATACCGCTTCAGAGCCGCTGCGGTTCCAGGTCGACCGCAGCGGTGCGCGGCCATTGGAGCCGGCGGCGCCGACCGGTGCGCTCTACGTCGTTGCCATCGGCATCGGTGCCTACCCCGACCGGGCGATGCGACTGGATCTGCCGGCCAAGGACGCGACGGATTTCGTGGCGGTCCAACAGCGCCAGCGAGGGTTCTTGTACCGAGAAGTCGAGGCGCGGGTGCTGCGGGACTCGCAGGCGACGCGGTCGGCGATCGAGGACGCCATGCACTGGCTCGAAGCCCAGGTCGGACCCGGCGACCTGGGTATGGTGTTCATGGCGGGCCACGGCTTCAACGACGCTGCCGGCCGGTACTACTTCGTGCCTTACGACTACGACCCGGCACGGCCGCTCGCGACCTCGGTCCCGGGGCGCTCGTTCTCGGATGCGCTGGCACGACTCCGCGGCCGGCCATTGCTGTTCCTCGACGCGTGCTATGCCGGAGCGGTGACGCAAAGATGGGGGCAGCGCTCGGTGCAGACGGCGCGACTGACCAACGCCCTGGCTGCCCCGGAGAATTCGGTCGTCGTCTTTGCCGCGAGCACAGGCCAGCAGGAATCGCTCGAGTCGCTCGAGTGGGGCAACGGCGCGTTCACCAAGCTACTGGTCCAGGGCCTCGGTGGCGCGGCCCGTCTGCCGTCGATTGCGGCGGTCACGACGCGGAGTCTGAGCCCCTTTGTGCGTCAGGGCGTCATCAAGCTGACCCAAGGGCGGCAAACCCCTGTTGCGGTCATTCCCGACGTCGTGCCTGAGCGAATACTGGCCACGGCAGGTGCGGGGACGCCGTGAACCGTTCAGATCTTGCGCGGGGTGGTCCTACCAGGCAATTCAGGTCCGGATTCAAGACGCGCTTCAAGTGGGCGACGAGCATCTCTTGCCGACCACGTTCCCAGGGAGCAGGGGTCCACGCCTCGGCCAGCCGCGAGGTCTTTTGTAGTGCACGGTGGAATTCATATGTTCTACGCATCCGGCCGGTCGTCGCCGGGGTCGTTCGGCGCCGTGTGAAGGCGGCCCGTCACCGGTCGCGTGCCAGGTTCCGTACTGCGACAGCGCGCCCACTCTTCGAAACCACTTCGGCCTTGCGATCGGTCGCCAGGTCAAGGAGCGTCATATGGCAACGAGAGCACACGGCGGCAAGACCAAGCAACGGCACTTCATCTCGCACATGAATGCGATGAAGAGGCAAGAGGCAGCATTGGACTCGATGCACCCCGTGTTTCGTGGCCGCATTCAAGCGTTGATCGATCACCTGAACAAGAAGGGATGGCAGGCGTTCGTTTGGCAGGGGAAGACGCGTAGCGAAGCCCAGGCTGCAAAGAACGCCAAGCAGGGGACGGGGATCAAGATGAGCTGGCATCGCCCGGAAGTGCATGGCCGCCTGGGCGTTTCGCTTGTTGAACTGTACGCGGCGGATATCGTCGATGAGCGATGGGGTTGGGAGGGTCCCGCCAAGGACCTCGGTCATGCGTTCTGGAAGGACCTCGGCAGCTTCGCCAAGGCGGAGGGTCTGGAATGGGGCGGTGATTGGGGCAAGCGGGACGTTGCCCACGTTCAGATGGCACTGATGGACATGGCGATGCCGGACTCGGCATTCGTATGAGGTACTCGGTAAACGTCGACACGCTGGCACCCTGATCCCTCTTGCCAGGCGCTGCAGCGGGTCGGCTCATGCCGAAGGCGGCTGGCGAACGGTCAGTCGGGCAGCCATTTGCTCCTGCGACAGCTGCCAGGCAGATGTCGGCGACTTGCCGCAGCAATGCGAAGCCCACCCGCCCTGTCGCGCCGTCGCCCTGATCGATCGTCGCGCCCGTCCATGAGGCGCACCATCTGCACCATGTGCAGGTCCTTGCGCACCTGCAAGCTGCGTCTGGGATCGGCCGGCATCCGCTCGATCCCCGAGTTCAGCTGGAACCGTTGCAGGTTGCCGACGTGCTGCAGCGCCTCCAGCAGCCGCGGACCGATGCCGGGGTCGCTCATGCCACGAGCTTGCCGCGGTCTTGTCGTTGCATGGGCCGCCCGATGTTTCATGCCAGCCGGTCCTCGATGCGGTTGAGCGGGTGCTCGGCGATGCGCTCGAAGACCTGGCGCAGGCAGTCCTCGCGGTCCAGTTCGTTGGGCCTGGCCGTCTCTCGCTGGGTTGATCGACTGGAGCGCGTTCGAGCAGCAGTGGAGCCCGAACTTCGAGAGCATGACGGGCCTTCCCGCACTGCCCAGGCGGCCGATGGCCTCGCTGACATGAAGAACGACGGATGACTGGACAGGAACGGGCTCAAGGGCGAGATCGGCGTCGCGATGCGCACGCTGCCGTGCGGGACAGGCCACGAGCTGAGGTTGATCCTGGCGGCCCTGAGGGCCTTGTCGGATCGGCTGACTGGGCCGACCTGGTGATCCGGCTGCGCGAGTTGCTCCAGTCTTCCGCTTCGATGGCTTCCTTGACTACAGTCTGTCCTGCCCGAACACCGTGACCCCGATCTCCGACGGCGGCAGCAGGTCGTTGCGCGTCTTCGCGTCGATGAAGCGCAAGCGCAGCCGGTAGCGCCCGTCGGCCAGCGCCACGTTGGTCTGGGTGGCTCCGTTGGCGAACGACTGCACGCGCGTCTCGTGCCCCTCGCGCAGGGTCTCCAGCACGAAGTGGCCGGTGCGCTCGGCGCTCTGGCCGGCCGCGCAGACGCCCCAGCCGTCGACCGTGAAACGCAGGTTGAAGGGGCTGCTCACGGTCTCGCCGTCGCGCAGGTTGGCGAACGCCACCCATTCGCCGGGCGGCCGCGGGCGCGCGAGCTCGTCGTCGTACCAGGCGCGGCAGGTGGCGTCGAAGTTGCGCGCGTCGATGCGCGGCGCTTCGGCGGTGCGCTTGCCGGTGACCTCCACCGTGATCTCGGGGCTGTAGACGAAGTAGGGACGGTGGTCGTGGTCGGCGAACAGCAGGCGCAGCGTGTGCTTGCCCGGCGGCAGGTCCAGCGTGGTCATCGTCTGGCCCTTGCCGAAGTGCCGGTGGGTGTCGCTGAACGGGATCTTCTCGGTCACGAAGGTGGGCAGCGGCGCGTCGACCAGGATGTGGTGGTGCCCGGTGCCCGCCAGCGGTTTGCCGGCCGGCACCACACCCATGCCGCGCACCGCGAACTCCACCAGGAAGGGCGATCGCACCCGCTGGCCGTTGCGCAGGTTGGAGAAATCGACGAGGGTCGGTTCCTTCAGGTTGGGCCGCGTGCGCTCGGCGCTGTAGCGCAGCCAGCAACTGCGCTGCAGTTCGTCGGTGGGCAGAGGCGCCGCACGGGCGGCGAGGCAGGCCACGAGGGCGACGAGGGCGAGGGCGATGCGCATCGCCCTGCATGTTAGGGGTTGCACCCCGCAACCGGGCCGACCGCCACCCCCCGCGAATTCAGGGCGGCGCGCCGAAACCGCCGCCGCCCGGGGTTTCGATCACGAAAACGTCGCCCGGCGCCATCTCCGCCGACCCGATGTGCTCCAGCACCTCGACGCGGCCGTCGTGCCGCTCGATGCGGTTCACGCCGGGCGCGCCCGGCTGCCCGCCGGCCATGCCGAAGGCCGGCACGCGGCGGCCGTTGGAGAGGATCGACGCCGTCATCGGCTCCAGGAAGCGCACCCGGCGCACGCCACCGTCGCCGCCCTTCCAGCGGCCGGCGCCGCCGCTGCCGGCGCGGATCTCGTAGCTGTCCAGCCGCACCGGGAAGCGGAACTCCAGCACCTCGGGGTCGGTGAGGCGCGAGTTGGTCATGTGGGTCTGGACCACGCTGGTGCCGGCGAAGCCCGGCCCGGCGCCGCTGCCGCCGGAGATGGTCTCGTAGTACTGGTGGGTCTCGTTGCCGAAGGTGAAGTTGTTCATCGTGCACTGGCTGGCCGCCATCACGCCCAGAGCGCCGTAGAGCGCGTTGGTGACGCACATGCTCGTTTCCACGTTGCCCGCCACCACCGCCGCCGGCGGGTTCGGGTTGAGCATGCAGCCCGCGGGCACCACCACGTGCAGCGGCTTCAGGCAGCCGGCGTTGAGCGGGATCTCGTCGTCGACCAGGGTGCGGAAGACGTACAGCACGGCGGCCATCGTCACCGCCTTGGGCGCGTTGAAGTTGTTCGGCAGCTGAGCGCTGGTGCCGCTGAAGTCGATCACGGCTTCGCGCGCGGCGGCGTCCACCGTCACCTTCACCGCGATCTGCGCGCCGTTGTCCAGCGCCAGCGTGTAGGCGCCGTCCTTGAGCGCGGTGATGACGCGGCGCACGCTCTCCTCGGCGTTGTCCTGCACGTGCTGCATGTACGCCGCCACGGTGGCGCGGCCGAACTGCGCCACCATGGCGCGCAGCTCCTGCACGCCCTTCTCGTTGGCGGCGATCTGCGCGCGCAAGTCGGCCACCGTCTGCTGCGGGTTGCGCGCCGGCCATTCGCCGGAGGCGAGCAGCGCGTTCAGCTCGGCTTCGCGCAAGGCGCCTTCGCGCACGAGCAGGAAGTTGTCGAACAGCACGCCCTCTTCGGCGATGGTCTTCGAGAACGGCGGCATCGACCCCGGCGTGCTGCCGCCGATGTCGGCATGGTGGCCGCGGCTGGCGACGAAGAAGCTGGGCTTCGCGTCGCCGGCCTGCAGGTACACCGGCGTCACCACCGTCACGTCGGGCAGGTGGGTGCCGCCGTGGTAGGGGTCGTTGAGCACGTAGACGTCGCCTTCGCGCATCGCCGGGTTGCGCTCGATCACCGTCTTGATGCTCTCGCTCATCGAGCCCAGGTGCACCGGCATGTGCGGCGCGTTGGCGATGAGCTGACCCTGCGCGTCGAAGAGCGCGCAGCTGAAGTCCAGCCGCTCCTTGATGTTCACGGAATAGGCGGTGTTCTGCAGCCGCAACCCCATCTGCTCGGCGATGTTCATGAAGAGGTTGTTGAAGACCTCCAGCATCACCGGGTCGGCTTCGGTGCCGACCGCATGCTCGGCCTGGCGCGGCAGCACGCGTTCGAGTTCGATCGGGCCCGCCGCCTTCAGCAAGGCGCGCCAGCCGGGTTCGACCACCGTGGTGGCGTTGCGCTCGGCGATGACCGCCGGCCCGTCGATGGTGGCGCCGGCACCCAGGGTCTCGCGCACGTACAGCCCCGCCTCCAGCCAGCCGCCGCTGTGCATGCGCACGCGGGCATCCGGTGCCGGCGCATGCGGCGGCGGTTCGGCGGCGGCCGCCGCCGCGTCGTGGCGCTCGCCGGCGCCCACCGCCTCCACCGAGACCGCCTCGACGACGAGCATGCGCCCCGGCATGAGGAAGGCGAAGCGCTGGCGGTAGGCCGCTTC
Source organism: uncultured Rubrivivax sp. (assembly GCA_964454485.1). Classification (GTDB taxonomy): domain Bacteria; phylum Pseudomonadota; class Gammaproteobacteria; order Burkholderiales; family Burkholderiaceae_C; genus Rubrivivax. Next base: position 26,896 of record CAYVXO010000057.1, read on the forward strand.
GAAGGCCGCGCGGATCTCGTCAATGGTGGCGAAGGGCACCACGAGCGCGGTGTCGGTGCCCTGGTAGCGCACGTGCACGTGGCGGTGCAGCTCGACGCTTTCCGGCGCCACGCCCTGGTCGGCCAGTTCCGCGGCGGCGGCGCGGCCGAGTTCGGCCAGCTTCGTTTCGGCGGCGGCGAGCCCGGCTTCGTCCAGCGGCCGCTCGAGCGAGGCTTCGCGCATCGCGATCTGGTCGGCCAGCCCCATGCCGTAGGCCGAGAGCACGCCGGCCAGCGGGTGCACGAA
>CAYVXO010000058.1:0-27126 GCA_964454485.1 uncultured Rubrivivax sp.
ATCTTGCGCGCGTCGATCGCGTAGCGGCGGTCGTGGCCGGGGCGGTCCTTCACGTGCGTGATCAGGCGCGCGTAGGGGCCGGCGGGGGAAGGCCGCAGCTCGTCGAGCAGGCGGCAGATGGTCTGCACGATCTCGCGGTTGGTCTTCTCGTTCCAGCCGCCGATGTTGTAGGTCTCGCCGACGCGCCCCTGCGCCAGCACGGCGCGGAGGGCGCTGCAATGGTCGCCCACGTAGAGCCAGTCGCGCACCTGCAGGCCGTCGCCGTAGACCGGCAGCGGCTTGCCCGCGAGCGCGTTGACGATCATGAGCGGGATCAGCTTCTCCGGGAAGTGGAAGGGCCCGTAGTTGTTGCTGCAGTTGGTGGTGAGCACCGGCAGCCCGTAGGTGTGGTGCCAGGCGCGCACCAGGTGGTCGCCGGCCGCCTTGCTGGCCGAATAGGGGCTGTTGGGCTGGTAGGGGTGGTCCTCGGTGAAGGCGGGCGCGTCGGGCGCCAGGCTGCCGTAGACCTCGTCGGTGCTGACGTGGTGGAAGCGGAAGGCCGCCTTCGCTTCGCCTTCGAGTCCGCTCCAGTACGCGCGCGCGGCCTCGAGCAGCGTGAAGGTTCCCTCGACGTTGGTCTTCACGAAGGCGGCCGGCCCCAGGATGCTGCGGTCGACATGGCTTTCGGCCGCGAAGTGCAGCACAGCGCGCGGGCGGTGTTCGGCCAGCAGGCGGTCGACGAGGGCGCGGTCGGTGATGTCGCCGCGCACGAAGCGGTGCCGCGCGTCGCCTTCCAGCGCCGCCAGGTTGCGCAGGTTGCCGGCGTAGGTGAGGGCGTCGAGGTTGACCACCGGCTCGTCGGAACGGGCCAGCCAGTCGAGCACGAAGTTGCTGCCGATGAAGCCGGCGCCGCCGGTGACCAGCAGGGTCACGGCTGCTTCTCCATCGGGCGGACGGTCATGCGGCGCGGGCGTGAGTGGACGTTGCGCCGGGATTATCCGGCCGGCCCCCGCGCGGCTAGGGCCGGAAAAGGAAGGTCATTTCCGCCCGTACGTGTCCTCGAAGCGGACGATGTCGTCCTCGCCCAGGTAGCTGCCGGACTGCACCTCGATGATCTCCAGCGGCACCCGGCCCGGGTTGGCCAGGCGGTGCACCTGGCCGAGCGGGATGTAGGTGCTCTGGTTCTCGGTGAGCATGACGACCTTGTCGCCGTTGGTCACCTCGGCGGTGCCGCTCACCACGATCCAGTGCTCGGCGCGGTGGTGGTGCATCTGCAGGCTGAGGCTGGCGCCGGGCTTGACCATGATGCGCTTGACCTGGTGGCGCGGGCCGTTGTCGATGCTGTCGTACCAGCCCCAGGGCCGGTGCACCTTGCGGTGCAGGGCCTGCTCGCCGCGCTGCTCGCGGCCGAGCTGGGCGACGATCTTCTTCACGTCCTGGCTCTTCTCGCGGCTGGCGACGAGCACCGCGTCCGGCGTCTCCACCACCACCACGTCGTCCAGACCGACCGCGCTGACCAGGCGGCTGGTGGCGTGCACCAGCGTGTTGCGGCTGTCGGTGACCATGGCGTCGCCGACGCTGGCGTTGCCGGCCGCGTCCTTGGGCAGCACCTGCCAGACGGCTTCCCAGGCGCCGAGGTCGTTCCAGCCGGCGTCGAGCTGCACGACGCGGGTGTCGATGCCGCTGCCGGGGCATTTCTCCATCACCGCGTAGTCGACCGATTCCGAGGGCACGGCCTCGAACTCGGCCTTGCCCGGGCGCACGAAGCGCTGGTCGGTGCTGCGTTTCGCCCAGGCGGCGCGGCAGGCGGCGGCGATGTCGGGCCGGAAGCGCTCCAGCGCCGCCAGCCAGACGCTGGCCTTGAGCACGAACATGCCGGCGTTCCACGAGTAGCGGCCGTCGGCCAGGTAGCGCTCGGCGGTGGCCTGGTCGGGCTTCTCGACGAACTGCGCCACGCGCGCCGCTTCGCCCGTGCCTTCGCTGCGGATGTAGCCGTAGCCGGTCTCGGGGCGATCGGGCTTGATGCCCAGCACGACCACGGCGCCGCCGGCCGCGGCCTTCACCGCGCGCTGCATGGCGGCCGAGAAGGCGGCTTCGTCGGTGACGGTCTGGTCGGAGCTGATCACCACCAGCACCGGGTCGGCGCCGCCCTCGGCCGCCTGCAGCGCGGCCAGCGTGACGGCGGGCGCGGTGTTGCGGCCCACCGGCTCCAGCAGCACGGCGGCGGGGTCGACCTTCATCTCGCGCAGCTGGTCCAGCACCAGGAAGCGGTGCTCCTCGTTGCCGACGACGACCGGCGGCGCCACCGTGGCACCGGCGCCGCCCACGTCCGCCAGCCGGGCCACCGCCTGCTGGAACAGGCTGGTGTTGCCGGAGAGCACGAGGAACTGCTTCGGGAAGCCGGACCGCGACAGCGGCCACAGCCGGGTGCCGGAACCGCCGGCCATGACGACGGGTTGGACTTGGATGCTCATGCGGGATCCGAAAAGCCGTGGGGATTCATCGACTGCCAGCGCCAGCTGTCGGCGCACATGCGGTCCAGGTCGAGGCGCGCCTGCCAGCCCAGCAGCTCGCGCGCCAGCGCCGGGTCGGCGTAGCAGGCCGCCACGTCGCCAGGGCGGCGCGGCAGCACCTGGTACGGCACCTCGCGCCCGCTGGCGCGGGCGTAGGCGCGCACCACCTCGAGCACGCTGTAGCCGCGGCCGGTGCCCAGGTTGACGGTGAACGAGCCCGGGTGGTCGAACAGGCGCCGCAGCGCCGCCACGTGGCCCTCGGCGAGGTCGACCACGTGGATGTAGTCGCGCACGCCGGTGCCGTCGGGCGTGGGGTAGTCGTTGCCGAACACGCGCAGGAAGGGCTGGCGCCCCACCGCCACCTGGGCCACGTAGGGCATCAGGTTGTTCGGCAGGCCGCGCGGGTCCTCGCCGATGCGGCCGCTCTCGTGCGCGCCCACCGGGTTGAAGTAGCGCAGGCAGGCGGTCTGCCAGCCGGGATCGGCCGCGCCCAGGTCGCGCAGGATCGTCTCGCCCACCAGCTTGGTCTGGCCGTAGGGGTTGGTGGCGGTGAGGCGGGCGCTCTCGGTGATGGGCAGCGATTCCGGGTCGCCGTAGACGGTGGCGCTGCTGCTGAAAACGAAGCGCTTCACGCCGTGGCGCAGCATGGCCTGGCAGGTGGTGACCAGGCCGCCCAGGTTGTTGGCGTAGTAGTCCAGCGGCTTGGCAGTCGATTCGCCGACCGCCTTGAAGGCGGCGAAGTGCACGCAGGCGTCGATGCGGTGGCGTGCGAAGAGCGATGCCATCGCCGCCGCGTCGCAGACGCTGGCGCGCTCGAAGACCGGCGTCCGCCCCGAGAGTTCGGCCAGCCGTTCCAGCACGCGCGGCGAGCTGTTGGAGAAGTCGTCCACCCCGACGACGTCGAACCCGGCCGCCTGCAGCGCCAGCCAGGTGTGCGAGGCGATGTAGCCGGCGGCGCCGGTGAGCAGGACGGTGGGCATGCGACGGGGAAGGGCAGTGCGCTGCAGTGGGGCGCGATTCTCGCCCAGGAAAGCACTCGGGGCGGCGGGCGCTGCCCACGCCGCTGCCTACAATCACCGCATGCTGCAACCGCTGGAAAGCCTGCTCGCGCCGGCGCTCATGGAGCGCATGACGCTCGTCGTGAACCACGTGCTCGGTGCCGAGAGCGTGGCCACCGAACGCCTCAAGCCGCACGCCGGCCGCACGCTGGAGCTGGCCACCGGCGGCTGGCCCTCGCTGCTGCCGGCACCGCCGGTGTGCCTGTTCCGCGTCACGCCGGCCGGCCTGCTGGAATGGGCGGGGCGCGAAAGGCCGGAGGCGGTGGACCTCTCGCTGCGGCTGGACGCCTCGAACCCGGCGCTGCTGGTGACGCGCGCGCTCGGCGGCGAACTGCCGCCAGTGGCGATCGACGGCGACGCCCAGCTGGCCGCCGACGTGAACTGGCTGCTGCAGAACCTGCGCTGGGACGTCGCCGCCGACCTGGAACGCCTGTTCGGCCCCATCGTCGCGCAGCAGATGTACCGCCTGGGCCGCACGCTGGCGCAGGGCTTGCGCGCCGCGCTGCAGGGGCTGGGCCAGGTGGGCGACCGCCTGCGGCCCCAGCGCTGACGCGGCGCCGCCGCAGCCTTCGGCCGGGCTGGCACCGATGCGGCAACTCGCGCGGGCGCTCTTCATCGCATTCACCGTCCTGCGCTTCGGCCTGGACGAGGTGGCGCTGTCGGCCTTCCGCCAGCGCTGGGTGCGCGTGCTGGTGCGCATGGTCACCGTGGGCCGCAAGCTGGACGCCCCGCGCGGCGTGCGCCTGCGGCGCGCACTCGAGCGGCTGGGGCCCATCTTCGTCAAGTTCGGCCAGGTGCTCTCGACGCGGCGCGACCTGGTGCCGCTGGACATCGCCGACGAGCTGGCCCGGCTGCAGGACCGGGTGCCGCCGTTTCCGGCCGCGCAGTCGCGCGCCCTCGTCGAGCAGGCCTTCGGCCGCCCGGTCGACCAGGTCTTCGGCAGCTTCGACGCCGAGCCGGTGGCCAGCGCCTCGATCGCCCAGGTCCACTTCGCGACGCTGAAGGACGGCCGCGAGGTCGCGGTCAAGGTGCTGCGGCCGGGCATGCTGGAAGTGATCGAAGACGACCTGCGGCTGCTCAACATGATCGCGCGCTGGGTCGAACGCCTGTCGGCCGACGGCAAGCGCCTGAAGCCGCGCGAGGTGGTGGCCGAGTTCGACGCCTACCTGCACGACGAGCTGGACCTGGTGCGCGAAGCCGCCAACGCGGCCCACCTGCGGCGCAACATGGAAGGCCTGAAGCTGGTGCTGGTGCCGGAGATGGTGTGGGAGCTCTGCACCCCGGGCGTCATCGTCATGGAGCGCATGCGCGGCATGCCCATCAGCCAGGTCGACCGCCTGCGCGAGGCCGGCGTCGACATCAAGAAGCTGGCGCGCGACGGCGTCACCATCTTCTTCACCCAGGTCTTCCGCGACGGCTTCTTCCACGCCGACATGCACCCGGGCAACATCCTGATCAGCGTCGACCCGGCCACCTTCGGCCGCTACATCGCGCTCGACTTCGGGATCATGGGCACGCTCACCGAGGTCGACAAGGAATACCTGGCCTACAACTTCATCGCGTTCTTCCGCCGCGACTACAAGCGGGTGGCCGAGCTGCACATCGAAAGCGGCTGGGTGCCGCCGGAGACCCGGGTCGACGCGCTCGAAGGCGCCATCCGCGCCGTCTGCGAGCCGCACTTCGACCGCCCGCTGAAGGACATCTCGCTCGGCCAAGTGCTGATGCGGCTGTTCCAGACCAGCCGCCGCTTCAACGTCGAGATCCAGCCGCAGCTGGTGCTGCTGCAGAAGACGCTGCTCAACATCGAAGGGCTGGGCCGCCAGCTCGACCCCGACCTGGACCTGTGGACCACCGCCAAGCCTTTCCTGGAACGCTGGATGAACGACCAGATCGGCTGGCGCGGCCTGCTCGAGCGGCTCAAGAACGAGGCGCCGCGCTATGCCCAGCTGCTGCCCGAACTGCCGCGGCTGCTGCACCAGGCACTGCAGCAACGCCCCGGCGCCACCGACCAGGCACTGCTGGCCGCGCTGCTGGCCGAGCAGCGCGCCACCCGCCGGCTGCTGACGGCGCTCCTGTGGGGTGCGCTGGGGTTCCTCGCCGGGCTGGTGCTCACCCGGGCCTGGTTGCAGTTCGGCGGCTAGCCCCTACCTATACAATTCCGCTTTTCAAATCAAAGGCTTAGCCATGCCGATCTACGCCTACCGTTGCGCAGCGTGCGGCCATGCCCGCGACGTGCTGCAGAAGGTTTCCGACCCCGTGCTCACCGTCTGCCCGGCCTGCGGCGCCAGCGCGTTCGAAAAGCAGGTCACCGCCGCCGGCTTCCAGCTCAAGGGGTCGGGCTGGTACGTGACCGACTTCCGCGGCGGCAGCAACGGTGCTGCCAAGACCGAAGCGGCGAAGAGCGACGAGGCCGCCAAGCCGGCCGAGAAAGCCGCCGACAAGCCCGCTGAAAAGGCGGCCGACAAGCCCGCGGCCACGTCGCCGCCGCCGGCCGCTCCGGCCGCCGGCAGCTGACGCCGGCTGCCCGCAAGGCACCGAGTGAAGAAATACCTGATCGCCGGCCTGCTGGTCTGGCTGCCCCTGGCCGTCACGATCTGGCTGCTGTCGTGGCTGCTGGGCACGCTGGACGGCGTGTTCGACTTCCTGCTCTCGGCCTCGCAGGCCGTGCTGCCGGAATCGGCGCGCGAGGGCATCGAACGGCTGCGCCACGTGCCCGGCCTGGGCGTGCTCTCGATGCTGGTCGGCCTGCTGCTGACCGGCGTGTTCGCGGCCAACTTCGTCGGCCAGTGGTGGCTGCGGCAGTGGGACCGGCTGCTCTACCGCATCCCGATCGTCAAGTCGATCTACAGCTCGGTCAAGCAGGTCTCGGACACCCTGTTCTCCAGCAACGGCAACGCCTTCCGCGAGGCGGTGCTGGTGCAGTACCCGCGCGCCGGCAGCTGGACCATCGGCTTCGTCACCGGCAAGCCCGGCGGCGAGGTGGCGCGCCAGCTGCCCGACCACGTGAGCGTGTACGTGCCCACCACGCCCAACCCGACCTCGGGCTTCTTCCTCATGATGCCGCGCGCCGACGTGCACGTGCTCAGGATGAGCGTCGACGAGGCGCTGAAATACGTCATCTCGATGGGCGTGGTGGTGCCGCCCGAGGCGCCGGCCCGAAACTGACGGGGCCGGCCGCCAGCACCGAACGCGAGGCGCGCGAGACCGGCCCTGAGGGCTTGCAACACAGCCCGCCTTTCGCCTCCGAGACCCCCGAACACGAACGAAGCATCCGTCTGGAGTGACCCCATGAGAACGACCTACTGCGGCCTGGTCAGCGAAACGCTGATGGACCAGACCGTCACGCTGATGGGCTGGGCCCACCGCCGCCGCGACCACGGCGGCGTGATCTTCATCGACCTGCGCGACCGCGAAGGCCTGGTGCAGATCGTCTGCGACCCCGACCGCCCCGAGATGTTCAAGGCCGCCGAGAGCGTGCGCAACGAGTTCTGCCTGAAGGTGGTGGGCAAGGTGCGCGCGCGCCCGGCCGGCACCGAGAACGCCAACCTCACGAGCGGCAAGGTCGAGGTGCTGGCGCACGAGCTGGAAGTGCTGAACCCCAGCGTGACGCCGCCGTTCCAGCTCGACGACGAGAACCTCAGCGAGACGGTGCGCCTGACGCACCGCGTGCTCGACCTGCGCCGGCCGACGATGCAGAAGAACCTGATGCTGCGCTACCGGGTGGCGATGGAGGTGCGCAAGTTCCTCGACGAGCAGGGCTTCATCGACATCGAGACGCCGATGCTCACCAAGAGCACGCCCGAGGGCGCGCGCGACTACCTGGTGCCCAGCCGCGTGCACGACGGCATGTTCTTCGCGCTGCCGCAGTCGCCGCAGCTGTTCAAGCAGCTGCTGATGGTGGCCGGCTTCGACCGCTACTACCAGATCACCAAGTGCTTCCGCGACGAGGACCTGCGCGCCGACCGCCAGCCGGAGTTCACGCAGATCGACATCGAGACCTCGTTCCTCGGCGAAGGCGAGATCCGCGCCATCACCGAAGGCATGGTGCGCACGGTGTTCCGCAAGGCGCTGGGCGTGGAGCTGCCGGTCTACGGCCGGCTGACCTACGCCGAGGCGATGCACAAGTACGGCAGCGACAAGCCCGACCTGCGCGTGAAGCTGGAGTTCACCGAGATGACCGACGTCATGAAGACGGTCGACTTCAAGGTGTTCAGCGGTCCGGCCACCACGCCCGGAGGACGCGTGGCAGCGCTGCGCGTGCCCGGCGGCGGCGAGATGAGCCGCAGCGAGATCGACGCCTACACCGAGTTCGTCAAGATCTATGGCGCCAAGGGCCTGGCCTACATGAAGGTCAACGACGCCGGCAAGGGCCGCGAAGGGCTGCAGAGCCCGATCGTGAAGAACCTGAACGACGGCGCGCTGGCCGAGATCATCGCCCGCACCGGCGCCTGCAACGGCGACCTCATCTTCTTCGGCGCCGACAAGGCGAAGGTCGTCAACGACGCGCTCGGCGCCCTGCGCGTGAAGATCGGCCACAGCGAGTTCGGCCGCACCCACGGCCTGTTCGAGGACAAGTGGGCGCCGCTTTGGGTGGTCGACTTCCCGATGTTCGAGTACGACGAGGAAGCCGGCCGCTGGGCCGCGGTGCACCACCCGTTCACGGCGCCGAAGGACGGCCACGAGGACCTGATGGACACCGACCCCGGCGCCTGCATCGCCAAGGCCTACGACATGGTGCTCAACGGCTGGGAACTGGGCGGCGGTTCGGTGCGTATCCACCGCGCCGAGGTGCAGAGCAAGGTCTTCAAGGCGCTCAACATCTCGCCCGAGGACGCGAAGGTCAAGTTCGGCTTCCTGCTCGACGCGCTGCAGTACGGCGCGCCGCCGCACGGCGGCCTGGCCTTCGGCCTCGACCGGCTGATCACGCTGATGGCCAAGGCGGAGTCGATCCGCGACGTGATCGCGTTCCCGAAGACGCAGCGCGCGCAATGCCTGCTGACCGGCGCGCCGAGCCGGGTCGACGAGCCGCAGCTGCGCGAGCTGCACATCCGGCTGCGCAATCCGCAGCCGGCGTGACGTGAACGCGGCCCTCGACGACCCCCGCCACGACCGCGAGGCCGGCGCGCGCGACGCGACGCTGGACACCACGCGCATCGACGACGTGCGCATCGCGGCCGTGCGCGCGCTCGTCGCGCCGGCGGTGCTGCTGGAGGAGCTGCCGGTCACGGCGGCGGTGGAGGCGCTGGTCGAGACCGCGCGCCAGGAGATCGCCGCCATCCTGGCCGGCCGCGACGACCGGCTGGTGGCCGTCGTCGGCCCCTGCTCGATCCACGACTTCGATGCCGCGCTGGAATACGCGCGCCGGCTGAAAGGCCTGGCCGACGAGCTGGCCGGCGAGCTGAAGATCGTGATGCGCGTCTACTTCGAGAAGCCGCGCACCACGGTGGGCTGGAAGGGCTTCATCAACGACCCGCGGCTGGACGGCAGCTTCCGCATCAACGAAGGCCTGCGCCGCGCGCGCGAGCTGCTGCTGGCGGTGAGCGAACTCGGGCTGCCGGCCGGCACCGAGTTCCTGGACCTGCTCAGCCCGCAGTACCTGGCCGACCTCATCGCCTGGGGCGCTATCGGCGCGCGCACCACCGAAAGCCAGAGCCACCGCCAGCTGGCCAGCGGCCTGTCGTGCCCGGTCGGCTTCAAGAACGGCACCGACGGCGGCGTGCAGGTGGCCGCCGACGCCGTGGTCTCGGCACGCGCCGCCCATTCCTTCATGGGCATGACCAAGATGGGCGTGGCCGCCATCTTCGAGACGCGCGGCAACCCCGACGGCCACGTCATCCTGCGCGGCGGCCGGGTGCCGAACTACGACGCCGCCGCGGTCGATGCCGCCTGCGCGGTGCTGGCGAAGGCCGGCCTGCGCGAGCAGGTGATGGTGGACTGCTCGCACGCCAACTCGGCCAAGCAGCACCGCCGGCAGATCGAGGTGGCGGCCGACCTGGCGGCGCGCATCGCGGCCGGCGAACGGCGCATCATCGGCGTCATGGTCGAAAGCCACCTCAACGAAGGCCGCCAGGACCTGAAGCCCGGTCTCGCGCCCGCGCACGGCGTGTCGATCACCGACGCCTGCATCGGCTGGGCCGACACCGAACCGCTGCTGCGCAACCTGGCCGCCGCGGTGCAGGCGCGCCGCCGGCGCTGAAGCCCACCATGACGCGCCCGTTCAAGATCCCGGTCTCGGTGCTGGTGGTGATCCACCAGGCCGACGGCCAGGTGCTGCTGATCGAGCGTGCCGACAAGCCCGGCTACTGGCAGAGCGTGACCGGCTCGCTCGACCGCGAGGACGAGCCGCTGGAGGCCACCGCCCGCCGCGAAGTGGCCGAGGAAACCGGCATCGCCGGCGGCACGCTGCTCGACTGGCGGCTCTCCAACGTCTACGAGATCTACCCGGTCTGGCGCCACCGCTACGCGCCCGGCGTCACCCACAACACCGAGCATGTCTTCGGCCTCGCGGTGCCGGCCGGCACCGCGGTGGTGCTGAACCCGCGCGAACACCTGCGCTTCGAATGGCTGCCCTGGCGCGAGGCGGCCGACCGCTGCTTCTCGCCGAGCAACGCCGAGGCCATACTCCAGCTGCCGCGTTTCACGACCCTGGAGCCGTGACCCCGTCGCCGACGACCCACAGCCGTTTCGCCCCCAGCACCGTCGGTGCGACGACGCTGCGCGTGGCCACCTACAACATCCACAAGGGCGTGCGCGGCGTCGGCCGGGCGCGCCGGCTGGAGATCCACAACCTGGGGCTGGCGGTCGAGTCCTTCGACGCCGACCTCGTGTTCCTGCAGGAAGTGCGTCTCTTCCACACCCTGCACGCGCGCCAGTTCCAGCGCACCTCGTTCGGCTGGCCGGAGCAAGGGCAGGCCGAGTTCCTGGCCCCCGAGGGCTACGAGGCGGCCTACCGCAGCAACGCGGTCACCCGCCACGGCGAGCACGGCAACGCGCTGCTCTCGCGCTGGCCGATGGGCGACGTGGGCCACCACGACGTGAGCGACCACCGCTTCGAGCAGCGCGGCCTGCTGCACGTGCCGGTGATCTGGAACGGGATCACCGTGCACGCCGTCGTGGTGCACTTCGGCCTGGCGCATCGCAGCCGGGTGCGCCAGGTCGAGCGCCTGGCCCGCTTCATCGAGACCGAGGTGCCGGCTGGCGAAAGGCTGGTCGTGGCGGGCGACTTCAACGACTGGAACGAGAAGCTCGACCTTCCGATGGCCGGCGTCGGCCTGCTGCGCGCGGTGGCGCCCGGCGGCTCGCGCGCGCAGCGGCTCACCTTCCCTTCGCTGGCGCCGGTGTTCGCGCTCGACCGCTTCTACATCCGCGGGCTGCGCTGCGTGTCGACCATGGTGCCGCGCGGCACGGCCTGGGCGCGCATGTCGGACCACCTGCCGCTGGTGGCGGAGCTGGAGCCCGCCTGATGGCCGCAGGCGGCGACGAGCGCGCGGTCTGGGCCTGGGCCGGCGTGCCGAGGCCCCAGTTCGTCGGCGGCAACCAGGTGGCCCTGCTGCAGGGAGGCGACGAGCTGTTCCCGCGCATGTGCGCCGCCATCGCCGAGGCCGTGCGAGAGGTCTGGCTGGCCACCTACATCTTCGACGACGACCCCGCCGGCCGGCAGGTGGCCGACGCGCTGGCCGCCGCCGCGCGCCGCGGTGTCGCGGTGCACGTGGTGGTCGACGGCTTCGGCTCGCTGGCCACGCTGCCGCGGCTGCGCGCCTGGCTGCAGCCGCTGGGCGTGCGGCTGGAGGTGTTCCGCCCGATCGACCGCTGGTACGCCTGGCTGCAGCCGGGGCAGCTGCGCCGGCTGCACCAGAAGCTGTGCGTGGTCGACGAGGCCTGGGCCTTCGTCGGCGGCATCAACGTCATCGACGACCGCCACGACCTGCGCCACGGCTGGAGCGACACGCCGCGGCTGGACTTCGCGGTGGAACTGCGCGGCCCGCTGGCCGGCGCCGTGCAGCGCACCGCGCGCGCCATGTGGGCGCGCGCCAACCTGGGCCACGGCTGGCGCGAGGAACTGCGCTCGGTGCTGCGCAGCGCCGCGCCGATGGACCAGACGGCCGAGCTGATCCGCCGCCTGCGCATGCGCGGCCCGCGCCAGGACCCGGGCCAGCAGCACCCGGTGCGCGCCGCCTTCGTGGTGCGCGACAACCTGCGCGGCCGCCGCGCCATCGAGCGCAGCTACGTCGACGCCATCCGCGGCGCCCGGCACCGCGTCGACATCGCGGTGCCCTACTTCTACCCCGGCCAGGGCTTCCGGCGCGCGCTGCGTCACGCGGCACGGCGCGGCGTGCGCGTGCGCCTGCTGCTGCAGGGCAAGGTGGACTACCGCATCGCCGCGCTCGCCGCGCGCGCCCTCTACGACGAGCTGCGCGCGCACGGCGTGCGCATCTTCGAGTACACGCCCGCCTTCCTGCACGCCAAGGTGGCGGTGGTCGACGACGACTGGGCCACCGTGGGCAGCAGCAACATCGACCCGCTCTCGCTGCTGCTCAACCTGGAAGCCAACGTCGTCGTGCGCGACCCCGGCTTCGCTGGCGCGCTGGCCGAGCGCTTCGAGGCCGCCTTCGCCGCTTCCGTCGAAGTGGCGGGCCGCCCCGCGCGGCGCGGCTGGCGCAGCTGGCTGCACCGCGGCTTCGTCGCCTGGTGCGCCAGCACCTACCTGCGCCTGGCCGGCATCACCGGCCGCTACTGACGGGCCGCCCGGTCGGATTAGCATCGTCGCCTCGTCAGGAGGACCACGATGCCCCGATCCCTCGCCCCCGCCGCGCTGGCCCTGGCTGCCGCGCTGGCCCTGCCGGCCCAGGCCAAGACCCTGGTCTACTGCTCCGAAGGCTCGCCCGAGAACTTCACGCCGGCGCTCAACACCACCGGCACCAGCTTCGACGCCGCGCGCCCGGTGTACGACAAGCTCACGCAGTTCAAGCGCGGCAGCACCGAAGTCGAGCCCGGTCTCGCCGAGAGCTGGACCGTGAGCCCCGACGCCAAGGTCTTCACCTTCAAGCTGCGCCAGGGCGTGAAGTTCCATTCGGGCGTGAACGGCTTCAAGCCGACGCGCGACTTCAACGCCGACGACGTGCTGTTCAGCTTCGAACGCCAGTGGAAGGACGACCACCCCTACGCCAAGGTCTCCGGCGGCAAGTACGACTACTTCGCCGACATGGGCCTGAAGGACGACCTGGAGAAGCTCGAGAAGGTCGACGCCAACACCGTGCGCATGACGTTGAAGAAGCCCAACGTCACCATGCTGGCCAACCTGGCGATGGACTTCGCCAGCATCCACTCGGCCGAGTACGCCGACATGCTGGCCAAGGCCGGCAAGAAGGAGCAGCTGGACCAGCAGCCGGTGGGCACCGGGCCCTTCAGCTTCGTCACCTACCAGAAGGACGCGGTGATCCGCTACAAGGCCAATCCGGCCTACTGGGGTGAGAAGGCAATGGTCGACGACCTGGTCTACGCCATCACGCCCGACCCCACGGCGCGCTACAGCAAGCTGAAGGCCGGCGAATGCCACTTCGTGATCGCGCCGCGCCCGGCCGACCTGCCCGAGATGCAGAAGGACCCGGCGCTGCGCGTCATCCACCAGAGCGGCCTGAACATCGCCTACTGGGCCTTCAACACGCTGAAGCCGCCGTTCGACAAGCGCGACGTGCGCCAGGCCCTGAGCATGGCCATCGACAAGGCGGCCATCATCCGCGACGTCTACCTGGGCGCAGGCCAGGCGGCGAAGAACCTGATCCCGCCCACGCTGTGGTCGTACAACGACGCCGTCAAGGACTACCCCTACGACCCCGCGAAGGCCAAGGACCTGCTGGCGAAGGCGGGCGTGAAAACGCCGCTGGAGATCGACCTCTGGTACATGCCGGTGCAGCGGCCGTACAACCCGAACGCCAAGCGCATCGCCGAGATGATGCAGGCCGACCTGGCCAAGGTGGGCGTCAACGCCAAGCTCGTGACCTACGAATGGGGCGAGTACCGCAAGCGCATGCAGCAGGGCGAGCACGTCACCGGCATGCTGGGCTGGACCGGCGACAACGGCGACCCCGACAACTTCTTCTTCCTGCGCGGCTGCGAGGCGGCGCGCCCGGGCGGCCAGAACCTCAGCAAGTGGTGCAACAAGGAATTCGACGCCCGGCTCACGAAGGCGCGCGCCACCGCCGACATGAAGGAACGCACGAAGCTGTACCAGGAGATGCAGCAGATCGAGCACGACGAAGCGCCCGACATGAAGATCGCGCACTCGGTCGTCTACGAGACCATGCGCAAGGAAGTCACGGGCTACAAGCAGAGCCCGTTCGGTTCGCACCAGTTCAACGGCGTGGACCTGAAGTGAGGGCCGCCGCCCCGGCGGCCTGACCCATGTTCCGCTACCTCCTGCGCCGTCTGGCGCTGACGGTGCCGACCTTCGTCGCGCTGATGTTCGTCACCTTCGTGGCGATACGGCTCGTGCCGGGCGACCCGGTGGAGGTGCGCGTGGGCGAGCGCGGCATCTCGGCCGAGCGGCTGGCCATGTTCCGCCACGAGCTGGGGCTGGACCAGCCGGTGTGGAAGCAGTTCCTGGACTACATGGGCCAGCTGCTGCACGGCGACTTCGGCACCTCGCTGGCGACCAACCAGAAGGTGCTGGTCGAGTTCGCGGCGCTGTTCCCGGCCACGCTGGAGCTGGGGCTCGCGGGCATGCTGCTCGCGGTGGTGCTGGGCATCCCGGCCGGCACCATCGCCGCCGCGCGCCGCGGCAGCGTCTACGACCAGACGCTGATGGGGCTGTCGGTCACCGGCTACTCGATGCCGATCTTCTGGTGGGGCCTGCTGCTCATCATGTTCGTCGCCGAGCGCTGGGGGCTCACGCCGGTGTCGGGCCGCATCGACCTCATCAAGTACTACTTCGAGCCCGTCACCGGCTTCATGGTGATCGACGCCTGGCTCAGTGGCCAGGCCGGCGCGGTGAAGGACGCGCTGGCGCACCTCATCCTGCCGGCCATCGTGCTGGGCACGATCCCGCTGGCGGTGATCGCGCGCATGACCCGCTCGGCCATGCTGGAGGTGCTGAACGAGGACTACGTGCGCACCGCGCGCGCCAAGGGCCTGCCGATGCGGCGCGTGATCGGCCTGCACGCGCTGCGCAATGCGCTCATCCCGGTGGTCACCATCATCGGCCTGCAGGTGGGCACGCTGATGGCGGGCGCCGTGCTCACCGAGACCATCTTCTCCTGGCCCGGCGTGGGCAAGTGGCTGATCGAGTCGATCTCGCGCCGCGACTACCCGGCGCTGCAGGGCGGGGTGATGCTGATCTCGTCGATCGTGATCGTCGTCAACCTGCTGGTCGACCTGACCTACGGCCTGATCAACCCCAGGATCCGGCATGCGTGACCAGGGTCCGCTGGCGGCCTTCTGGTCGGCCTTCAAGGAGAACCGCGGCGCGGTCGGCGGGCTGGTGGTGGTGCTGTTCATCGTCGCGCTGGCGATCCTGGCCGACGTGGTGGCACCGCATTCGCCGAACGAGCAGTTCCGCGACGCCGTGCGTGCCGCGCCCATGTGGGCCGAAGGCGGCAGCGCGCGCTTCGTGCTGGGCACCGACAGCCTGGGCCGCGATATGCTCAGCCGCCTGATCCACGGCGCGCGCATCTCGCTGTTCATCGGCCTGGCGGTGATGGGCGTGAGCTTCGTCGTCGGCGTGCTGCTGGGGCTGGCCTGCGTGTCGTTCCGCGGCGCGCTGGGGCAGGCGGTCGACGTCGCCGTCACCCGGCTGATGGACCTCATCATGGCCGTGCCCAGCCTGGTGCTGGCGATCCTGATCGTCGCCGTGCTGGGTCCCAGCCTCGTCAACACCATCGTCGCCGTCACCGTGGTCTACCTGCCGCGCTACGTGCGGCTGGTGCGTGCCTCGGCGCTGGCCGAACTGGGCAAGGACTACGTCACCGCGGCCAGGGTGGCCGGCGTCGGCCCGGCGCGGCTGGTGTTCTTCACCGTGCTGCCCAACTGCCTGTCGCCGCTCATCGTGCAGGCGGCGCTGGGCGTGTCCGACGCCATCCTGGAAGCGGCCGCGCTCGGCTTCCTGGGCCTGGGCGCGCAGCCGCCCACCGCCGAGTGGGGCACCATGCTGGCCGACGCACGCGAGTTCATCCGCTCCAACCCCTGGCTGGTGACGCTGCCCGGGCTGGCGATCCTGGTCACCGTGGTCTCGATCAACCTGATGGGCGACGGGTTGCGCGACGCGCTCGATCCCAAGATGAGGCGTTCGTGAGCGCGTTGCTGGAAGTGCGCAACCTGAGCGTGCGCTTCGCGACGCGCCACGGCGCCTTCACCGCGGTGGACGGCATCGACCTCGTGGTCGAGCCCAACGAGGTGCTGGCCATCGTCGGCGAGTCGGGCTCGGGCAAGTCGGTGGCGATGCTGGCGCTGATGGGCCTGCTGCCCTGGACGGCCACCGTCAGCGCCGACCGCATGGCCTTCGACGGCCACGACCTGCTGGCGCTCACGGCCCGGCAGCGGCGCGCCATCGTCGGCCGCGACATCGCGATGGTGTTCCAGGAGCCGATGTCCTCGCTCAACCCCTGCTTCACGGTCGGCTGGCAGGTGGGCGAGGCGCTGGCCACCCACCTGGGGCTGGACCGCGCCGCGCGCCGCGCGCGCGTGGTGGAACTGCTGCAGCAGGTGGGCATCCCCGATGCCGAGCGCCGCCTGCGCACCTTCCCGCACCAGCTCTCCGGCGGCATGTGCCAGCGCGTGATGATCGCGATGGCGCTCGCCTGCAAGCCGCGCCTGCTCATCGCCGACGAGCCGACCACGGCGTTGGACGTCACCATCCAGGCGCAGATCCTGGAACTGCTGCTCGCGCTGCAGCGCGAGACCGGCATGGCGCTGGTGCTCATCACGCACGACCTGGGCGTCGTCGCCGAGACCGCGCACCGCGTGAGCGTGCAGTACGCCGGCCGCCAGGTGGAGCAGGCACGCGCGGCCGATCTGTTCGCCGACCCGCACCACCCCTACACCGCCGCGCTGCTGGCGGCGCTGCCCGAACGTGCGCAGGGTCGCAGGCTGGCGGCCATTCCCGGCCTCGTGCCCGGCCTCGCGGACCGGCCGCCGGGCTGCCTGTTCGAGCCGCGCTGCGCGCATGCCCGGCCGGCCTGCCGCACGGCGCCGCGCGCCGCCGGCGCCGAGCTCGGCCAGGCGCTGTGCCACACGCCGCTGCGCCACGGGGTGCCTTCGTGAGCGCGGTGCTGGAAGCGCAGGACCTGCAGCGCCGCTACGCCGTGCGCCGCGGCCCCTTCGCGCCGCCGGCCACGGTGCACGCGCTGGCCGGCGTGTCCTTCGGCGTCGAGGCCGGCCGCACGCTCGCGGTGGTGGGCGAATCGGGCTGCGGCAAGAGCACGCTGGCGCGCGTGCTGACGATGATCGAGCCGCCTTCCGAAGGCCGGCTGCTCGTCGACGGCCGCGACGTCGCCGCCGCCAACGCCGAGGAACGCCGCGCGCTGCGCCGTGCGGTGCAGATCGTGTTCCAGAACCCCTACGGCTCGCTCAACCCGCGCCAGACCGTGGGCGCGGCGCTGATGGAGCCGCTGCTCGTGAACGGCGAACACGACGCCGGCAAGCGCGAACGCGCGGCGCGCGAGATGCTCGCCCGCGTGGGCCTGGCCGACGAGCACTTCGGCCGCTGGCCGCACATGTTCAGCGGCGGCCAGCGCCAGCGCATCGCGATCGCGCGCGCGCTCATGCTGCAGCCGCGCGTGCTGGTGCTGGACGAGCCCGTCTCGGCGCTCGACGTCTCGATCCGCGCCCAGGTGCTCAACCTGCTGGCCGACCTGCAGCAGCAGCTGCGCGTGGCCTACGTCTTCATCTCGCACGACCTGGGCGTGGTGCGCCACATGGCCGACGAGGTGATGGTGATGTACCTGGGCCGCGCGGTGGAGCAGGGCGCGCGCGAGCAGGTCATGGGCGAAGCGCGCCACCCCTACACGCAGGCGCTGCTGTCGGCCACGCCCACGGTGGACGCGGCGGCGCGGCGCGCGCGCATCGTGCTGCAGGGCGAGCTGCCCTCGCCGCTGAACCCGCCGCAGGGCTGTGCCTTCCACACCCGCTGCCCGCTGGCCGAGCCACGCTGCCGCGAGGCGCGGCCCGAACTGCAGCGCGCGGGCGACGGCCGGGCCCTGGCCTGCTGGGTGCGTCAGTCCGGCGGCGCGGCGCCGTAGCGGTTGGGGCCGTCGGTGCCGGGCATGAAGCCGTTGTCGACCAGCATCCACAGCCAGCCGATGACCGGGATCAGCGCCACCAGCACCCACCAGGCCGAACGGTCGCGGTCGTGCCAGCGCTTGGTGCTGATCGCCACCGCCGGCCACAGCAGCAGCAGGCTCATCAGCGACTCGGCCATCTCGGGCCGCACGTGGGCGATCTCCAGCAGCGCGCGCCCCAGCAGCGTGAGCCCGCCCAGCGCCAGCACGCCGTAGAGCCAGAACGCACGCCGCGAAAGGCGCCCGCGAGGGTCCAGGTACACGAAGCGCGGCGAGCCCGGGTCGTCGAGCCAGGGGCGTTCGGCGGCGGTGTCTGAAACGGCCATGCGCCATTCTCCGCCGGCCGGCCCACGCTAAGCTTTCAGCGGTGGCGGAAGACCTTGTCGTCCAGCGGCCCGAAGGCCTGTACTGCCCGCCGGGCGACTTCCACGTCGACCCCTGGCGGCCGGTGGCGCGCGCCGTCATCACCCACGCCCATGCCGACCACGCGCGGCGCGGCCACGGTGCCTACCTGGCGCACGAAGACGGTGCCGGCGTACTGCGCGCGCGCCTGGGCGAGATCTCGCTGCAGACCCTGCGCTGGGGCGAGACGGTCGACCTGAACGGCGTGCGCCTGTCGCTGCAACCGGCCGGCCACGTGCTGGGCTCGGCGCAGGTGCGGCTGGAACAGGGCGGCCGGGTGTGGGTGCTCTCGGGCGACTACTTCTGCAGCGCCCACGACGAACGCAACCCCACCTGCCCGCCCTTCGAGCCGCAGCGCTGCGACTGCTTCGTCACCGAGAGCACCTTCGGCCTGCCGGTCTACCGCTGGCGGCCGCAGGCCGAGGTCTTCGCCGAGGTGAACGCCTGGTGGCGCGCCAACGCCGAGGCCGGCCGCGCCAGCCTGCTCTTGGGCTACAGCTTCGGCAAGGCGCAGCGCCTGCTGGCCGGCGTGGACGCCTCGATCGGCCCGATCGCGGTGCACGGCGCGGTGGAGAACATCAACGAAGCCTACCGCGGCGCCGGCGTGGCGCTGCCGGCCACGCAGCGGGTGGAGGCGATGGACAAGGCGGCGCTGGCGCGCGCGCTCGTCGTCGCGCCGCCGGGGTCGCAGGCCACGCCCTGGGCGCGCCGGCTGGGCGACTTCGGCGACGCCTTCGCCAGCGGCTGGATGCAGCTGCGCGGCGCGCGCCGCCGCCAGGGCGTGGACCGCGGCTTCGTGCTCAGCGACCACGCCGACTGGCCGGGGCTGCAGCGCGCCATCGGCGCCACCGGCGCGGCGCGCGTCATCGTCACCCACGGCTACGAGGCGGTGATGGTGCGCTGGCTGCAGGAGCAGGGGCTGCAGGCGGGCAGCTTCGGCACCGAGTACGGCAAGGACGACGACGCCGCATGACGCGGCGCCGCACCGCACTCAACGCGTCACGCGCCCGGCGATCGTCAGGTAGCCGACGGCCGCGCTGTAGCGGTCGTTGTAGTTGGCGCGCACCAGCGGGTCCAGCGTGGGCTTGACGATGTCGTGCAGCGGGCTCTCCCAGTCGCCGGCGTGCTGGAAGTTGCTCATGATGTAGCTGAAGCCGTTGACCGCATCCACCGCATGCAGGCCGGTGGACTCGGCGCCCGAAGGCGTCGACAGGATGCGCGAGAGCACGCCGGTGTCCACGTGGTAGGCCCAGAGGAAGTTGTTGACGTGGTTGCCGCTGTCCTCGCCGATGAACAGCGTGCGCATCTGCTCGGAGAACTTCAGGTTGTCGGGGTTGCCGATCCGGTCGGGGTTGGCGCTGTTGCCCAGCGCGTCGCGCACCGCCAGGTCTTCGCCGACCAGCGCCGCGGGGGCGGCCATGTCCACCGGCACCCACTCGCTGGCTATCGCCGCGCCGGCCAGCGTGGTCTGGCCGCCGCGCAGGTTGAGCGCGTACACCGCGCCGGCCACCGGGCCCTGCACGCGGATGTCGGTCGTGCCGTCGACCATCGACTTGTAGATGTAGCTCATCGCGACGTAGGCCACCTTGTCGCGCGCGTTCACCGTCGTGCCTTCCCACTTCGTGAAGCCCATCGAGCCGCCCACCAGCGCGGCGTAGCGGTGGGTTTCCAGGAAGGCGGCGGCCTTCTCCATGCCCGGCTTCACGCGCACCCAGTTCCACTTGCCGTTGAACGGGATCTTCGTGTAGCTGGCGTCCTGCGGGTCGCTGGTCTTCACGTCCATGATGTCGGCGGCCGTGAGCGTGTCGGCCATGGCCTCGATCTCCGCGCTGGTGGCGTGGCCCAGCTCGATCCAGCGCAGCGTGCCGGCGCCCGGGCCGGTGCCGCTGGTCTGCGTCCACTTGGCGACGTACAACGTGCCGGAGGACAGGTCCTTCGCGCGGTCGGCGACGAACATGAAGGCGCCGCCGTTGGTGGCGTCGTCGCCCATCAGCACGGTGCGCTCGTCGGGGCAGACGTGCACCAGCTCGTGCGAGATGCGGCCCAGGCAGTAGTGCTTGCGGATGGTGCCGGTGCCGTCGGCGTGCACCGTGACCTCGGGCAGGTGGCCGTAGTGGTAGGCCCGCGCCTGGCTCGGGTTGCCGTACAGGTTCTGGCTGAAGCCCTGCAGCTGGGGGTTGCTGGCCAGCGTGGCGTCGGGTTCGTACTCCTCGCTGGACAGGTGGGTGCCCCAGGGCGACAGGCTGGCACCGCAGGTGATCCACAGTCCGTGCACGCCGCTGGTGTCCACGTTGTGGTAGCTCACGAGGCTCAGCTTGCCGGTCCTGCGGTCCTGGTCCAGCGTCAGCACCGCGATGGGCGAGGGCAGCAGGCCGTACATCGAAGCGCCGGCCAGGTTGCGCGTGGTGTATTCGAACTGCACGACGGCGAACACGCGGTTGTGATCGCGGCGCCTGGAGGGCACGTTGGGGATCGTCAGCAGCGAAGTGCCGTCGGGGGAGTCGGAGAAGAACTGGCGCGGCACGGCACCGCTGGTGTCCAGGATCGGGTTGCCGTTCACGTCCACGTAGCCGCCGGCGAGGATGGTGCCGCCGCCGGTGCGCGGCACCTCGCTGCCGGTCAGGAAGAAGGTCTCGTAGCCGAGCGTGTAGGTCACGCCGGGGCCGCGGCCCAGGCGCTTGGTCAGCGTCGACCCGACGGTCGTCGTGGCCATCTGGGCCGGCATCGCGAGCGAGGGGGCGGGCATCGCGCCGAAGCTGTAGGTGGCATCGCCGCTGCCGGCGACGTCGGCCGCCAGCGCTTCGCGCGTGACGCCGGCCGCCGCCAGCGAACCGGCCAGCGGCAGCATGGGCACACCGGCGAACAGGCTCAGCGCCTTGCGGCGCGACAGGGTGGGAGTGGAGGAGGAGCGAGCGCTGTGGGTCATGATGACTTCGTCGGTCGGACAGACGCGGTAAAGGAAGAGGACCTTCACGCTATCCGCGCCGTGTGACGGTTGTTTGAAATCACCCCGGGCGTGCGGGCACACGGGATGGCCTCCCAGCCTCTCAGCCCAGGTCGCCGCCAACCACCGGCAGCGGCCCGGCCGACGATCGGGCAAACTGGCCGCATGGCAGCGGCACCGGTGCGCATTGCGGCCGTCCTGGCCACCCTGGTGGTCCTGGGCCTGGGGGCCTGCGGCGGCGGGGGAGAGCCTGCGGCCGCGGGGCCGCCGCCGCCCGGCCCGGGCGAGAACGAGCTCGTCGACCCGCAGGCCTATTCCACCGCCGGCAGCGCCTCGCTCACGGGCGCCGAGGAAGCGCATGCGGTCACGAAGCACAGCCTCGTGCTGGCCGGCACCACGCTCGCCTACACCGCCCGCGCCGGCCACCTGATCGCGCGCGACCCCGCGAGCGGCGACGCCGAGGCCTCGTTCTTCCACGTCAGCTACCTGCTCGACGGCGCCGACCCCGCCACGCGCCCGGTCACCTTCTTCTACAACGGCGGCCCGGGTTCGGCCAGCGTCTGGCTGCACCTGGGATCGTTCGGGCCGCGGCGGCTGGCCACCGGCGTGCCGGCCACCACGGGCGCGGTGCCGGCGCCGCTGGTCGACAACGCCGAGAGCCTGCTCGACGTCACCGACCTCGTCTTCGTCGACGCCGTGGGCACCGGCTATTCGGAAGCCATCGCACCGCGGCGCAACAGCGACTTCTGGGGCGTCGACGCCGACGCCGCGGTGTTCCGCGACTTCGTCGTGCGCTGGCTGGCCGCACAGGGCCGCGGCGTTTCGCCGCGCTTCCTGTACGGCGAAAGCTACGGCGGCCCGCGCACGGCGGTGCTGGCGCGCCGCCTGCAGGAAGCCGGCGTGCTGCTCGACGGCCTGGTGCTGCAGTCGCCGGCGCTCGACTACAACAGCAACTGCGGCGTCGTCGGCATCGGCAACTGCGCGCCGGTCCTGCCCACCTACGGCGCCATCGGTGCCTGGCATGGCGTGGCAACGGCCGCGACGACCCCGTTGTCTGACTGGCTGGGCTCGCTGCGCAGCTTCGCCGACGCCCGGCTCGCACCGGCCATCGACGCGTGGTCTGCAGGCGCCGGCTTCGCCGCCGACCTGCCGCTGCTGCTGCAGGGCGATACCGGCATCGCTGCCGCCAGCTGGCAGTCCAACCCGAACCTCGGGCCCGGCAGCTTCCAGCAGACGCTGCTGCCCGGCTTCGTGACCGGCCGCTACGACGGCCGCATGAAGGCGGCCGACGGCACCCCGCTGGCCGCCGAGGGCGACCCGTCCAGCACCTTCATCACGCCCTCGTTCCAGCAGGGCATCGGCCAGCTGCTGCCGGAGGTGCTGCGCTACAGGAGCGCGTCGACCTACGTGCTGCTGTCCAACGCCATCGGCAGCTGGGACTTCAGCCATGCCGGGCGTGCCCTGCCCGACACCGTGCCCGACCTGGCCGCCGCGCTGGCGCAGAACCCGGCGCTGCGCGTGCTGGCGGTGAACGGCTTCCACGATCTGGCGACACCGTTCCACGTGACCGAGCAGGACCTGGCGCGCCTGGGCGCCGGCGCGCGCGTGAGCGTGCTGAACGTCGAGGGCGGCCACATGAGCTACCTGGACGACCGCACGCGGCCGGCGCAGAAGGCCGCGCTCGCCGACTGGTACGCGGCCACGCTGGCACAGCGCGCCCTGCAGGCCCCGCGCGCGCTGCCGCAGGCGCTGCGCGCGGCGGCCCTGCCCGACCGTGCCGGCACGCCGCCGGCCGCGCCGCAGCCCGCCCTGCCGCAGGCCCCGCTGCAGGCCCCGCTGCGCGACCCCTGGGTGCCGCCGCGCTGAACATGCCGCATGTCAAGGCAGGGCCATCGGGCGGTGCGATGATGAGGCCGAACCACAAAGGCTTGGCATGAAGCTGCTCCTTCCCGTCGACGGCACGCCCGCTTCGCTGGCGGCCGTGCGCCATGCGCTGGCCCTGCGCGCGCAGGGGCTGGGCGCCGACTACGTGCTCGTCAACGTGCAGGCCCCGCCGTCGCTGTACGAGGTGGTGACCGCGCACGACGCCGAACGCATCGCCCAGGTGCGGCGCGAAGCCGGTGCCGACCAGCTGGCCGCGGCCGAGGCGCTGCTGTCGGCGGCCGGCGCCGAATGGGAAAGCGAAGTCGCCGGCGGCGACCCCGGCCACGTGCTGGTCGAGCTGATCGAGAACTACGGCTGCGACGGCGTCGTGGCCGGCCTCGACGAAGGCGCACCCGGCCCGGTGGCCGCGGCGCTGCTGCAGCACAGCCCGGTGCCGGTAACCTTCGTGCGCGCCCCCGAACCGGCGCCGGAGGCCTGACCCGGCCGCATGCGCCGCTTCGCCGCGCTGTACGAAGCGCTGGACGCCAGCACCGCCACCGGCGACAAGCTGCGCGCGCTGGTGCGCTACTTCGCCGAGGCGCCGGCGGCCGACGCCGCCTGGGCGGTGTACTTCCTGGCCGGCGGCAAGCCGCGCCAGGTGGTGCCGACGGCCACGCTGCGCGAGGCCGCCGAAGCCGAGGCCGGCATCGAGCGCTGGCTGTTCGAGGAGTGCTACCAGGCCGTGGGCGACCTGGCCGAGACCATCGCCCACGTGCTGCCCGCGCCCGTGGCCGAGTCGGACCAGGGGCTGGCGCACTGGGTCGAAGAGCGGCTGCTGCCGCTGCGCGGCCTGGCGCCGGCCGAGCAGCAGCAGCGCCTGCGCGAAGCCTGGCGCGAGCTGGCCCCCGGCGCGCGTTTCCTGCTCGTCAAGCTGATCGGCGGCGGCTTTCGCGTCGGCGTGAGCCGGCTGCTGGTGCAGCGCGCGCTGGCCGAGCACGCCGGGCTGGACGCAAAACTCGTGGCGCAGCGCCTGATGGGCTACACCGACGCGCGCGCGCGGCCCACCGCGGCGGCCTTCGAGCGCCTGCTCTCGCGCGACGAAGGCGCCGCGCCCGAGGCGGGCCAGCCCTATCCCTTCTTCCTGGCGCACGCGCTCGCCGCGCCGCCGGAAACGCTGGGGCCGCTGGCCGACTGGCTGGTCGAGTGGAAGTACGACGGCATCCGCGCCCAGCTGGTGCGGCGCGCCGGCCAGGCCTGGATCTGGTCGCGCGGCGAGGAGCTCGTCACCGAGCGCTTCCCGGAGATCGTCGAACGCGCGCAGGCCCTGCCCGACGGCTGCGTGCTCGACGGCGAGATCCTGGTCTGGCGCGAGGACGCGCTCGCGCCGTCGCCGTTCAACCTGCTGCAGCAACGCATCGGCCGCAAGACGCTGACGAAGAAGGTGCTGGCCGAAGCGCCCGTGGTCTTCGTCGCCTACGACCTGCTGGAAGACGCGGGCGCCGACCAGCGCGCGCTGCCGCAGCACGCGCGGCGCGTGCGGCTGGAAGCCCTGCTGGCCGGCGGCACGCTGCGCCTGTCGCCGCGCGTCGAAGCCGCCGACTGGTCCGCCTGCGCCGGCCTGCGCGCCGCGGCGCGCGAGCGCGGCGTCGAAGGGCTGATGCTCAAGCACCGCGAGGCCCGCTACGGCAGTGGCCGCACGAAGAGCGAAGGCACCTGGTGGAAGTGGAAGGTGGACCCGCTGGCGGTGGACGGCGTGCTCGTCTATGCGCAGGCCGGGCACGGCCGCCGCGCCGGCGTCTACACCGACTACACCTTCGCGGTCTGGAACCGCGCGCCGGCCGACGCCGCCGAGGCGCAGGCGGTGGTGGAGGCGATTGCGCGCCGCGAACCGGCGGCGCCCGGCGCGCTGCAGCTGGTGCCCTTCGCGAAGGCCTACTCCGGCCTCACCGACGCCGAGTTCGCCGAGGTCGACCGCGTGATCCGCGCCCACACGCTGGAGAAGTTCGGCCCCGTGCGCAGCCTGCGGCCGACGCTGGTGTTCGAGCTCGGCTTCGAGGGCATCAACCGCAGCCCGCGCCACAAGAGCGGCGTCGCGGTGCGGTTCCCGCGCATGCTGCGCATCCGCCACGACAAGCCGCTGCACGAGGCCGACACGCTGGCCACGCTGGAGCGGCTGATGACGGCTTCCTGAGCGTTCGTCGCACGCGGGCGCCGTTCGTCGCAAGCCGGTCGCGGCGCGGTGCGGCGGTGCCTACAGTTCGCTCCATCGCAAGCCCGCCACCGACCCAGGAGCCGACCATGACGACGCAAGCCTTCAGCCCCCGCACCAGTAGCCGCCTGTTCGCCTTCATGCTCGCTTCGCTCGTCACCGCCGCGATGCTGGGTGGCGTCGAACACCTCGCCACCTCGGCGCCGCCGGCCGGGCTGGTGGCGCAGATGGCGCAGACGATGCCGAATGCCTGAGCAGGACGAACGCCAGCCTCGAAGGCCCCCTCGCGGGGCCTTCGTCGTTTTCAGGCCAGCGCGGGCTCGGCGTCGCTGACGCCGGCCAGGCGCGCGATGTGGCCGATCAGCACGTCGTCAGAGTAGGGCTTGCCCAGCAGCACGGTGACGCCGGCTTCGGCGGCGGCACCGCCCAGCCGGTCGTCGGCCGAGGTGACCATGATGATGGGCAGCGCCGCCGAACGGCGGTCGGCGCGCAGCCGGCGCGTGAGCTCGAAGCCGTCGACGCCGGGCATCTCGACGTCGGTGATCACCACCTGCGGCCGTTCGGCCTCGATCAGGCGCAGCGCGTCTTCGCCGTCGGTGGCCAGCACGACGCGGAAATGGTGCTGGGCGAGCAGGCGGCTCGTCTTCACGCGCACCACCTTCGAGTCGTCGACCACCATCACCAGCGTCTCGGCGGCCGTGCGCCCGGGCGCCGCGGTGGCCGGCGGCGCGGCCGCGGCCTGGGCGGCCGCCCTGGCGGCTTCGGCGGCTTCGGCGAGTTCGGCCGCGGCCCGTTCGGCTTCGCGCCGTTCGGCCTCGCGGCGCAGCGCTTCGGCGCGTTCGGATTCGATGCGCTCGGCCTCGCGCCGTTCGGCCTCGGCCCGTTCGGCCGCGACGCGCTCGGCCTCGCGGCGCTCGGCGGCGATGCGCTCGGCTTCGGCGCGCTCGGCTTCGAGCCGCCGGGCGCGTTCGGCCTGCCTGCGCAGCGCTTCCTGGCGCAAGGCTTCGCGCTCGGCTTCGAGGCGCAGCGCTTCCTGGCGCTCGGCTTCGAGGCGCAGCGCTTCCTGGCGCTCGGCCTCGGCTCGCGCCGCGGCCGCACGTTCGGCGTTGCGTTGGGCTTCGAGGCGCGCCGCCTCGGCGCGCTGCGCGGCAGCCAGGCGCTCGGCCTCGGCGCGCTCGGCTTCGCGCAACTCGGCGGCGACGCGCTCGGCCTCGCGCTGCTCGGCGGCGATTTTCTGGGCCTCGCGCTGCTCGGCCTGGAGGCGCGCCGCCTCCTGGTGTTCGGCTTCCAGCCGCTCGGCTTCCTGGCGCGCCGCTTCCAGCCGCTCGGCGGCGGCGCGGCGGCCGGCTTCGGCACGCGCGTCGGCCTCGGCGTGGCGCGAGGCATCGCCGCGTGCGTTTGCGGCGGCACGGCGTTCCACCTCGAGCCGGCGCGCCTCCTGCACCATCCACTCGGCGTCGGCGCGCGCCGCTTCCTCCAGCGCGGCGCGTTCGCTGGCCAGGCGGCGGTCGCTCGCGACGCGGCGCTGCTGGGCCATGCGGCGGAACTCGGCCATCTCGGCGGCGCGGCGCTCGGCGGCGCGGCGCTCCGAATCGAGCTCGGCTTCGCGGTAGGCGGCCAGCAGCGCGGCCTGGTCGGCGTCGGCGTCGTCGACCTCGGATTCGTCCAGCGGCGCCGGGCGCGAGTGGTGGCGGCTTTCCGCTTCGCGCGGGTCCAGCGGCGCCGGGCGCGAGCGCAATCCCATCGGGCGGCTGGCCGGCGCCGCGGCGGGCGGCGGGGACAGCGGCATCGGGCGGCTCGACCGGAACGGCGGGGTCGCGTCCAGCGGCATCGGCCGGCTGGCGCGGGCGGCCGGCGCTTCGGCCAGCGGCGCCGGGCGGCTGGTGCG
>CAYVXO010000059.1:0-26839 GCA_964454485.1 uncultured Rubrivivax sp.
GCTTCGGCGCCGGCGGCAGCGGCCGCGTCGGCGCCGCTGGCGGCCGCCTCGGCAGCGTCGTCCGTGGCCGCGGCGGCTTCGCTGGCGGCGGTGCAGGCCGCCGCCTCGGCCCCCGCGCCGGCCGCTTCGCAGGCCACGCCGGCGGCGGTGCTGGCGGCTTCGCACGCCAGCGAGTCGGCGGCCTGGCGCGACCTGGCCGCGGTCTGGAAGCTCGACCTGCCGCCCGGCACCGACCCTTGCGAGGCCGCGCAGCGCCTGCAGGTGGCCTGCTTCAAGGGCACCAGCGGGCTGGCGCAACTGCGCCAGCTGGGCCGCCCGGCGGTGCTGACGCTGCGCGACGGCCAGGGCAAGCCGACCTGGATGACGCTCACCGCGCTCGGCGAGCAGAGCGCCACGCTGGCGGCCGGCGGCACGCGCCACGAGGTGTCGCTGTGGACGCTGGCGGCCGTCTGGCGCGGCGAGTTCGCCACCTTCTGGCGCGTGCCGCAGGGCTTTCGCGAGACGGTGGCCGACAACCCCCCGGCGGCGCTGAAGTCCTGGATGTCCGAGCGCCTGCCGGGCACGCCCGAACAGCCGCTGCGGGCGCGCGTGGTGGCCTTCCAGACCGCGCAGGGCCTGAAGCCCGACGGCCTGGTCGGGCCGATCACGCTGATGCAGATCAACCGCGCCAGCGGGGTCGACGAACCCCGCCTGACCCCCTGAGCGAGCGTCGCCATGTCGTACATCCTCGATGCCCTGCGACGCGCCGATGCCGAGCGCGGCCGCGGCAACGTGCCCGGGCTGAACGCGCAGCCGGTGCCCGCCGGCGAGACGCCGAAGGCCGCCACCCGCCCGGCCGTGCCCTGGCTGGCCGGCGCGGTGGTGGCGCTGGCCGGCGGCGCGATCGGCTGGTTCTTCTTCGGCCGCGCGCCGGAGGCGGCGCCGCCCGTGCCGAGCGCCGCGGTGCAGCCCTCGCCCCTGCCTTCCGCGCCGCCGCCGGTGCAGACCGCGCCGTCGCCGCCGGTGGCGATGGCCCCGGCGCCCACCCCGCTGCCGTTGGCCCCGATGCCACCCCCGCCGCCGCCGGCACCACCGGCGCCGATGGCAGCACCGGCGCCGGTGCAGACCGAGACGCCGCAGTCCACGCCGGCGCCGGCAAGGGCCGTCGCACGTAACTCGGCGCCCACGCCTGCCGCCGCCGCGTCGGCCCTGCCGCCGCCGGTGCCCTTCGCCGAACTGCCCGACGAGGTGAAGCGCCAGCTGCCCACGCTGGCGATGGGCGGCGCGATCTGGTCCGAGCAGCCTTCGGCGCGCATGCTCATCGTCAGCGGCCAGCTGGTGCGCGAAGGCGACCCGGTGGCGCCGAACGTCAAGCTCGAGCAGATCAAGCCGCGTTCGGCCGTGCTCAACTGGAAGGGCTTGCGCTACGAGGTGCCGTACTAGGCGGCGGCCACGACCGACACGCCGCGCGCGCCGAGCGTGAGGCTGGCGCGGTCGCCGGCCTGCCAGCGGCGCGCGACCTCGGGCACGACGACGAAGATCGAGCCGAGTTCGGTGTCCAGCGTCACTTCGAGGAAGCTGCCCAGGTAGGCGCACTTGGTGACCGTGGCCGCGAGGCCGCCGGTGCCGGCGTCGGCCAGTTGCCAGGCTTCGGGGCGCACCGCCAGCTTCACGCGGCCGGCCGGCGCCGCGCGCCGCGGCTGCAGCGCGAGCGGGCCCAGGCGCACCGAGCCGTCGGCGCGGCCTTCGCCGTCGAACAGCATCGCCTCGCCCATGAAGCCGGCCACGAACTCGCTCGCAGGCTGCTCGTACAGCTGTTCGGGCGTGCCAGCCTGGGCGATGAGGCCAGCGTCCATGACGACGATCTGGTCGCTCACCGCGAGCGCCTCGCTCTGGTCGTGCGTCACGTAGGCCACGGTGAGCTTCAGCCGCTGCTGCAGCGCGCGGATCTCCTCGCGCATGCTGCGGCGCAGGCGCGCGTCCAGGTTCGACAGCGGCTCGTCGAAGAGCAGCACCGAAGGCTCCAGCACCAGCGCGCGCGCCACCGCCACGCGCTGCTGCTGGCCGCCGGAGAGTTCGCTCGGCAGCCGTTCGTCGTAGCCGGTGAGGCCCACGCTTTCCAGCGCGGCGCGCGCGCGGCGCTGCGTCTCCTCTTTCGAGACCCCGCTCACCGAGAGGCCGTAGCCCACGTTGCCCAGCACCGTCATGTGCGGGAAGAGCGCGTAGCTCTGGAACACCATGCTCACGTTGCGCTCGGCCGGGCCCAGCGTGGTGACGTCGCGGCCGTCGATGAGGATCTGCCCGCCGGTCGGCGCGTCGAGCCCGGCGATCATGCGCAGCGTCGTCGTCTTGCCGCAGCCGCTGGGGCCGAGGATGGTGGTCAGCGTGCCCCGGGGCACCAGCAGGTCGATGCCCTTCACGACCAGCGGCGACTTCGCGTCGCCGTAGCGCTTGGTGACCTGGCGGAACTCGATGCTCATGAAGTCTTCCTGCGGCCGAGCTGCCGTTCGCCGACCAGGAACTGGATCAGCGCCGTCGCCAGCGACATCAGCACGATGAGCACCGTGCAGTAGGCCAGCGCGACGCCGTAGTCGCCGTTGCCGACGCGGCCGATGATGTAGGTGGTGGCCAGTTCGTTCTCGGCGGTGACGAGGAAGATCACGGCCGACACCGTCGTCATGCCGCGCACGAAGCTGTAGACCAGCGCCGCCACCAGCGCGGGCTTCAGCAGCGGCAGCACCACGCGGCGCAGCGTGGTCGCGGTGCCGGCACGCAGCATGGTGCTGGCTTCGTCGAGGCTCTTGTCCAGTTGCTTGAAGCTGGCGGTGCCCGCACGCACGCCCACCGGCAGGTTGCGGAACACGAAGCACAGCACGATGATGAGCCCGGTGCCGGTGAGCTCGAAGGGCGGCACGTTGAAGGCGAGGATGTAGCTCACGCCCAGCACGGTGCCGGGGATCGCGAACGCGAGCAGCGCGCCGAACTCGAAGGCGCGCTGGCCGACGAACTGCGTGCGCGCGAGCAGCCAGCTGATGAGCAGGCCGATGGCCGCGCACAGCGGCGCCGCGATGGCCGAGAGCTTGAGCGTCGTGAAGAGCGAGTTCCAGGCCGTCCCGGCCCACACCAGCCCCTGCACGCCCCATTGAAGGTCGAACGCGGTGCGGAAGTGCGCCAGCGTGGGCGTGTAGTCGCGCCCCCAGGTCTTCACGAAGCCGCCGATGAAGGCGAAGCAGTAGACGACGACGGTGAACGCCAGCCAGGGCAGCGCCACGCCGTGGGCGGTGCGGCGCACGCGGTCGGGCAGCGGCATGCCGATGCCGGCGTCGCCCTTGCCCGAGACCGTGGTGTAGCTGGCCCGGCCCAGCACGCGCTGCTGGAGGAAGAACACGCCGAGCGCGAACGCGGTGAGCACGAGCGCGAGCGAAGCCGCCTTGCCCTGGTCGAACTGGGCGCCGACGATGGCGAAGAAGATGTCGGTCGACAGCACCGAGAACTGCCCGCCCACCACCACCGGGTTGCCGAAGTCGGCGATGCTCTCGATGAAGCCGACGAGGAACGCGTTCGCGAGCCCCGGCTTCAGCAGCGGCAGCGTCACCGTCATGAAGGTCTGCTGGCGGCTGGCGCGCAGCGTCTGCGCCGCCTCTTCGAGGCTGGGCCCCAGGCCCTGCACCACGCCGCGCATGATCATGAAGGCGATCGGCGTGAAGGCGAACAGTTGCGCCAGCCAGATGCCGGTGAGGCCGTAGAACCAGCGCGAGGGCGTGATCCCGAACAGCGCCTCCAGCACCTGGTTGACGATGCCGGCACGGCCGAAGAGCAGGATGAGCCCGAGGCCGACGACGAAGGGCGGCGTGATGATGGGCAGCAGCGCCAGCACGTTGAGCGGCCTGGCGAGCCGCTTCGAGCCGCGCTCGGCCATCAAGGCGATCAGCGTGCCCAGGAAGGTGGTGCCGGCGGCGGTGAGCAGTGCCAGGAAGAGCGTGTTCCAGGCCACCCCGCAGCGCACGCCGCCGACCACGCACGACAGGCCCCAGACGCGTTCGCTGCCCAGCCGCTCGGCCAGCGCCGCGGGCGAGAACGCGCCGGCGTCGTCGAGAAACGCGCCCATCAGCGCCTTGGCCACCGGCAGCGCGACGAAGAGCGCGAGCAGCGCGCCGCACAGCACCACGGCGGCGGCGACGAAGAGGTCGCCGCGGAAGAAGCCCAGGCGCGCGATGCCGGCCCCCAGCAGCACCACGAGCGCCAGCAGCACCAGCGCGCCGCCCAGCCCGAGCCCGGTGCGTTCGATCGCGAAGCCCGGCACCAGCAGGCCCGCGAGGCCCAGCGCGGCGCCGGCCACGAAGGCCCAGCCCTGCGCGCGGCCGGGTGCCATGCGCGTGCCGGCGAACACCACCGCGAAGGCGGCGAGCACCGTCCACAGCCAGGGCTTGCCGTGGCGCGCGGCCTGCACCGCGCCGCTGGCCGTCTCGCTGCCGCCGAAGACACCGGGCAGCGCCGCCAGCGTGCCCATGGTCTGCGGCAGGTACCAGGGCAGCAGCACGAAGGCCGCCAGCCCCAGCGTCCACCAGGCGAGGACGGTGCGCTGGGTGTTCAACTCAGCGCGGGAGGGAGTTGACGTCCTTCTCCCACTTCGCGATCAGGCGCTTGCGTTCGTTCGAGGCGCCGTACTTCGCGTAGTCGTAGTCGATGAACTTGATCTTCTTGAAGTCGGGCACGCGCGGGTCCACCGGCGTGGCCTTGTTGCTGGGCAGCTGGAACTGCTTGGACGCGGCGCCGAACTGCTGCGCCTGCGGCGTGAGCGCCCATTCGTAGAACTTCTTCGCGTTCTCCAGGTTGCGCGCGCCCTTGATGATGCTCATCGAGCCGATCTCGGCGCCGGTGCCTTCGGAAGGCGTGATGGTGGCGACCGGGAAGCCCTGCATCGCCTCGCCGGGGCCGTCGTGCACGAAGCTGATCGACACCGTGGTCTCGCCGCGCGCCACCGCCTTGATCGGGCCGGTGCCGCTGCGCGTGTACTGGCCGATGTTCTTGTGCAGCGCCTTCATGTATTCGAAGGCCTTGTCCTCGCCCATCAGCTGCACCAGCGTGGCGACCATGGTGTAGGCGGTGCCGCTGCTGGCGGGGTTGGCGACCTGGATCTCGCCCTTGTAGGCCGGGTTCAGCAGGTCGGCCCAGCTCTTGGGGATCGGCAGCTTCTTCTTCGCGATCAGCTCGGTGTTGTAGCCGAAGCCCAGCGGGCCGGAGTAGATGCCCACCGTGCGGTACTTGCTCTGCGCCGCCTGCTGCTGCGCCCACGGGAACAGCTGCGGCAGCGCCGGACTCTTGTACTCGAGGCTCAGGTCCTGCTCGGCGGCCTGCAGGTGCGGGTCGCCGGTGCCGCCGAACCAGACGTCGGTCTTCGGGTTCGCGCGCTCGGCGATCAGCTGCGCCAGCGCCTCGCCCGAGCCTTTCAGCGACATGTTGATCTTGATGCCCGTGGTCTTGGCGAACACGGTCTGGATCATGTTGCACCACTCGGCCTGCACCGAGCAGATCACGTTGAGCTGGCCGCTGTCCTGCGCCTGCACCCCAGGGGTGACGGCAGCGGCTGCAAAGGCGAACACGAGGGCGGGTTTCATCAGGTCTGTCTCCGGGGAACCGATGCAGCCGATGGTATCGCCGGCCCTGCCGCCGCCCGCCGCCGGCGCCTCGTGGAAAGCCCGGAGCGCCGATTGACCGGTCGAAGAAACTCGTGCATGATTTGCATGAAACTAAGTTACATCAGACCATGTCATTCGACCTCGTCCTCTTCGGCGGTACCGGCGATCTCACCTGGCGCAAGCTGATGCCGGCGCTGTTCCAGGCCTTCCGCCACGGCAAGCTGCCGCCAGGGGGCCGCATCCTGGCGGTGGCGCGCGACGAGCGCAGCGACGAGGACTACCGCGCCTACATCCGCGAGAAGTTCGCCGGCGTCGAGGAAGCCAAGCAGCCCAACGCCGACGAGTTCGCGCGCTTCGCCGAACTGCTGCAGTACCGCCGCATGGACCTGGCCCGGCCCGACGACTACGACGGCCTCAAGCAGTGGGTGGACGCGCGCGGCGCCGACACCGTGGTGCTGTTCCTGGCCACCAGCCCGCACCTGTTCCCGGCCATCTGCGGCCAGCTCGGCCGCGCCGGGCTGAACGGACCCCACGTGCGCGTGGTGCTGGAAAAGCCGCTCGGCCACGACCTCGCCAGCGCGCAGGAGATCAACCGCATCGTCGCCGGCGCCTTCCGCGAGGAACAGGCGCTGCGCATCGACCACTACCTGGGCAAGCCGGCGGTGCAGAACCTGATGGCGCTGCGCTTCGGCAACGCGCTGTTCGAACCGCTGTGGCGGCGCGAGAGCATCGCCAGCATCCAGATCACGATCGCCGAGAGCATCGGCGTGGGCACGCGCGGCGACTTCTACGACCGCACCGGCGCCCTGCGCGACATGGTGCAGAACCACGCGCTGCAGCTGCTGACCATGATCGCGATGGAGCCGCCGCCGGCCAACAACGCCGACGCGATCCGCGACGAGAAGCTCAAGGTGCTGAAGAGCCTGAAGCCCTTCACGCGCGACAGCGTCGCGCGCGAGGTGGTCCGCGGCCAGTACAAGGCGGGCACGGTGGGCGGCCAGTCCGTGCCCGGCTACCTGGACGAGACCAAGGTGCCCCAGGGCAGCCGCTGCGAGACCTTCGTCGCGCTGCGCACCGAGGTGCAGAACTGGCGCTGGGCCGGCGTGCCCTTCTACCTGCGCACCGGCAAGCGGCTGGCGGCGCGCGACGCGCAGATCGTCGTCAACTTCCGCCCGGTGCCGCACCCCATCTTCAGCGGCACCACGCGCGCCAACCAGCTCGTCATCAAGCTGCAGCCCGAGGACGGGCTCGAGTTGCACCTGCTGGCCGCCAAGGGCAGCGGCACCGGCGAAGTGCTGTCCCCGGTGTTCCTGGACCTGGACTTCGACAAGGCCTTCCGTTCGGAACGCGTGGGCGGCTACGAAAGGCTGCTGCTGGACGCCATCGCCGGCCGCCTGAACCTGTTCGTGCGCAGCGACGAGCAGGAACAGGCCTGGCGCTGGGTCGAGCCCATCCTGGATGCCTGGGCCGAAGACACCACCGGCCCGCGCCCCTACGCCGCCGGCAGCTGGGGCCCGCCCGCGGCCAGCGCGCTGATCGCGCGCGACGGCTGCGTCTGGGCGGAGGAAGCATGATGCTGGACCGCATCCGCGCCTCGATCCCGGCCTTGCCGCCGGCCGAGCAGCGCGTGGCGAAACTGCTGCTGCTGGACCCGCGCGGCTTCGCCGGCCTGCCGGTGGGCGAACTGGCCGAGCGCGCGCACGTGAGCAAGCCCACCGTCGTGCGCTTCTGCCGCAGCGTGGGCTACGACGGGCTGGCCGACTTCAAGCTCAAGCTGGCCGGCAACGTGAACGAGGGCGTGCCCTTCGTGCACCGCGCGGTCGACGACGACGACAAGGCCGACGACATCGTCGTCAAGGTGGTCGACAACGCGGTGGCCGCGCTGCTGCGCTACCGCAACGCCGCCGCCGGCCAGGCGGTGGAACGCGCGATCGCCGCGCTCGCCGAGGCCGGCCGCAACGGGCGGCGCATCGAGTTCTACGGCGTCGGCAACTCGGGCATCGTGGCGCAGGACGCGCAGCACAAGTTCTTCCGCCTCGGTGTCAGCGCGTCGGCGGTGGTCGACGGCCACACGCAAGTGATGAGCGCGACCATGCTCAAGCCCGGCGACTGCGCGGTGATCGTCAGCAACTCGGGTCGCAGCAAGGACCTGCTGGACGTGGCCGACATCGCGCGCCGCAAGGGTGCCACCGTGATCGCCATCACCGCCAGCGGCTCGCCGCTGGCGCACGAGGCCGCGACCGGCGCCCACCACATCCTGCTGGCGGCCGACCACCCGGAAGACGCCGACCGCTACAGCCCGATGGTCTCGCGCCTGCTGCACCTGATGATCGTCGACATCCTGACCACCGGCGTCGCGCTGCGGCTGGGCTCGGCCGAGCTGCGGCCGATGCTGCAGGAGATCAAGAAGAACCTGCGCGCGCGCCGCTACGTGGTCTCGAACGAGAGCAGGGACTCCACGCCGTAGAGCCGCGCCAGCTCGCGCAGCTTGGGCGGCGCATTGCGCACCGTGAAGCCCTGGCCCCTGGCCTGCGCGCGGCGGCGCGCTTCCAGGAGCAGCGCGATGGCCGAGGTGTCGAAGTTCTGCAGCGCCGCGCAGTCGACCGAATCGACGCCGTCGCCCAGCTGGCCGACCAGCGCGCTCGCGTCGGCCAGGGTGGCGCTGGCCGGCAGCTTCAGGTTCACGACTTGCCGGCGCTGGTCTTGTTGCGCTCGACCAGCGCGCCGATCAGCGCGTCGATGCCGCCCTTGGACAACTCCTGCGCGAACTGCGACCGGTAGCTGGTGACGAGCCAGATGCCGCCGACGTTGACGTCGATGATCTTCCAGCCGGCGTCGGCCTTGTCGAGCCGGTAGTCGAGCTTGATCGGCTCGCCCTTGCCGCGCACTTCGGACTGCACCACCACCTGGCTGCTGTTGGGCACCGGCTGGGTCTTGGTGATCTCGGTCGTCTGGTCCTTGATCTGCGTGAGCGCGCCGGCGTACACGCGCACGAGCAGCGTCTTGAACTCGGTCTGCAGCTTGCTGCGCTGCTCGGGCGTGGCGCTGCGCCACTGGGGGCCGACCGCGGAGCGGGTGACGACCTCGAAGTTCACGTAGGGCATCACCTTGGTGTCGACCAGGGCGATGATCTTGCCGATGTCGCCCGACTGCAGGCTCTTGTCGGCCTTGACGGTGTCGAGCACGTCGTTGGAGATCTTCTTGACGAAGGCGTCGGGTGCCTCGTCGGCGCGTGCAACGGCGCCGACCACGATCATCAGGGCGATCAGGAATCTCTTCAGCACGGCAATCCTTTCTTTTCAGCCGGCCGCCGGAGCGGCCCGCCCACCCGTAACGCGCGAAGGCGCCGGCGGGTTCACTTCTTCGGCGCCGGCGCCGCCGGCGGGTCCTTCTCGTCGTCGCCCGGGTCCAGGTTCTCCAGCGGCGGCGAGCCGTCGTAGACCTGGTCCGAGCGGCGCGCCAGGTAGCCGTCGCGCACGAAACTGTAGCGGTCAAGCGCCACCTCGCCGATCAGCTGGGTCGTCGACAGCAGGTTGGCACGCGTATTGACCACCTGCACGCCGGTGATGCTGTAACGCTCGGTGTCGTTCTCGCCCAGGCGCGACGGCGCCGCCACCGCGCGGTCGACGACCAGGCCGCCCGTGTCGCGCACGGTCGAGGGGCCCAGCAGCGGCAGCACCACGTAGGGCCCGGGGCCGACGCCCCAGCGGCCGAGCGTCTGGCCGAAGTCTTCGGAACGGCGCGGCAGCTTGGCTTCGGTGGCGATGTCCAGCAGGCCGCCGATGCCGAAGGTGGTGTTGAGCAGCACGCGCATGCCCATCTCCATGCCCAGCTGCACCTTGCCCTGCAGGAACTGGTTCACCGTCGACCAGATGTCGCCCAGGTTGCCGAAGACGTTGTCGATGCCGGTGCGCACGAACTGCGGCAGCACCTTGCGGTAGCCCTCGGCCACCGGCTTGACCACTGCCTCGTCGATGGCGTCGTTGAAGGCAAAGACCTTGCGGTTCCACGCCTCCCAGGGGTCGGCCGGGTTGGTGGCCGCGGGCGCCGGCGCGGCCATGCCGTTGCCCGCCGGCGGCGCCGTGGCGCAGCCGGCCAGGGCGGCGGCCAGCAACAGCGCGGCGGCAGTGCGCTTCACTTCTTCGCGCCCGAAGCCGGGTTGT
Source organism: uncultured Rubrivivax sp. (assembly GCA_964454485.1). Classification (GTDB taxonomy): domain Bacteria; phylum Pseudomonadota; class Gammaproteobacteria; order Burkholderiales; family Burkholderiaceae_C; genus Rubrivivax. The sequence continues at coordinate 9,782 of CAYVXO010000059.1, forward strand.
CGGCGGCCTCGGCGGCCTTGCCGGTGAGGAACTGGCCGATCAGGTTCTCCAGCACCACCGCCGACTGCGTCTGCGCGATGGTCTCGCCGGCGGCCAGGTTCTTGTCGTCGCCGCCCGGCTCCAGGCCGATGTACTGGTCGCCCAGCAGGCCTGCGGTGAGGATCTTGGCCGAGGTGTCCTTCGGAAACTGGAAGCGGCGGTCGATGTCCATCGACACCACGCCCTGGAAGGTCTTGGGGTCCAGGCTGATGCCGGTGACACGGCCCACCACCACGCCGGCGCTGCGCACCGGCGCGCGCGCCTTCAGGCCGCCGATGTTGTCGAAGCGCGCCGAGAGCGCGTAGGTGTCTCCGGTGTTGAAGCTGGCCAGGTTGGCCGCCTTCAGCGCCACGAAGACCAGCGCCACCAGACCCAGCACGACGAAGAGGCCGACCAGGACCTCGATGTTCCGTTTTGCCATCGTTGTTTCCCTTTTCCCCCTCAACGCGTGCTGAACATCAGCGCGGTGAGGACGAAGTCCATGCCCAGCACGGCCAGCGACGAGATCACCACCGTGCGCGTGGTGGCATAGGCCACGCCTTCGGGCGTGGCCTCGGTCTCGTAGCCCTGGTACAGCGCCACCGCGGTGCAGATGACGCCGAACACCGCGCTCTTGACGACGCCGTTGCCGACGTCGCGCCAGACATCGACGCCGTTCTGCTGGATCGACCAGAAGTTGCCGGGGTCGATGCCGATCAGGCCCACCGCCACCAGCCAGGCGCCCAGGATGCCGATCGCCGTGAAGAGGATGGCCAGCAGCGGCATCGAGATCATGCCGGCGATGAAACGCGGCGCCAGCACGCGCTGGCGCGGGTCGATCGCCATCAGCTCGAGCGCGGCGATCTGCTCGCCCGCCTTCATGAGGCCGATCTCGGCGGTGAGCGAGGTGCCGGCGCGGCCCGCGAAGAGCAGCGCCGTCACCACCGGCCCCAGCTCGCGCGAGAGCGAGAGGTTGACGATCAGGCCCAGCGACTCGGCGGCGCCGTAGGTGACCAGCGCGTAGTACATCTGGAGCGCCAGCACGAAGCCCACCGCCATGCCGGACGCCAGGATGATGACCAGCGAGCGGTTGCCGATGGCGTGGATCTGGTCGACCACCAGCCCGAAGCGCCGCAGCGCCGGCAGCAACGCGCCCAGCAGGTCGGCGAAGAAGGCGGCGGCGCGGCCGAAGCCGCGCAGCACGTCGAACGCGCGCGCCCCCAGCGTGGCCAGCCAGTCGGTCACTGCGCGCCTCCGGCGACGCGGAAGTCTTCCGCGATCTCGGGCGCCGGGTAGTGGAACTTGACCGGGCCGTCGGGTTCGCCGCGCACGAACTGGCGCACCTCGGCGTCGGTGCTGTCCATCAGCTCGGCCGGCGTGCCCTGGGCCACGATGCGGCCACCGGCGGCCAGCAGCACGACCCAGTCGCTGATGGCCATGCACTCGGGCACGTCGTGCGAGATCACGAGCGAGGTCGAACCCGTGGCGTCGTTGAGGGTGCGGATGAGCTTGGCCGCCACGCCCATCGAGATGAGGTCCAGGCCGGCGAAGGGCTCGTCGTACATGATGAGCTCGGGGTCGAGCGCGATCGCGCGTGCCAGTGCGATGCGGCGCGCCATGCCGCCGGAGACTTCGCTGATCTTCAGCGACGCCGCGCCGCGCAGGCCCACCGCGTTGAGTTTCATGAGCACGATGTCGTGGATCATGGACTCGGGCAGGTCGGTCATCTCGCGCAGCGGGAAGGCCACGTTCTCGTAGACCGTGAGGTCGGTGAACAGGGCGCCGAACTGGAACAGCATGCCCAGGCGGCGGCGCAGGCGGTAGAGCTGCTCGCGGTTGCGGATGTCGATCACCTCGCCGTCGAAGACGACGCGACCCCGGTTGGCGGCGTGCACGCCGCCGATCAGGCGCAGCAGCGTGGTCTTGCCGCAGCCCGAGCCGCCGAGCACCGCGGTGACCTTGCCGCGCATGAACTTCAGGCTCAGGTCGTTCAGGATCGTGCGCCGCTCGTCGTAGCCGAACGTGACGTGATCGATCTCGATGAAGACGTCGTTGCTCAAGCGGAAGGGAGGCGGTGCTGCCGCGGCCAGGGCGCGCAGACCGGCGGGAATGTTGTTCTGCGGATCATTGTCGCACGCAGGGCAAACCCCTAAGGGGCCCGCCCGCATCCCGCCGGTGAAGAAGCGTGAACGCGCGTTCAGCGCGGCAGCGTGCTCGCACCCATCAGGAATTCGTCGACCGCGCGCGCCGCCTGCCGCCCTTCGCGGATCGCCCAGACCACCAGGCTCTGGCCGCGCCGCATGTCGCCGGCGGCGAAGACCTTGTCGACGCTGGTCCTGTAGCCGCCGCGCTCCTCGGTCGTCGCCTTCGCGTTGCCGCGCGCGTCCTTCTCGACGCCGAAGGCTTCCAGCACGCCGGCCACTGGCGAGACGAAGCCCATCGCCAGCAGCACCAGGTCGGCCTTCCATTCCTTCTCGGTGCCCGGCACCTCGGTCATCTTGCCGCCCTGCCATTCGACCTGCACGGTCTTCAGGCCGGTGAGCTTGCCTTTGTCCTTGCCGGTCCCGCCGACGAACTCCTTCGTCGCGATGGCGAAGGTGCGTTCGCAGCCTTCCTCGTGGCTGGAGCTGGTGCGCAGCTTGTACGGCCAGTAGGGCCAGGTGAGCGGGCCGTTCTCGCGCTCCGGCGGCTGCGGCATGAGCTCGAACTGGGTCACGCTGGCGGCGCCGTGGCGGTTGCTGGTGCCCACGCAGTCGCTGCCGGTGTCGCCGCCGCCGATGACGATCACGTGCTTGCCGGCGGCGGAGATCTGGCCCTTGAGCTTGTCGCCAGCGACGACCTTGTTCTGCATCGGCAGGAACTCCATCGCGAAGTGCACGCCGTCGAGGTCGCGGCCGGGCACCGGCAGGTCCCGGCTCTGCTCGGCGCCGCCGGTCAGCAGCACGGCGTCGAACTCGGCCTTCAGCTGCTCGGCGCTCACCGTCTGCCTGGCGTCGTTGGTGACCTTGCTGCCCTTGCCCAGGTCGCCCACCAGCACGCCGGTGCGGAAGACCACGCCTTCGGCCTTCATCTGCTCGACGCGGCGGTCGATGTGCGACTTCTCCATCTTGAAGTCGGGGATGCCGTAGCGCAGCAGGCCGCCGATGCGGCCGTTCTTCTCGAACAGCGTGACGTCGTGGCCGGCGCGCGCCAGCTGCTGCGCGGCCGCCATGCCGGCGGGGCCGCTGCCGACCACGGCCACCTTCTTGCCGGTCTTCACGGCCGGCGGCAGCGGCTTGACCCAGCCTTCGGCCCAGCCGCGGTCGATGATGGCGTGCTCGATCGACTTGATGCCCACCGCGTCGTCGTTCACGTTGAGCGTGCAGGCCGCCTCGCAGGGCGCGGGGCAGACGCGGCCGGTGAACTCGGGGAAGTTGTTGGTGGAGTGCAGCACCTCGAGCGCGTTGCGCCAGTCGCCGCGGTACACCAGGTCGTTGAAGTCCGGGATGATGTTGTTGACCGGGCAGCCGTTGTTGCAGAACGGCGTGCCGCAGTCCATGCAGCGCGCGCCCTGCACCTTGGACTGCTCCTCCGAGAGGCCGATGACGAATTCCTTCCAGGTCTTCAGCCGCTGCGGCACGGGCTCGTAGCCCTCTTCGAGGCGTTCGTATTCGAGGAAGCCGGTGATCTTGCCCATCGTGGTTCTCTCTTACTTGGCGGCGGCGACCGTGGCCGCACTGGCCCTGGCCTTGTCGGTGGCGGCGCTGGCTTCCAGCTTCGCGGCGCGCTCGGCGAGCGCGCGCTTGTACTCGTGCGGGAACACCTTGACGAACTTCGAGCGCGAGCTCGCCCAGTGGTCCAGGATCTCGCGCGCGCGCAGGCTGCCGGTCCAGCGGTGGTGGTCCTCCACCAGCTTCTTCAGGATCACCTCGTCGGCGGTCTCGCGGTGCCACGAGGCGGCCGGCCCGGCCTGCTCTTCCTTGGCGACCACGCGCTCGAGCGCCACCATGCTGGTGTTGCAGCGCCTGGCGAAGCTGCCGTCCTCGTCCCAGACGTAGGCGATGCCGCCGGACATGCCGGCCGCGAAGTTGCGCCCGGTCTTGCCGAGCACGGCCACGGTGCCGCCGGTCATGTACTCGCAGCCGTGGTCGCCGGTGCCTTCCACCACCGCGGTGGCACCCGACAGGCGCACCGCGAAGCGCTCGCCGGCGACGCCGCGGAAGAAGGCCTCGCCGCTGGTGGCGCCGTAGAGCGCGGTGTTGCCGATGATGATGTTGGTGGTGGCGTCGCCGCGGAAGTCGATGCTGGGCCGCACGACGACGCGTCCGCCCGAGAGGCCCTTGCCGGTGTAGTCGTTGGCGTCGCCGATCAGGTACAGCGTGATGCCGTTGGCCAGGAAGGCGCCGAAGCTCTGGCCGCCGGTGCCTTCCATCTGCATGAAGATGGTGTGGTCGGGCAGGCCCTCGGGGCGGCGGCGGATCAGTTCGCCCGAGAGCATGGCGCCGACGCTGCGGTTCAGGTTGCGCGCGTCTTCCATGAACTGGACCTTCTCGCCCTTCTCGATCGCCGGCTTGCAGCGTTCGATGAGCTTGACGTCCAGCGCGCGCTCCAGGCCGTGGTCCTGCGCCTCGCAGTGGAAGCGCGGCACGTCGGCCGGCACCACCGGCTGGTGGAAGACGCGGCTGAAGTCCAGCCCCTTCGCCTTCCAGTGCTCGATGCCCTTCTTCATGTCCAGCAGGTCGGCGCGGCCGATCAGGTCGTCGAACCTGCGGATGCCCAGCTGCGCCATGATCTGGCGCGCTTCCTCGGCGACGAAGAAGAAGTAGTTGACGACATGCTCGGGCTTGCCGGCGAACTTGCGGCGCAGCACCGGGTCCTGCGTGGCCACGCCCACCGGGCAGGTGTTGAGGTGGCACTTGCGCATCATGATGCAGCCCTCGACGACCAGCGGCGCGGTCGCGAAGCCGAACTCGTCGGCCCCCAGCAGCGCGCCGATGACGACGTCGCGGCCGGTCTTCATCTGGCCGTCGGCCTGCACGCGGATGCGGCTGCGCAGGCGGTTCAGCACCAGGGTCTGCTGCGTCTCGGCCAGGCCCAGTTCCCAGGGCGTGCCGGCGTGCTTGATCGAAGACCAGGGCGAGGCGCCGGTGCCGCCGTCGTGGCCCGCGATCACCACGTGGTCGGCCTTGCACTTGGTGACGCCCGCGGCAACCGTGCCCACGCCCACTTCGCTGACCAGCTTCACGCTCACGCTGGCCTTCGGGTTAGCGTTCTTCAGGTCGTGGATGAGCTGCGCCAGGTCCTCGATCGAGTAGATGTCGTGGTGCGGCGGCGGGCTGATGAGGCCGACGCCGGGCACGCTGTAGCGCAGGAAGCCGATGTAGTCGCTGACCTTGCCGCCGGGCAGCTGGCCGCCTTCGCCCGGCTTGGCGCCCTGCGCCATCTTGATCTGGATCTGGTCTGCCGAGACCAGGTACTCGGTGGTGACGCCGAAGCGGCCGGAGGCGACCTGCTTGATCTTCGAGCGCAGGCTGTCGCCGTCCTTCAGCACGTAGTCGGACTCGATGACCTTGGCACCGATGACGTCGCTCACCTTGGTGCCGGCGGCGATGGGGATGCCCTTCAGCTCGTTGCGGTAGCGCGCCGGGTCCTCGCCGCCTTCGCCGGTGTTGCTCTTGCCGCCGATGCGGTTCATCGCGACCGCCAGCGTGGTGTGCGCCTCGGTGCTGATGGAGCCGAGCGACATCGCGCCGGTGGCGAAGCGCTTCACGATCTCGGCCGCGGGCTCCACCTCGTCGACGGGGATCGCCTTCGCCGGGTCGACCTTGAACTCGAACAGGCCGCGCAGCGTCATGTGACGGCGGCTCTGGTCGTTGATGATCTGCGCGTATTCCTTGTAGGTGTCGAAGCGGTTGGCGCGCGCGCTGTGCTGCAGCTTGGCGATCGCGTCGGGCGTCCACATGTGCTCTTCGCCGCGCGTGCGCCAGGCGTATTCGCCGCCGGCTTCGAGCATGCCGGCCAGCACGGGGTCGCTGCCGAAGGCGGCGCGGTGCATGCGCAGCGCCTCCTCGGCGACCTCGAACACGCCGATGCCGCCCACCTGGCTGGCGGTGCCGCGGAAGTACTTCTCGACGAAGGGCTTCTGCAGGCCGATGGCTTCGAAGATCTGGGCACCGCAGTACGACATGTAGGTGCTGATGCCCATCTTCGACATGATCTTCGAGAGACCCTTGCCGATCGCCTTGATGTAGTTGTAGATCGCCTTGTCGGCCGAGAGCTGGCCCGGCAGGCTGTCGTGCAGCGCGGCCAGCGTCTCCATCGCCAGGTAGGGGTGCACGGCCTCGGCGCCGTAGCCGGCGAGCACGGCGAAGTGGTGCACCTCGCGCGCCGAGCCGGTCTCCACCACCAGACCGGCGGTGGTGCGCAGGCCTTCGCGCACCAGGTGGTGGTGCACCGCCGAAAGCGCCAGCAGCGCCGGAATGGCCACCTGCGCGCGGTTCATGCGCCGGTCGGTGATGACGAGGATGTTGTGGCCGGTGCGGATGGCGTCCACCGCTTCCGCGCACAGCGAGGCGAGCTTGGCCTCGACGCCTTCGCGGCCCCAGGCCAGCGGGTAGGTGATGTCGAGCTCGTAGCTCCTGAACTTGCCGCCGGTGTGCTTCTCGATCGAGCGCAGGCGCGCCATGTCCTCGAAGTCGAGCACGGGCTGCGTCACTTCCAGCCGCATCGGCGGGTTGACGGCGTTGATGTCCAGCAGGTTCGGCTTCGGGCCGATGAAGCTGTTGAGCGACATCACGATCGCTTCGCGGATCGGGTCGATCGGCGGGTTCGTGACCTGCGCGAACAACTGCTTGAAGTAGTTGAAGAGTGGCTTGTTCTTGTCCGACAGCACCGCCAGCGGGCTGTCGTTGCCCATGCTGCCGATCGCTTCCTCGCCGTTGGCGGCCATCGGCGCGAGCAGGAACTTCACGTCTTCCTGCGTGAAGCCGAAGGCCTGCTGGCGGTCGAGCAGGCTCTCGGCGAAGGCCGGGGCCTCACCGTCGGCCGGGATGTCGTCGAGCCGCACGCGCACGTTCTCGATCCACTGACGGTAGGGCTTGGCGAAGGCGAACTGGTTCTTCAGTTCCTCGTCGTCGACGATGCGGCCCTGCTCAAGGTCGATGAGGAACATCTTGCCCGGCTGCAGTCGCCACTTCTTGACGATGCGGTTCTCGGGGATCGGCAGCACGCCGGATTCCGAGGCCATGACCACCAAGTCGTCGTCGGTGACGATGTAGCGCGCCGGGCGCAGGCCGTTGCGGTCGAGCGTGGCGCCGATCTGCTTGCCGTCGGTGAACACCATCGCGGCCGGGCCGTCCCAGGGTTCCAGCATCGCGGCGTGGTACTCGTAGAACGCGCGCCGGCGCGCGTCCATCAGCTCGTGGTTCTCCCAGGCTTCCGGGATCATCATCATCGCCGCGTGCGCCAGCGGGTAGCCCGCCATCGTGAGCAGCTCGAGCGCGTTGTCGAAGGTGGCGGTGTCGCTCTGGTGCTCGAAGCTGATGGGGTAGAGCTTCTTCAGGTCGTCGCCCAGCACCGGGCTCTTCATCACGCCTTCGCGGGCGCGCATCCAGTTGAAGTTGCCCTTGACCGTGTTGATCTCGCCGTTGTGCGCGACCATGCGGTACGGGTGCGCCAGCGGCCATTCGGGGAAGGTGTTCGTGCTGAAGCGCTGGTGCACCAGCGCCAGCGAGGACACCGTGCGCGGGTCGGCCAGGTCCTTGTAGTACTGGCCCACCTGGTTGGCCAGCAGCAGGCCCTTGTAGATGACCGTGCGGCAGCTCATGCTGGGCACGTAGTACTCGCGGCTGTGCGTGAGCTGCAGCTTCTGGATCGCCGCGCTGGCGGTCTTGCGGATCACGTAGAGCTTGCGCTCCAGCGCGTCCGGCACGATGACGTCGGGGCCGCGGCCGATGAAGATCTGGCGGATCACCGGTTCCTTGGCGCGCACCGCGGGGCTCATCGGCATCTCGCGGTCGACCGGTACGTCGCGCCAGCCCAGCAGCACCTGGCCTTCGGCCTTCACGGCACGCTCCAGTTCCTGTTCGCAGGCCAGGCGCGAGGCATGTTCCTTGGGCAGGAAGATCATGCCGACGCCGTATTCGCCCGGCGGGGGCAGCGTCACGCCCTGGGCCGCCATCTCGGCGCGGTAGAAGTCGTCGGGGATCTGGATCAGGATGCCGGCCCCGTCGCCCATCAGCTTGTCGGCGCCCACCGCGCCGCGGTGGTCCAGGTTCTCCAGGATCTTGAGGCCCTGCTCGACGATGTTGTGGGCCTTCTGCCCCTTGATGTGGGCGACGAAGCCGACACCGCAGGCGTCGTGTTCGCCGGCCGGGTCGTAGAGGCCGTGGTCAGCCAGGGCCTGGATCTCTTCGGGTGATGCGGGGGCCGTCATGGCGGCAGGGGCGTCCTTCATGGCGCTCTCCAGGCTGGCAGGGGGTGGGGGGCGAGACTATCGCACTGCAGCATGGCGATCAAGCTCAATTAAATGGGGTCAGACACCTTCATTACTCGAGTGACGATGTCAGGTCCATTAATTAGGGACAGAATGATGCGCCAAACCCGGCTGCCGCGCGTGCATGGCGCATGCCAGGCCCGTGCGCGATGCCGGTGCGTGGCGCTCAGGACTTGCGAGGCCGGCCGCGCGGGCGCGGTTGCGCGGGCCGTCCGGCGGCGGCCGCGACTGCTTCGGCGAATTCGCGCGAGCCCGCGACCCAGCCCCCCAGCGCAGCCGCGCGCAGCCGTTGTGCTTCGGCCGGCGGCAGCGGGTGCCCCAGCAGGGTGCGGTAGGCGGCTTCGCGTTCGAAGGGCGTGTTGCCCAGTTGCCAGTACTCGGCCGGGTCGGCCAGGAAGGTTTCGCGTGGGCCGCCCGCGCGATGAGGGGCGCTGGTGCGGCCCGGGGCGCTGTCCACCAGGCGCAGTGCCAGCAGCAGCGTGGCCCCCGACTCCAGCACCCCGCACCGGAACCGACCGTCCCACAGCGTTCCGCTGCCGCCATGGCGACGGTTGTAGGCGCTCACATAGTGGCGGCCGACCGCCTGCATGAGACGGCTCAGTGCGGGCGCATCGGGGGGCGTCGCGACCAGCAGCACTTCGTTGTCGGCCAATGCGAACGCGTGCAGCGCCACCTGCCCGGTGCCGGCGGCGTCGCGCAGCATCCGCAGGTAGGTCTCGCGGTCGGCGTCGTCCCTGAAGATCGGGCGGCCCGGGTGGCCGCGCTGGATGACCAGGTGAGCGCAGCCTGGGGCCACCATGCGGGGCAGGCGCGCCATAGCGGTCAGCCCGCGAAGGGGTCGCGGCCGGTCAGCCGCAGGTGTTCGCGCTGCGCGAAGCGGTCGGTCATGCCGGCCACGTAGTCGGCCACGGCGCGCGGCCGGTCGCTCGCCGACGCGAAGTCGTCCGGCATCTCGTGCGGCGCGTCGGTGTAGGCCCGGAACAGGCCGACGACGACCTCGCGCGCGCGCTCGGTCATCTGCGTCACCTGGGGGTGGCGGTACAGCTGCGCGAAGAGGAAACGCTTGAGCTCGCCGATCTCGCCGCGCAGTCCTTCACTGAAGGCCACCTGCGGCGGCAGCGCGCGCACCGCGTCGGCGTCGGCCGGTCCGTGGGCCTGCAGGTGGGCCGCGGTGGTGGCGACGAGATCGTCCACCAGCAGCGCGATCATCCGGCGCAGCACCTCGAAGAGCAGCCGGCGGCCCGCCAGCGGCGGGTGCTCGGCCAGCGTCTGCGCCTGCAGGCGGGCGAACAAGGGCACCGTCTCGAGCTGCGCGGTCGTGATCAGCCCCGAGCGCACGCCGTCGTCGATGTCGTGCGTGTTGTAGGCCATCTCGTCGGCCAGGTTCACCAGCTGCGCTTCCAGGCTGGGCTGGCCGCCGTGGACGAAGCGGCGCGCCGGGCCTTCGGGCTCGTCGCGCAGCAGCGCTTCGGCCACGCGCCGCGAGCAGTGCTTGAGGATGCCTTCACGCGTCTCGAAGGTGAGGTTCAGCCCGTCCCACTGCGGGTAGCGGGCCTCCAGCCGGTCCACCACGCGCAGGCTCTGCAGGTTGTGCTCGAAGCCGCCGTGCGCCTTCATGCACTCGTGCAGCGCGTCCTGGCCGGCGTGGCCGAAGGGCGTGTGGCCCAGGTCGTGGGCGAGCGCGATCGCCTCCACCAGGTCTTCGTTGAGCTGCAGCACGCGCGCCACCGAACGGGCCAGCTGCGCCACCTCGAGCGAATGCGTGAGCCGGGTGCGGAAGAGGTCGCCCTCGTGGTTGATGAAGACCTGGGTCTTGTACACCAGGCGCCGGAACGCGGTGCTGTGCACGATGCGGTCGCGGTCGCGCTGGTGCTCGGTGCGCGGTGGCGAAGGTGGTTCGGCGATGCGCCGGCCGCGGCTGCGGCGCGGGTCCGAGGCCCAGCGCGCCAGCGGAGCGTTCACGCGCGCGCGCTGTGCATTTCGACGACGCGCGCGACCGTCTCGTCCGGCGCGCTGCGCAGGCCCGCGCGGCCGATGGCCTCGATGACGACGAACCGGATCTGGCCGCCTTCGGCCTTCTTGTCGACGCGCATCAGCTCAAGGAAACGCGCGCTGCCCAAAGGCGGTGCCAGCACGGGCAGTCCCGCGCGCTCGATCAACGAGCGCAGCCGCTGCACGAACGCCGCCGGCACCAGCCCCAGCTGCGCCGAGAGCTCGGCGGCCATCACCATGCCGCAGCCGACCGCCTCGCCGTGCAGCCACTCGCCGTAGCCCAGCCCGGCCTCGATGGCGTGGCCGAAGGTGTGGCCGAAATTGAGGATGGCGCGCAGCCCGCTCTCGCGCTCGTCGGCGCCGACGACGGCCGCCTTGATCTCGCACGACCGGCGCACCGCATGCGACAGCGCGGCGCGGTCGCGTGCGAGCAGCGCCGGGAGGTTCGCCTCGATCCAGTCCAGGAAACCGGCGTCGGCGATCGGGCCGTACTTGATGACCTCGGCCAGGCCGGCGGCCAGTTCGCGCGCGGGCAGCGTGTCCAGCGTGTCCAGGTCGCAGAGCACGCGGCGCGGCTGGTAGAACGCGCCGATCATGTTCTTGCCCAGCGGGTGGTTGATGGCGGTCTTGCCGCCGACCGACGAATCCACCTGCGCGAGCAGCGTGGTCGGCACCTGCACGAAGGGCACGCCGCGCATGTACGTCGCAGCCGCGAAGCCGGTGATGTCGCCGACGACACCGCCGCCCAGTGCCACCAGCAAGGTCTTGCGGTCGCAGCCGTGACTCAGCAGGTGGTCGTAGATGAGGTTCAGCGTCTCGGCGCTCTTGAACGCCTCGCCGTCGGGCAGCTCCAGCGTGCTGACGCCCGGCCGCGCCGCCAGCGCGCGGCGCAGCGCGTCGCCGTGCAGGCGGTTCACCACCGGATTGGTGACGACGACGGTCTGGGCCGAGGCCGGCAGGCCCTGCCAGGCGGCGCCGTCGGCGAAGAGGTCGCCGCCGATGAGGATCTCGTAGCGGTCGGCGCCGGTGTCGACGACGACCCGGTCGCGGGCGGCAGGGGCAAGGGTGGCAGGCATCGGCGCCCAGTGTACGGCGCGCTGCCGGCGGTCTTCCCCGGCGCGGCGGCGGTCCCGCTCAGCCGGCTTCGCCGCCGGTGTCGATGGGCGAAGGCACCCGGCGCGGGTCGACCAGGCCGGACAGTTCCAGCTGCATCAGCACCATGCCCAGCAGCGCCGGCACCGAGGGGCGCGCCGTCTCGACGACGAAGTGGGCGACGCGGCGGTACAGCGGGTCGCGTTCCTTGAAGAGCTCGCGCAGCCGGCGCTGCGGGTCGGCCACCTGCAGCAGCGGGCGCTGGGTGTCGTGGCGCAGGCGGCGGAACAGTTCCTCGGGCGTGGAGCGCAGGTAGAACACGTGGGTGCGCGAACGCAGCGCGTCGCGGTTCGATGGCCTCAGCACCGCACCGCCGCCGGTGGCGAGCACGCAGTCGGGACACTGCGTCAGTTCGTCGACGACCTCCTGCTCGAGGTCGCGGAACTTCTCTTCGCCGTGCAGAGGGAACCAGTCCCGGATCGGCATGCCGATCCGGTGCTCGATCTCGGTGTCGCTGTCGACGAAACGCAGTCCGAGTTGCTTGGCCAGGTGACGCCCGACGGTCGACTTGCCGCTTCCGGGCATGCCGACGAAGGAGATCGTCACCGGCGCGGCATCAGTTCGGGTTCGTGCAGAGCGAGGCCGACTTGCCTTCGGGCGAGGTCACCACCGTGGTCGGGCTGGCGAGGGTGCCGTAGGGGCTGATGCGGAAGGCCGGCACGGAGGACTTGTCGTTCACCGCCTTGGCCAGCACCGGCAAGGTTCCCTTGAAGTGCGCCCGACCTTCGGTCGACGTCACCCCGCCGGCGGTGACCAGGATGTCGAAATCCACCCAGGAGCCGAGGTTCTGCGGGTATTCGGTCTTCACGATCACCTGGCCGTCGGAATTGCTCTTGCTGCTGCCTTCGAATGTGATCGACACGTCGGCCTTGCGCGGGTCGAGCTTGCCGTTGCCGTTGGCGTCCTCGACGCCGCCGTTGGAGTAGACCTCGAGGATGTTGTTGCGGTTGATGTCCTCGTTGTCGCAGACCGCGGTCGGGAACTGGGCCCAGACGTCGCCGGCCAGTTCCCACGTGCCCTTGCGGTAGCGCACGAGGTCGATCGACGGCGTGACCTGGACGTCGGGCTTCGCGAGGCCCGAGGAATCGACGACCTGGACCACGTAGCGCTTCACGTACGTGAGCCCGGAAGGCCCGATCTCGAGCGTGCCGTCGGTGCCGATCGTGACCGACACCGGGTCGTCGATCACGGTGAGCGTCGTCGTGGCGCTGTGCGGGCAGGCCGGCGGCGTGAAGTCGGCGTAGTCCCAGCAGGCGCGCACGGTCAGGCCATCGGTCGGGCTCGAGCGCTGGGCCGGGATGTAGCTCGACGTGGCGACGCCATTGGCGTCGCTGTAGACGAGGGTGGTGCCCGTGTTGAAGGTGCCGCCGATGGAGTTCTGGTCACCGGCGAGGTCGAACGCGACACGGATGTTCTTGACCGGCGCGTTCGAGTCGGTGACGAACAGCGCGCGGATCTGCGACTGGTTGACGTCGCTGCCGACCGCGTTGGTCGGCACCACGCTCGGGCTGGCCTGGACCGAAGCCGACCGGATCGGGGACACCGCCGGATTGACGGGCGGAATCGCACCCGTGCCCGCCGTCACGAGCACTGTCACGCTGTTGGGGGCGCCAGCCGCGGTGGCCAGGATGGTGAGGTCGCCGGCGGTGGCGGGAGCGGTGTACGAGTAGTTGAACTTGCCGTTGCTGTCGGTCGTGGCCGAGGACTCGACGCCCCCCGGTCCCGTGATGACCAGCGGAATGCCGACCATCGGGTTGTTGGCGGCGTCGGTCAGCGTGTAGAGCACGGTGCCGGCCGCCGAGGTGGGCAGCGTGGCCGGCAGGGCGGTGGCGTTGAGAGTGGAGCCGTCGATCTTGAAGGTCTTGCTGCGCACCAGCGCGCCGTTGTTGGCGGTGGCCGTGACGGTGACGACGCGGTTGTTCTTGTTGTCGCCGATGCCGACCTCGCCGGTCAGCTTGCCGTCCGTGTCGGTGACGTTGCCGTCGATCGCGATCGTGGCGTCGTTGTTCACGCTCAGCGACACCGCGGCGCCCGACATCACCTGGTTGCTGGCATTGGTGGCCACCACCGTGGCGATGACGGTTTCGCTGCCGGTGTTCTTGATCGACGTGGCGCTCAGACTCAGGGTCAGGTTGGCGACCGGGTCAGGCGGCGGGGTCGTGCTCTGCTGGCAGGTGCCGGCGTTGCCGCCGTAGGTGGAGTTGTCGCACTTCCCGCCACCGCAGCCGGCGATCGCCAGCACCGCCAGCAGCGAGAGCAACTGTTTGAGCAGATTCATGGTTCGCATTCCCTGCGCCGGCCGTCTCGTGGGTGCCTGCCGACTCAACGCACCGCGGTGCGGTCGGTCACGACCTTGGGCGTGATGAAGATCAGCAGCTCGGTCTTGGACACGCTGCGCGACTTGTTCTGGAACAGGTAGCCGAGGATCGGAATATCACCCAGCAGCGGCACCTTGTTGGTTGCAATCTGTTCGTCCTGGGTGAAGATGCCGCCGATCACCACCGTGCCGCCGTTTTCCACCAGCACCTGGGTCGACACCTGCTTGGTGTTGATGGCCGGGCCGGCGGTCGTGAGCGTGCCGCGGCTGTCCTTGTTGACCAGCAGGTCCAGGATGACGTTGCCTTCAGGCGTGATCTGCGGCGTGACCTCGAGCGCGAGGCTGGCCTTCTTGAACTGGATCGACGTGGCGCCGCTGGAAGTGGCCACCTGGTAGGGGATCTCCTCGCCCTGCTCGATGCGCGCCTTCTTCTGGTCGGCGGTGATGACACGCGGGCTGGAGACGATGTTGCCGCGCCCTTCGGCTTCCAGTGCAGACAGTTCCAGGTTCAGGAACTTGTTGGCCGCCGAACCGAACAGCGACAGCGCGAAGGTGGCCGCATTGTTGCCGCCGAACACGCTGGCGCCGGTGCTGGCGGGCAGGTTCACGAACTGCGAGTTGGTGAAGTCGATCGGCGCCGCGATCTGCCCGGTCTGCACGCCCACCGCCTGGTAGTTGCCGCCGACGCTGACGCCGGCCCGCGTGGGGGTGCCGCGCAGGTCGGTGCCGCCCAGCTTGACGCCCAGCGTGCGGCCGAAGTTGTCGTCGGCCTCGACGATGCGGGCCTCGATCAGCACCTGGCGCACCGGGATGTCGATCTTGGCGATGAGCTGGGTGATCTCCTCCAGCTTGCTGGGGATGTCGCTCACGAAGAGCTGGTTGGTGCGGGTCTCGAACAGCACGCTGCCGCGTGCGGTCAGGATGCGCGTGGTGGTCGTGCCGCCACCGCCGCCGCTCTGCAGCGCCTGTCCGACCAGGCCCTTGGCCACGTCCTCGGCCTTCGTGTAGTTCAGCTGGAAGGCCTGGGTGCGCAGCGGCTCCAGTTCGGCGACCTTCTTCTTCGCCTCCAGGTCGACCTGTTCCTTGGCGGCGAGTTCGTCCTTGGGCGCGATCCACAGCACGTTGCCGGACTTCTTCACCCCCAGGCCCTTGGCCTGCAGGATGATGTCCAGCGCCTGGTCCCAGGGCACGTCCTTCAGGCGCAGCGTGACGGTGCCGGTGACGGTGTCGCTGGTGACGACGTTGAAGTTGGTGAAGTCGGCGATGACCTGCAGCAGCGCGCGCACTTCGATGTTCTGGAAGTTCAGCGAGAGCTTCTCGCCCTGATAGCCCGGGCCCTGCGTCAGCTTGTTCGGGTCCACCTTCAGCGGCCGCACTTCCAGCACGAACTGGTTGTCGGTCTGGTAGGCGCTGTGCTCCCAGGCGCCGGTGGGGTCGACCACCATGCGCACGCGGTCGCCGTTCTGGAACGTGGAAACCGTCTTCACCGGCGTGCCGAAGTCGGTCACGTCGAGCCGGCGGCGCAGCGTGTCGGGCAGCGTGGAACGCAGGAACTCGACCACCAGGCTCTGGCCCTGCTGGCGGATGTCCACACCCACCTGCGTGTTCGGCAGGCTGACGATGACGCGGCCGGCGCCGTCGGCGCCGCGGCGGAAGTCGATGTCCTTGATGGCCTGCGGCGCGTTGTTCTGCGCCGGCGCGAAGTTGGTCGCCTGCTCGGCCGCCGGGGCGGCCGCGGCGGCGGCGCCGGGGGTGGTCTCCAGCGTCACCAGCAGAACCTTGCCCTGCAACTGGGTGCGGAAGTTCGAGGCCTGCTTCAGGTTGAGCACCAGGCGCGTGCGGTCGCCGGCCTGGGCCACGTTCACCGAGCGCACGTTGCCCTGGTTGACCTCGACACTGCTGCGGCCCATCGCGTTGCCGACGCCGGGCAGGTCGATCGCCACGCGCGGCGGGTTCTGCACCACGAAGCCTGCGGGCGCACTGGCCAGCGGTTCCGAGAGCTCGATGCGCACGACCTCGCCGCCTGCCTGCTGGCTGCTGGTGACGGACTGGATCGTGGGCTCCGCCGAGGCGACGGTCGGGGCCAGCAACGTCGCGACGAATGCAGCCGCGACGGCGGCCAGGGCGGCTCGCCACTTGAACATGGTAGGTCTCTCCTCGGTGATCCTGATCGCCGTCCCCGACGTCACGATGTGGCGCGCCCTCATCGCGCCCGTTCCTGCAACTGCAGCGCCGCCGGGCGCTCGATCCACTCGCCGGCCGCGTCCTGCACGATCTCGCGCAAGGCGATCTCGGTCTCGGCGATCTTCGTGATGCGACCGTAGTTCTGGCCCAGGTAGTCGCCCACCTTGACCTGGTAGAGCAGGTTGTCCACCCGCAGCAGCGCGAAGGGCTGGCCCTGCTTGTTGACGCTGCCGACCATGCTCATGCTGTCCAGCGGATAGGCTTCCAGCGGTTCCTTGCGGCGGTTCAGTTCGGCCGCCAACAGTGAATTCGGCTGCCGCGCCTCCTGCTTGAGGGCGACGGTGAGCTTCTGGCTGCTGAAGGGCTCGACGGCCTGCGCCATGGTGTAGGGCGCGGGGTCGAACTTCTTCGGCGGCGTCAGCGGGGTGACGTTGGGCTTGACCTCGCGCCGCTGCTGGTCCATCCACTGCTGCAGCTCGTCGGTGTCGGCGCTGCAGCCGACCAGCACCAGGGCCAGGCCGGCCACGGCAGCGCGCGTGCTCATCACGAAGGGCTTCATGGCTTCTTCGCCGCCTGCTGGGCCGCCGCCCTCGCCTTGCGCTGGCCTTCCACCTCGGCGGCGTCCAGGTAGCGGTAGGTGCGGGCCGTGGCGTCCATCGTCAGCGTGCCGGCGGTGTCGCGCGGCAGCTGGGCGACGGTCATGTTCTGCAGCGTCACGATGCGCGAGAGGTTGGCCACGTCGGCGGCGAACGAGCCCATGTCGTGGAAGCGGCCGGAGATGCGGATCGAGATCGGCAGCTCGGCGTAGTAGTCCTTCACCTCGACCTGGCCGGGCCGGAACAGCTCGAACTGCAGGCCGCGGCCGAGGCCGGCCTGGTTGATGTCCGACAGCAGCGCGTCCATCTCGGCCTTGCCGGGCAGC
>CAYVXO010000060.1:0-26788 GCA_964454485.1 uncultured Rubrivivax sp.
ACGCCGATGCCCGCCGCGTGCTTGCCCGGGTTGCGCTGTTGCTGGCCGAAATCCACTCGTGACCTCCAGGGCGACGGCCGCGTTCCGTGTTCGGAACCTGCCTCGCTCAGTCGATGTTTTTCATGCAGCCTCGTGAGCCGCGAGCGGCCCGGTCGGCCGCGAAGGGCGCGACTATATCGCGAAAGATCGGCGCCCTGATCCGGGGCATCACCCTAACTTCCGGGGGCGCGCTGGCAACGAAAAGTGTGCCCCGCAACGATGCAAGAACGGGACCAGCGGCATCATCGCGGCATGCGTCTCGACAGGGTTCCCAGCACATGAAGGTCTGCATCATCGGCGCCGGCGCGATCGGCGGGTTCATCGGCGCGCGCCTGGCCACCGCCGGCAGCGCAGAGGTCTCGGCGCTCGCGCGCGGTGCCACGCTGGAGGCGCTGCGCACGCAGGGCTGGCGGCTGCGCGAAGGCGACCGGCTGCTGCAGGTGCCGGCGCGCGCGGCCGCCGACGCGCGCGAACTTGGCGCGCAGGACCTCGTCGTCATCGCCGTCAAGGGCCCCGCGCTCACCGAGGTGGCGCGCAGCATCGCGCCGCTGCTGGCCGAGCACACGCTGGTGCTGCCGGCGATGAACGGCGTGCCCTGGTGGTTCGTCGAGGGCGCGCCGCTGGCCAGCGTGGACCCGGGCGGCGTGATCGGCGCGGCCATCGCGCGCCGCCGCGTGCTGGGCTGCGTGGTGCACGCCAGCGCCGCCGTGCCCGAGCCCGGCCTGGTGCAGCACCGCAGCGGCCGCGGCCTGCTCGTTGGCGAACCCGCGGGCGGGCGCAGCGAACGCGCGCAGCGCGTGGTCGACCTGCTGGCCGCTGCCGGCTTCGAGGCCACGCACAGCGAGGACGTGCGGCGCGACGTCTGGTACAAGCTGTGGGGCAACATGACGATGAACCCGGTGAGCGCCATCACCGGCGCCACCGGCGACCGCATCCTGGCCGACCCGCTGGTGCGCGAGTTCTGTTCTGCCGCCATGCGCGAGGCGGCCGCGATCGGCGCGCGCATCGGCTGCCCGATCCACCAGCCGCCCGAGGAACGCCACGCGATGACCGCGAAGCTGGGCGCGTTCCGCACCTCGATGCTGCAGGACGCCGAAGCGGGCCGCACGATCGAGCTCGACGCCATTGTCGGCGCCGTGCGCGAACTGGGCGAACGCGTGGGCGTGCCGACGCCGACCATCGACGCGCTGTTCGGCCTCACGCGGCTCTTCGGCCGCGTGCACAAGCTGTACCCGGAATGAGACAGCGCTGAGACGCTAGGGCGCGTCGGCGATCGCCACGTGCCCGGCGCGTTCGCCCGGCGCGGCGTCGAACAGCTTGCGCGTGTACTCGTGCTGCGGCGCCGCGTAGAGATCCGCCGTGCGGCCCTGCTCGACGATGCGGCCCTGGTGCATGACGATGACGCGGTCGCACAGCTGCGCGGCCACGCGCAGGTCGTGGGTGATGAAGAGCATGCCCAGGCCCAGCTCGGCCTGGATCTCGCGCAGCAGTTCCATGATCCGGGCCTGCACCGAGACGTCGAGCGCGCTCACCGCCTCGTCGGCCACCAGCACCTTGGGCTGGCAGGCGAGCGCGCGCGCGATCGCCAGCCGCTGGCGCTGGCCGCCGGAGAACTGGCTCGGGTAGCGCAGCAGGCCTTCGCGCGGCAGGTGCACCTTGTCCATCAGCTGCGCCGCCATCTCGCGCGCCTGCTCGCGCGGGGTGCCGAAGTTGACCGCGCCTTCGATCAGCGAGTCGCCCACGCGCAGGCGCGGGTTGAGCGAACGGTTCGGATCCTGGAACACCACCTGCACGCGGTTGCGCAGCGGGCGCAGGCTCGATTCGGCCAGCCGCGCCACTTCGGCGTCGGCCCAGTGGATCCGGCCGCCCGTGGGGTCGATGAGGCGGATCAGGCAGCGCGCGAAGGTGCTCTTGCCGCTGCCCGATTCGCCGACGATGCCCACCGTCTCGCCGGCGCGCACGGCGACGCTGGCTTCCTGCAGCGCGTGCGTGTGGCGCGCGCGGCCCATCCAGTCGTGCGACTGGTAGGTCTTGCTCACCGACTCGCCGGCCAGCAGCGGCGCGCCCTGCGGTTCGGGCCGCGGCGGCGGCGGCTTGATGCTGGGCACCGCGGCCAGCAGCATCTGCGTGTAGGCCTCGCGCGGGCGGTGCAGCACCTCGTCGCGGCTGCCGATCTCGACCGCGCGGCCCTGGTTCATGACCAGCACGCTGTCGGCGATCTCGGCCACCACGCCCATGTCGTGGGTGATGAACAGCACCGCCGAGCCCTGTTCCCGCTGCAGCTGCTCGATGAGGGCGAGGATCTCCTTCTGCGTGGTGACGTCGAGCGCCGTGGTCGGCTCGTCGCAGATCAGCAGCGCGGGCTTCAGGATCACCGCCATCGCGATCACGATGCGCTGGCGTTGCCCGCCCGAGAGCTGGTGCGGATAGCTGCGGAAGATGCGCTCGGGCTCGGGCAGCTTCACGCGTTCGAACACGCGCAGGATCTCGGCACGGCGCTGCGACGCCGGCCAGTCGGTGTGGGTGCGCAGCAGTTCGTCGACCTGGTCGCCGCAGGCCATCACCGGGTTCAGCGCCGTCATCGGCTCCTGGAACACCATGCCCATGGCCTGGCCGCGCAGCGCGCGCAGGCGCGCCGGGCCGGCCTGCAGCAGCGGCTCGCCCTTCAGCAGCACGCTGCCGCCGGACACGCGCACTTCCTTCGGCAGCAGCCCCATCACCGTGGTCGCCATCACCGACTTGCCGGAGCCCGATTCGCCGACCACGCACAGCGTCTTGCCGGGCTCGATGGAAAGGCTCACGCCGTTCACGGCATGGGTGCGGTCGCCGCCGGCCGGCAGCGCGACCTGCAGGTTCTCGATGCGCAGGACCGGCTCGGTGCTCATCGCCTGGCGAACTTGGGGTCCAGCACGTCGCGCAGCCCGTCGCCCAGCAGGTTGACGGCCAGCACCGTGGGCACGAGGAACAGCGCCGGCCACAGCACCGCGCCCGGGTACTGGCTGAAGGCGATGCGGCCTTCGGCCATCACGTTGCCCCAGGTCGGCACGTCGGGCGGCAGGCCCAGGCCGAGGAAGCTGAGGATGGCTTCGGTGAGCACCGCGCTGGCGGCGATGAAGGTGCCCTGCACGATGAGCGGCGCCAGCGCGTTGGGCAGGATGTGGCGCCACAGGATCACCGGCGTCGGCGTCGCGAGCGCGCGTGCCGCTTCCACGAACGGCTCCTCGCGCAGCGTGAGCACCAGCGAGCGAACCAGGCGCGTGACGCGCGGCACCTCGGGGATCGCGATCGCCACCACCACGGTCCACACCTGCGCCCCGAGCGCGGCCACGAGCGCGATTGCCAGCAGGATGGCGGGGATCGCCATCAGGCCGTCCATCACGCGCATGAGCAGCGCATCGACACGCCGGAAGTAGCCTGCCAGCATGCCCAGCAGCGCGCCCAGCATGAGCGCCACGACGGCGGTGGCGAGGCCCACGACGAGCGACACGCGGGTGCCGTAGACCACGCGGCTCCAGATGTCGCGCCCCAGGCTGTCGCCGCCCATCAGCAGCTGGTGCGGCACGCTCGTGCCGTCGGCGAGCGCGAACGGACCGGCGGTGCCGGAAGGCGCGTAGATGTAGGTGGCGTCCATCTGTGCCGGGTCCACCGTGCCCAGCCAGGGCGCGGCCAGCGCGATCAGCACCAGCACCGCGAGCACGCTGCCGCCGAAGCGCACCGCGCCGTTCTTCGCCAGTCGCTTCAGGGCCGGGCTCATGTCAGTAACGGATGCGCGGGTCGAGCACGAGATAGCTCACGTCCACCAGCAGGTTCACCAGCACGTAGAGCACGCTGAAGAACAGCACCACGCCCTGGATGACGGGGAAGTCGCGGTTGAGCACCGCCTCCACCGTGAGCGAGCCCAGGCCGGGGATCGAGTAGACGGTCTCGGTGACGACCACGCCGCCGATGAGCAGCGCGACGCCGATGCCGATGACGGTGGCGATCGGCACCGCCGCGTTCGCCAGCGCGTGCCGCATCAGCACCGCGCGTTCGGCGATGCCCTTGGCGCGCGCGGTGCGGATGTAGTCCTCGGTCAGCGCTTCGGACACCGAAGCGCGCGTGATGCGGGCGATGAGCGCGATGTAGATCAGCCCCAGCGTCACCCAGGGCAGGATCAGGTGCGAAGCCCAGGTGCGCAGGCTGGCACTGTCGGGACCCAGCAGGCGCTTGTAGCCCTGCACCGGCAGCCAGCCCAGCTGGACCGAGAAGACCCAGATCAGCAGATAGCCGATCACGAACACCGGCACCGAGAAGCCCAGCACCGAGAAGCCCGAGAGCAGCCGGTCCAGCCAGCCGCCCATGCGCCAGGCCGCCAGCGTGCCCAGCGGCACCGCCACCAGCACCGCCAGCACGATGGTGCCGAAGGCCAGCGCCAGCGTGGGCTCGATGCGCTGCGCGATGAGCGCGGTGACCGGCTTGGTGAGGTAGTACGAGAAGCCCAGGTCGCCCTGCAGCACGTGGCCGAGCCAGATGCCGTACTGCACGACGATGGGCTTGGTCAGGCCCAGCTGCGCGCGCACCATCTCCACTTCCTGCGTAGTGGCGCTGTTGCCGGCGATCACCGCCGCCGGGTCCCCCGGCGCCAGCCGCAGGATCAGGAAGACGACGACCGAGACGACCAGCAGCACCGGCAGCACGGCCGCCAGGCGCTGCAGCAGGAAGCGCAGCATGAAGCTTCGGGCTTCAGTTCTTCTTCACGTTCCACAGCACCGGTACGCCGGCGTTCACCGGCACCAGGCCGGTGACGTTCTTGCGCACCACGCTCGGGCTCTGGTACTGGCCCAGCGGTGCGTGGGTGGCGGTTTCGAGCGCGATGAGCTGGATCTGCTCGGCGAGCTGCTTCTTCTCGGCCTGCGAGGTGGCGCGCGCGAACTTGTCCTTCAGCTGCTCGATGCGCGGCTCGTCCTGCCAGCCGAAGTAGCCGGTGGCGCCGCGCGCGTTGAGCATCGCCTGGCCGAGCGGGTTCTCCAGGTCGCCCGCGGTCCAGGCGGTGAGGAACAGGTTCCAGCCCCCCTGCGCCGGCGGATCCTTCTTGGCGCGGCGCGCGATCAGCGAGGCCCAGTCCATCTGCTGGAAGTCGACCTTGAAGCCGGCGGCTTCCAGCTGCTGCTTGGCCACGAGCGGGATCTTCGCGATCGAGGCCAGGTCCGTGGGCCGCATCAGCACGACGGGCGTGCCGTCGTAGCCGGCCTCCTTCAGCATCTGCGCCGCCTTCTGCGGGTTCGCCACGCCGGTGAAGTAGCCGGTCTTGTCGCTGGAGTAGGTGCCGCCGCACAGGTAGATGCTGGGGCAGTAGCGGTACAGGCCGGGCACGCCCACCTGCGTCTTCAGGAACGCTTCCTGGCCGATGGCCACCATCGCGGCCTGGCGGATCTTCTGGTTGTCGAAGGGCTTGTGCAGGAAGTTGAACCGCATGATGAAGCCCAGACCGCCGACGGCGAAGTCTTCCACCTTCAGGTCGGGGTTGGCCTTGAGCTGGGAGATCTGCTCGAAGGCGGGCTGCTCGACCCAGTCGACCTCGCCGGTCTTGATGGCGTTGAACTGGGTCTGGGTGTCGCGGATGATGACCCACTCCACGCGGTCGAAGTTGGCCACCTTGCCGCCGGTGAGGCCGTCCACCGGCTCGCTGCGCGGCTTGTACTTGGCGAACTTGGTGTAGACCACCTTCTCGCCCGGCTTGTACTCGTCGGCCTTGAACATGTAGGGGCCGGAGCCGATGCTTTCCTTGATCTGCTCGCTGCCCGGCGTGGCGGCGATGCGCGCCGGCATGATGAAGGGCACGTTGGAAGAAGGCTTGCCCAGCGCGTCGAGCACGATGCCGCAGGGCTCGTTCAGGTTGAGCTTGAAGGTCTTCGCGTCCACCGCCTCCCAGCTGGCGACGAACTTGTTGAGCACGCCGCCCATCGCGTCGCGCGAGGCCCAGCGCTTGATGGAGGCGATCACGTCCTCGCTCGTGACGGGCTTGCCGTCGTGGAACTCCAGGCCGTCGCGCAGCGTGAAGGTCCAGGTCTTGCCGTCCTTGCTGGTAGTCCACTTGTCGACCATCTGCGGCTTGATCTCGCCCTTCTGCGTCACCGCGAAGAGGGTGTCGTAGATCATGTAGCCGTGGTTGCGCGTCACGTAGGCGGTGGTCCAGATCGGGTCCAGCACCGTCAGGTTGGCGTGCGGGACGAAGCGCATCACGTTGTTCTGCGCGGCCGCGGGCAGCGCACTGCCCAGCAGCGCGGCGGCGGCGAACGCGGTGGCGACGAAGGTTCTGCGGGCAAAGCTCATGGCTTCCTTTCGGCGGTCAGACGGACTTGGGCGGATTCTGGTCGGCCGCCGGGGGCGGCCCGGATAGGAGAAACGCCGAACGCGCTGTCGGGATTCGGCAATTGCGGCCTTCGGGTCTTCACGGAGGAGCGCCGGCGCCGCGCCGCGTCTCGGAGGGCAGCTCGCCGAACTGCTGGCGGTATTCGCGCGCGAACTGCCCCAGGTGCCAGAAGCCCCAGCGGGTGGCCACGTCCTGCACCGCGGCGGCGCCGGCGCGCAGCTCGCGCCGCACGCCGTTCAGCCGCACCGCGCGCAGGTACTTCACCGGGCTGGTGCCCAGCACGTCCTGGAAGCAGTAGTTCAGCTTGCGCCGGCTGGCGCCGACGCGGCGGCACACCTCCAGCATCGACAGCGGCTCGTCGGGCTGCGAGAGCATCAGCTCGCAGGCCTGGTCCACCAGCTTCTTGCGCGCCAGCGCCGAAGGCAGCGCGCCGGCGTCCACCGACTCGGGCAGCGCCTCGAACCACTCGATGAGCAGCGCGTCGCGCAGCTGGCGCGCGGCGGTCTCGTCGGCCAGGCGGCCGGCGGCCTCGTCCATCGCCTGCAGGTGGAAGGCGCGCAGCTCGTCGGCCACGCCGGGCCGCGCCGGCACCACCAGCTGCGCCTGCATCCACGCCGAAGGCGGCTTGCCGTACAGGCGCTCCCACAGCGGCACCAGCAGCTCGCCCTGCACGACGACGGCGATGAGCGCGTGGCCGGCCGGGGTGCACAGGTCCAGCTCGCCGTGGCGGCCGAGCATGATGCCGTCGCGTTCCACGCGCTGGCCGTTGAAGATGGCGCTCTCGCCTTCGTGCAGGCCGAGCGCGAAGCCGTAGCTGTCTTCGGTGAAGCGGCCGCGCTGGCGCACCGCCACGTTGCAGCGTTCGTGCACCAGCCGCGTCAGCGGCAGCTGCACGTGGTGCAGCAGGCCGCGGAAGCGGCCGGGCGAGAGCTGCTCGTAGCGCAGGTCCCACTCGGGCTGGGCGCGCGCGTGCGCGTCCAGGTCGTCGGTCTCCAGGCGCAGCTGCCAGGGCGCGCCGGGGTGGGGCGAAGCGGCGGGGGCGGCAACCATCGGGCCCGGCAGTGTAGGCTGGCCGACCCGGGGCAAACCCCGGGCGCCGGGTTGCGCAAACGCGATAGTCGGGCCCATCCCCGGTGCCTAGCATGCTCCGTTCCCGCCCCGTGGAGAAAGCGCCTGCCATGTCCGACATCGCCTTCCTGCCCGCCCACGAACAGGCGCTGCGCTTGCGCCGGCGCGAAGTCTCTTCGGTGGAACTGCTGCGGCACCACCTGGCGCGCGTCGAGCGGCTGGACCCGCAGGTCAACGCCGTCGTCGTGCGCGACTTCGACCGCGCGCTCGAACGCGCGCGCGCCGCCGACGCGGCATTGGCGCGCGGCGAGCACTGGGGCCCGCTGCACGGCCTGCCGATGACGGTGAAGGAGTCCTTCGACCTGCCCGGCCTGCCCACCACCTGGGGCTTCCCGCAGATGCGCGACAACCGGGCCGCGAAGCCCGCGGTGGCGGTGCAGCGCCTGCTGGACGCCGGCGCGGTGATCTTCGGCAAGACCAACGTGCCGGTGGCGCTGGCCGACTGGCAGAGCTTCAACCCCGTCTACGGCACCACGAACAACCCCTGGCACCTGGGGCGCACGCCGGGCGGTTCCTCCGGCGGCTCGGCGGCGGCGCTGGCGGCCGGCCTCACGGCGCTGGAACTGGGCAGCGACATCGGCGCGTCGATCCGCAACCCGGCGCACTACTGCGGCGTCTACGGCCACAAGCCGACCTGGGGCGTGGTGCCGATGGAAGGCCACCAGCTGCCGGGCGACGTGTGCATCGATTCGCTCGACATCGCGGTCGCCGGCCCGCTGGCGCGCAGCGCGCACGACCTGGCGCTGGCGATGGACATCGTGGCCCACCCGCTGCAGGCCTTCGGCCCGCTGGGCTGGAACCCTGTGGCCTGGCGCGACCCCGGCACACCGCCGACGCGGCTGCGCGTGGCGGTGGTCGCCGACGACCCCTGCGCCGAGACCGACACCAGCGTGCGCGAGGCGATCCGCACGCTGGCCACCTTCCTGCACGCGCGCGGTCTCGCGGTCGACGAGGAAGCGCGCCCGGTCGACAGCGCCGAGCACTGGGAGGTCTACATGCACCTGCTGCGCTCGGCCACCGGCGCCCACCTGGACGACGCCGAGTACGCCGCCGCGCAGGAGCAGGCCGCGCGCCACCCCAAGGGCAGCCGCGAGTTCCCGGCCTGGCAATGGCGCGGCATCACGCTCGACCACCGCGACTGGGTGCACTACGACGAGCGGCGCGCGAAGCTGCGCCGCCAGTGGGCCGCCTTCTTCGAGCGCTTCGACCTGCTCGTCTGCCCCGTGGCCTGCAGCCCCGCCTTCCCGCACATGCAAAGCGGCTACCGCTGGGAACGCATGGTGTCGGTCAATGGCCGTCCGCAGCCTTCCACGCAGTCGCTCTTCTGGGCCGGCTACCCGGGCCTGTGCGGGCTGCCGGCCACGGTGGTGCCGCTGGGGCTTTCGGGCGAAGGGCTGCCGGTGGGCGCGCAGATCGTGGGCCCGGTGTTCAGCGACCCCGTGGGGCTGCGCTTCGCGCGCTGGCTGGAAACCGAGTACCGCGCCTTCCAGCCGCCGCCGATGGCCGCCTGAGCCTCGCCATGCCGATCGAGCCTGCCCACGGCCCGCTGCCCGGGCTGCGCCAGGTGGCCGCCGATGCGGGGCCGCTGTACCTGGCCAACGCGCTCATCGGCTTCATCTTCGCGGCCTCGGGGCCGGTCGCCATCATCCTCTCGGTCGGCGCGCGCGGCGGCCTGGGCGAGGCGGCGCTGGCGTCGTGGATCTTCGGCTCGTTCTTCATCAACGGCCTCGTCACGCTGCTGTTCTGCGCGCGCTACCGGCAGCCGCTGGTCTTCTTCTGGACCATCCCGGGCACGG
This sequence comes from uncultured Rubrivivax sp., assembly GCA_964454485.1. Lineage (GTDB taxonomy): Bacteria > Pseudomonadota > Gammaproteobacteria > Burkholderiales > Burkholderiaceae_C > Rubrivivax. The sequence goes on from CAYVXO010000060.1 coordinate 9,316, forward strand.
TGCTGGTGGGCCCGGCGCTGGGCCACCTGAGCTGGCCCGAGGTCGTGGGCGCCTTCTTCGCCACCGGGCTGCTGATGCTGGTGCTGGGCCTTTCGGGCTGGGTGCGGCGCGCGATGCAGGCGCTGCCGATGCCCATCGTCATGGGCATGGTGGCGGGTGTGTTCCTGCGCTTCGGCCTGGGCCTCGTGTACGCGGTGCGCGACGATTTCTGGATCGCCGCGCCGATGGTCGCCGCCTTCGTGGTGCTCAGCGCCTCGGCCTCGTGGTCGCGCCGGCTGCCGCCGCTGATCGGTGCGCTCGCCGTCGGCGTGCTCGCGATCGCCCTCATGGGGCGCCTGCCCGCGGGCAGCGGCACGGCGCAGGTGCTGGCGCACCCGATCCTGACGCTGCCCGTGTTCTCGTGGCGCGCGATGCTGGAGCTGGTGGTGCCACTGGCGATCACGGTGCTGGTGGTGCAGAACGGCCAGGGCTTCGCGGTGCTCAACGCCGTCGGCCACCAGCCGCCGATCAACGCCATCACGGTGGCCTGCGGCGCGGGGTCGATGCTGGCGGCGCTGGTGGGCACGGTCTCCACCTGCCTCACCGGGCCGGTGAACGCGCTCATCTCGGCTTCGGGCGAGCGCCCGCGCCACTACACCGCCGGCCTGGCCGTGGGCGTGCTCGCGCTCGCCTTCGGCCTCTTCTCGCCCGTGTTCACGCGCCTGATGCTGGCCGCGCCGCCGGCCTTCGTGAGCGCGCTGGCCGGGCTGGCGATGCTGCGCGTGCTGCAGACGGCCTTCGGCGTCTCGTTCAAGGACCGCTTCACGCTCGGGGCGCTCGTCACCTTCCTCGTCACCGTGGCCGACGTGCCGATCTTCAACATCGGCTCGCCGTTCTGGGGGCTGGTGATCGGCTACGCGGTGTCGCGGGTGCTGGAGCGCCAGGACTTCGCGGGCGCCGGCTGACGCTATCGTCGGACCACCGGCCGCCACCCCCAAGGAGACGAGCGATGAAGAAGAAGATGCTGGATGCGCTGCGCTCCAACTGCGCGACCGTGGCCCTCACGGCGGTCGTGTCCCTGCTCGGTGCCTGTGCGACCGCGCCGGCCCCGCTGTCCGGCGAGCGCATCGCCGCCATCGTCGCCAGCTCCGACCGCACGGCGGCCGACCGCGACAACGATGTGCGCCGCAAGCCCGGGCAGCTGCTCGCCTTCATCGGCGTGCGGCCCGGCATGGTCGCGCTCGACGTGGTGGCCGGCGGCGGCTACACGACCGAGTTGCTCGCACGCGCCATCGGGCCCGACGGCAAGGTCTACGCGCAGGCGCAGCCACGCGACCCCAGCCGCCCGGCGGCGGCCGGCTCCCGGCCGCCCGGGGCCGGCGTGCTCGACCGCCAGGCCCGGCTCGCAGCCGGCCCGGTGGCCGCAGCGCCCATCACGCTGGTGCTGCAGCGGGTGGTCGACCCGGTGCCGCCCGAACGGGCCGCGGGCGGGCTCGACCTGGTGACGCTGATGTTCAACTACCACGACCTCGGCTTCCTCGGCGAAGGCCGCGCGCAGATGAACCGCGCCATCTTCGCGGCGCTCAAGCCGGGTGGCCTGTACGTCGTCGCCGACCATGCCGGCCGCCCCGGCACCGGCATCTCGGAATCGACCACGCTGCACCGCATCGAGGAGTCGTTCCTGCGCGCCGAAGTCGAAGCCGCCGGCTTCAGGCTGCTGGCCGAAGGCACGTTCCTGCGCAACCCGGCCGACCCGCGCGACAAGGAAACGCCCGACCCGCCGATGCCCAAGGACGAGTTCGTCCTGAAGTTCGTCAAGCCCTGAGGAGACCGCGATGAATCTGAAGTTCGTGTTCCCATGCCTGTTCACCGCCGCCGCCTGCGCGCAGCCGGTGGTGCCGCAGATCGCCTTCGACTCGGTGCCCGACCCGATCAGGTTGCCCAAGGACCTGTACCTGGGCGAAGCCTCGGGCGTGGCGGTCAACTCCAAGGGCCACGTGTTCGTGTTCTCGCGTGGCAGCACCACCGGCCCGGCCTACGGCGCGGCGGCGGCGCAGCTGCTGGAGTTCGACGCCAACGGCAACTTCCTGCGCGAGATCGGGAAGAACCTGTACGGCTGGTCGTTCGCGCACACCGTGCGCGTGGACCGCGAGGACAACGTCTGGGTCACCGACAAGGGCTCCGACCTCGTCGTCAAGTTCAGCCCCGAAGGCAAGGTGCTGATGGTGCTGGGCCGCAAGCAGGAGGCGAGCGACGAGGACACCGCGCCGCTGAAGCACCCGAAGCCGCCGCTGCCGGCCGAGGACGGCCGCTTCCGCCAGGTGACCGACGTCACCTGGGACCCGGCCGGCAACATCTACATCAGCGACGGCTACATCAACTCGCGCGTCGCCAAGGTCGACAAGGACGGCAACTGGATCAAGCAGTGGGGCGAGCGCGGCGACAAGCCGGGCGAGTTCAACACGCCGCACAGCATCGCCGCCGACGCCCAGGGCCGCATCTACGTGGCCGACCGCTTCAACCGCCGCATCCAGGTGTTCGACGGCGAAGGCAACTTCCTGCGCGCCATCACGATCGACGCCGCCTTCGACCCGAAGACACGGCCGGTGATCGGCAACATGGTGAACCCGGAAGCGAAGACCGGCACCTTCGCGCCGGGCGCGCCGTGGGCGGTGTGCATCACGCCGCCGCCCAACCAGGTTCTCTACGCCTCCGACGCCTACCCCGGGCGCATCTACAAGCTCACGCTCGAAGGCAAGCTGCTGGGCACCATCGGCAGCGCCGGCCGGCAGCTCAAGCAGTTCGCGTGGATCCACGAGATCGCCTGCCCTTCGGAGAACACCCTGTGGGTGGCCGAGTTGCTGAGCTGGCGGGTGCAGAAGCTGATCCTCAAGCCTTGACCGCACCCGCGGCCGCACTCGCAACGGCCGGGCCGCTCAGCCGCGCGGCGCCACCGTGCCGAAGGTGGCCACCCGCGCCGGCCGCGCCGCCGGCCCGGTGAACGCGAAGTCCACCTCCGGCGCCAGCCCGCTGACGATGCGAGCGATGCTCTTGCCCGAGCCGCAGGAATGGGTCCAGCCCAGCGTGCCGTGGCCGGTGTTGAGGAACAGGTTGGGCAGCTTCGAGCGGCCGATGATGGGCACGTTGCTCGGCGTGGCCGGGCGCAGGCCGGTCCAGAACTGCGCCTGGCTCGTGTCGCCGGCGCCCGGGAACAGCTGCTCGACGCGGCGCACGATGGCTTCGCAGCGCACGCGGTTGAGGTCGCGGTCGTAGCCGTTGAGTTCGGCGGTGCCGGCGATGCGCAGCCGATCGCCGAGGCGCGAGAACACCAGCTTGTATTCGTCGTCGGTGAGCGAGACCTGGTGCGCCATCGACGCGTCCTTCACCGGCATCGTCACCGAATAGCCCTTGGCGGGATAGATCGGCAGCGAGAGGCCCAGCGGCTTGGCGAGCAGCGGCGAGAGGCTGCCCATCGCCAGCACGTAGGCGTCGGCGCGCAGGCGGCGGAAGCGGCCTTCGGCGTCGGTGGCCTCGACGTGGTCGATCGTGCCGCCGGTTTCGCGCAGCGCGGTCACGGTGTGGCTCATCAGGAACTGCACGCCGGCCTGCTCGCACAGGCGCACCAGCTCGCGCGCGAAGCGGTTGGCGTCGCCCGACTCGTCCTCGGCGGTGTAGGTGGCGCCGGCCAGCTGCGGGCGGATGTGGCGCAGCGCGGGCTCCAGGCGGACCGCCTCGTCGGCCGAGATCACGCGCCGGTCGCAGCCCAGTGCGCGCATCTGGGCTGCCGGGGCCTCGGCGCCGTCGAACTCCTTCTGGCTCGTGTAGAAGTGCAGGATGCCCTGCGTGCGCTCGTCGTAGGCGATGCCGGTGTCGCGCCGCAGCTGCTGCAGCGTGTCGCGGCTGTAGGTGCCCAGGCGCACGATCTGCTCGATGTTGTGGCGCGTGCGCGCCGGCGTGCATTCGCGCAGGAACTGGAGGCCCCAGAGCCACTGGCGCATGTCGGCGCGCAGGCGGAACAGCAGCGGCGCGTCTTCCTGGCCCAGCCACTTCAGCACCTTCAGCGGCGCGCTCGGGTTGGCCCAGGGCTCGGCATGGCTGACCGAGATCTGGCCGCCGTTGGCGAAGCTGGTCTCCGCGGCAGGCGTGGCCTGGCGGTCGACCACGGTGACCTCGTGACCCTGCTGGCGCAGGAACCAGGCCGAGGTGACGCCGAGCAGGCCGGCGCCGAGAACGATGACTTTCATGAGCAGACTCCAGGGACGGTGGGTTGCCACGAATCGCTTCGTGGGCGGTGCCGCTCCCCCTGTCCTTGGTACCTGAGAGTTTCGGCCGCGGCCTTGCTCCTTCGGTGCGTCACGGCTGGCGTGACGGCTCTCCAGACGGCAAACGAGTGGTGCAGTACGGGACCTGAGCGTTCATGGGAGATTGCGCCTTCGGTGGCCGGCCCCTCCATTGGAAGAGGGGCCGGCACTCTCCTGCACGGGAAACCGGAATTCAGTCTTCGAGCGCGCGGTCCTTGCTCTCGGGCATGGCCAGCATGGCCAGTGCGGTGACGACGCTGGCGCCGGCCACGTACCAGGCCGGGGCCGCCGGGTTGCCGGTGACGCCGATGAGCCAGGTGATGACGAACTGCGTGGTGCCGCCGAACAGCGAGACGCCCACCGCATAGGCGATCGACATGCCGGTGGCGCGCACGCCGCGCGGCAGCAGCTCGGGAATCGCCACCAGCGAAGCGGCGCCGCTCACCGCGGTGAGCGCGGCCAGGAAGGCCGAGACCGCGAACAGCGTGAGCGCCGAGGGCTGCGCCACCAGCAGCATGAAGGCCGGTACCGTGAACAGCGCCGCCGCCACGCGCGGCCAGAACATCGTCGGCCGGCGGCCGAAGCGGTCGCACAGCCAGCCGCCCAACAGCGAGAACACCAGCGTCGAGAGGCCGCCGACCACGGTGGCGCCCATCGCGAGCACGGGCGACATCTTCAGCGTGCTGATCGCGTAGGTGGTCATGAAGTTGCCGACGTAGGTTGACACCGTGCCGCCGATGACGACCAGCACCGCCAGCGTGATGACGCGGCGCTGGCGCTTCAGGCCGGTGATGCCGCTGTTGGCGGCGTTCGGCGGTGCGGCGTGCAGCGTCTCGGGCATGGCGTGGCGCAGGTACACGGCCAGCGGCACCAGCAGCAGGCCGACCGCGAACGGCACGCGCCAGCCCCAGGCCAGCATCTCGGCCGGCGAGAGCGTGGCGGTGAGCGCCAGGCCCATCGCCCCGGCCACGAAGCCGGCCGCGCCCTGGCTGGCCAGCTGCCAGCTGGCGTAGAGGCCGCGCCGCCCGGGGCTGGCCGATTCGACGAGGAAGGCGCTCGAAGGACCGACCTCGCCGCCCAGCGCCAGGCCCTGCACCAGCCGGCACAGCACCACGATCACGGGCGCGGCGAGGCCGATGCTTTCGTACGAAGGCGTGAGCGCGAGGCCCAGCGTGCCGACGGTGATGAGGGCGATCGTCAGCAGCATCGCCGGCCGGCGCCCGGCGCGGTCGGCGAAGGCGCCGATCAGCACGCCGCCCAGCGGCCGCGCGAAGAAGCCGACGCCGAACACCGCCACCGACAGCAGCAGGCTGCCCAGCGGCGTGGCCGCGGGGAAGAAGGTCTTGCCGATGTAGACGGCGAAGAACGCGTAGGTGACGAAGTCGTAGAACTCGAGTGCGTTGCCGGCCACGGTGGCGGCCACCACGCGGCGCGTGACGCCCGTGCTGCGCGCGCCGGCGGCGGCCGGTGCCTCGGCCGCGCGCGGCGCGGCGAACGTGGGGGAGCGAAGGGCGGACGTGTTCATGGCGGGGCTCGCTGAAGAAGGTTCAGGTCCGAAGGGCCGGCTGGGGAGCCGCGGGGCGAATGTAGGAGTCGCCCGCCATGACGTCCAATGCATTGTCGGTGCCGCTATGATGAGTTCAAAGCATCAAATATCCAGGAAACCCCGATGACGCTGGTCCAGCTGCGGCACTTCATCTCGCTGGCGCAGAGCGGGTCGTTCACGCGCTCGGCCGAGGCGCTGCACCTCACGCAGCCGGCGCTGAGCCGCAGCATCCAGGCGCTGGAGGAGGAACTGGGCCAGCCACTGTTCGACCGCGTGGGCCGGCGCAGCGTGCTCACGCCCTTCGGCACCGAGACGCTTCAGCGCGCGCGCCAGCTCGTCTTCGAGGCCGACGAGCTGGCCGCCAGCGGCCGCCACATGCGCGAAGGGCGTGCCGGCACCGTGCGCCTGGGGCTCGGCTCGGGGCCGGGCGCGATGCTGATGACGCCGCTCTTGAAGACGATGGCGAAGTCGCACCCGACGCTGCACGTGGAGGTGGCGCGCGGCGACACCGCGGTGCTCACGCGCCGGCTGCGCGAACGCGAACTGGACGCGCTGGTGGTCGACGCGCGTTCGCTCTCACCGGCCGCCGACCTGCGCGTGGCCACGCTGGTGGAGATGCGCGGCGCCTTCATGGTGCGCCCGGGCCACCCGCTGACGCGCTGGAAGGGCGCGCTGCGCTTCGACGCGCTGCGCCAGTACCCGATCGCCTCCACCCCGCTGAGCGACGAGGTGGCGCGCGCGCTGGTCGAACGCTACGGCCCGGCGGCGCACCCGGCCGACTGCGTGACGCTGCGCTGCGAGGAGATCCCCAGCCTGGTCGAGGTGGCGCGCCACACCGACGCCGTGCTGCTGGCGGTGCGCGCCGCCGCGCCCGACCTGGTGGAAGTGGTGCTGCGCCCGGCGATGAACGCGACCGCGCGCTTCGGCATCGTCACGCTGGCGCGCCGCGCCGAGCCGCCGACGCTGCCCATCGTGCGCAGGCTGATCACGGAGCTGATGCACGACTGAAGCGCCCGGCCGGCGCGCCGCCGGGCGGGGTCAGGCGGTCGCGCGTTCGATGCGGGCCGGCACGAACTTGTGCCACGGCGTGCCGGCAAAGGCGTCGCGGTCGCCGACGGAGGTGAGCTCGTTCGGTGCCACGCCGGCGTCGGCGGCGCGCGGGAAGTCGGTGCCCTGGCCGTTGGGCAGCGAGACGTGGCCCGGCTGCATGCGGTCCGAGAGTTCCACCGGCACGGTCGTCGAACCCCTCGCGGTCGTGAGCCGCGCGCGGTCGCCGTCGGCCAGGCCCAGCCGGGCGGCGTCCTGCGGGTGGATGCGCAGCGCGCCTTCGCGGTCCTTGCGCCGCCAGTCGGGGTTGCGGATGATCGTGTTGGCCGTGTAGGAGCGCCGCTCGCCTGCCGAGAGCACGAACGGAAACTCCGCCGGTGGTGCCGGTGCGGGTTCTTCGGCCAGGGCCGCGAGTTCGCCGAAGAACTCCGGCAGCGCCAGCTGGAGGCGGCCGTTGGGCGTGCCGACGCGGCGCCACGACTCGCTCCAGTCGTCTTCCGCGAAGACCAGGCCCGAGCGCGCTTCGAGGATGGAGTCGAAGAGGGCGTCGGCCAGCGCGCCCGCGTCCTGCGTGCCGGCGCCGATGCCGGAGCGCCGCACCGAGGCGGCCTGGTGCTTCACCGCCAGCTGGCACACGGCCCAGAGCCCTGCGGCCTCGGCGCAGCCTTCCGGCAGCTGGTCGCCGATGGCCCGGAACAGCAGCACCGGCAGCAGCGCCGCCAGCGGCGGCTGTTCCGCCACCAGCGTGCCGACCGTGGCCCGGAAGGCCGCGCGGCCCTGGCCCCAGGCGCTGCGCAGCGCGCCCACCGCGGCGCGCGGCAGCACGCCGGCCTGCTCGAGCAGCCGGGCGTGCAGCTCGGCTTCGGAGAACAGCCCCTCCGGCGGCGCCATCAGCGCGCGCCGCAGGTGGAACACGTTGTGCGGAAACTCGAAGTTGAAGAAGGTGGCCTCGGCCTTCTCCAGCTGGCTGGCCACGGGCAGCACGTAGTGCGCCAGGCGCGCCGTCTCGGTGAGCGCGACGTCGACCACGACGAGCAGCTCGAGCGCCGCCAGCGCCTCGCGCATGCGCGGCGTGTCGGCCAGCGAATGGGCCGGGTTGGCGGACTCGACCCACATGCCGCGGAAGCGCTTCGGGTGGTCGGTGAGGATCTCGTCGGGCAGGCTGTTGCAGGGCATCAGCCCGCCGATGATCGGCGCGCCCGTGACCGGCGTGCGCTTGACCGACCCGGGCCCGGTGGCCGCGGCCACCAGCGGCACGAGAGAAGCCGGCCGGTACATCGCGCCCGGCTTGGCGAAGTGGCCGGTGAGCAGCATCAGAAGCAGGTGCAGGTACGACACCAGCGTGCTGTGGCGGTTCATCTGCACGCCCAGGTCCTCGAAGCTGGCGACGCTGCGCGCCTTCGCGATGCGGCGCGCCACGTCGCGCACCACGGCTTCGTCCAGCCCGGCCTTGCGCGCATGGGCGCCGATGTCGAGTTGCGCGAAACGCGGCCGCACGTCGTCCAGGCCGTCGGCATGCTCGGCCAGCCAGGACTCGGCGACCAGCCCTTCCTGCACGACGGTGGCCACCATGGCGGCGAGCAGGAAGGCGTCGCCGCCCGGGCGCACCGCGAGGTGGAGGTCGGCCAGGTCGGCCGTTTCGCTGCGCCGCGGGTCGACGACGATCAGCGTGCGCGCCGGGTCGCGCGCGATTTCGCGCAGCGTGACGCGCGCGCGCGGAATGCCGTGCGAATGCCACGGGTTCTTGCCGAGCAGCAGCGCCACTTCGCAATGCTCGAAGTCGGCGCGCGCGATGCCGCCCAGCATGCAGCCGGCCACGTAGATCGCGCCCGTCTTCTCCTGCGCCAGCGCGCTCGACTGGTAGCGCATGCCCAGCGCGGCGCGCATCGGCCGGCTGTAGACGCTGGGCAGGTGGTTGCCCTGGCCGCCGCCGCCGTAGTACATGAGGCTGGCGCCGCCATGGGCGGCGGCGAGCGCCATCGCCTTCGCCGTGACTTCGCGGATCGCGGTGTCCCAGTCGATCTCGTCGAAGCCGCCATCGGGCCGCCGGCGCAGCGGCTTCGTCAGGCGGTGCGGGCCGTTCTGGTAGTAGTCGATGCGCGAGGCCTTCTCGCAGGCGTAGCCGCGCGAGACCGGGTGCGCGTCGTCGCCGCGCACGCGCACCAGCTGCCGCCCGCCCGCGCCGCCGAGCTCGACTTCCAGCCCGCAGTTGCATTCGCACAGGATGCAGGCCGTGGTCTGCCAGGGGGCGTGGCCGTCGGATTCCGCCGGATGCTCGTTCATGGTGTTCGTCTCCATCGGCAACGACTATACTTTTTATATGAAACACCGCAAGCCGGCACGCCGATGAAGCGCAGCACCCTGGCCGAGCGCCATTGCCCGGTGGCGCGCGCCGCCGAGCAGCTGGTCGACGCGTGGAGCTTCGTCATCCTGCGCGAGCTGTTCCTGGGCAACCGACGCTTCGAAGGGCTGCGCCAGCACACGGGCATGTCGCCGCGCTCGCTCTCGCTGCGGCTAGGCCGCCTGGTCGAGCACGGCGTGCTGGAGAAGCGCGCCCTCGAGGAATCGCCGGCCTTCTTCGAATACCGGCTCACGCCGAAGGGCCTGGACCTGTGGCCGGTGATGGTGACGCTGCGCCAGTGGGGCGACCGCTGGGGCGGGCCGTGGGGGCGCGCCGGCGTGCCGCTGAAGCTGCTGCACCGCGGCCGCGGGCACGAACTGCGGGCGCAGCTCACCTGCGCCGAATGCGGCGAGCCGGTCGACGCCCGGTCCGCCGAGGTCGAGGCCACGCCCGCGGCCCTGCGCGAACGGGCGGCCTTCGCGGCGCGGCAGAAAGCCGGTTCGCGCTGAGCGTGGCCGGCAAGCCGGCCGACGGCCTTCGCCGCTACGCCATCAGGAATTCCGCCAGCACCTGGTACGCCGGCAGCGACGTCGGGTCGAAGTTGACGTTCGCCGCCAGCGGGTGTGAAGCGAAACGCGCCACCACCATCTCGGCCTTCGGATCGACGTAGATCGCCTGGCCGTGGATGCCGCGCGCCGAGAAGGCGCCATGCGCGTTGCCGTGCACCCACCACATGTTGCGGTAGGCGGCGCCGGGCAGGGTGGGCGGGCCGGCGCGGCGGAAGGCCTCGCGGCTGCCGTTGAAGCGGATGTCTTCCACCACCGCCTGCGGCACGACGCGGCGGCCGTCGAACTCGCCGCCCAGGCGCATCATCTCGCCGAAGCGCGCCATGTCGCGCAGCACCGGGTTGAGGCCGCCGCCGGCGAATTCGGTGCCTTCGCTGTCGACCAGCAGCGCCGCGTCCTCCTCGCAGCCCAGCGGTTGCCAGAAGCGTTCGCTCAGCAGCTGGCCGAAGCCGCGGCCGCTGACGCGCCGGACGATCCAGCCCAGCACGTCGGTGTTGACGGTCTTGTAGAAGAAATCCTGGCCGTGCGGGCCGTCCTTCTCGAGCGTGCGCAGGAACTCGAAGTAGCTCTGCGCGCCCGCGTAACCCGGCGGGCGCGGGAAGCTGCCGCCGGCGCGCGCGTGCTCCCAGATGCCGGCCTTCGGGTCGGCGTAGTCCTCCGAATAGGCGACGCCGATGCGCATGTCCATCACGTCGCGCACGGTCGCGTCGTGCCAGGCGGTGCGGGCGAGCTCGGGCACGTAGTGCGGCACCGGCTTCGCCTCGTCGAGTTCGCCTTCGTGCACCAGCATCTGCGCCAGCGTGCCGGTGTAGCTCTTGGTGACCGACATCGCCATGTGCACGCGGTGCGGCGCCATCACGCCGAAGTAGCGTTCGTGCACGATGCGGCCGCGGTGCAGCACGCAGATCGCGTCGGTGTAGTTGGCCTGCAGAGACTCGGCCCAGCTCATCGTGGCCGTGCCGCCGAGCGGCGTGAAGCGCACGCCTTCGTCGATGTCGGCGCGTTCGGCGCGCGGCAGCGTGCTGCGCGGTCCGTCGCCGCGCCAGACCTGCGTGGTCGGCAGCAGCTGGCGCATGTTGGCGAAGGCCCAGCGTGTCTTGGGGAACTGGAAGTGGCCCATGTCGGCCATGTGCACCTGGCGTTCCGGCGGCGGCGGCGCGCCTTCCATCAAGCGCAGGCGGGCGGGGTCGGTCTCGGCGGCGGAAGGCCAGCGGGGCATCGGGTTCGTCATGACGCCGATTCTGGGCTGCGCCGGCCGCGCGCGGAATCCGGTTGACGCCCGGGGCGGCGAGGCCGGAGACTGAGGACTCCGCTTTTCGCAGCCGACGCATGGCGCAGTCCCGCAACCTGGACCTCTTCACCCTGGAGTGCTTCGACGCCCTGCTGCGCGAAGGCAGCGTCTCGCGCGCGGCGCAGCGCATGGAGATGTCGCAGTCGTCGATGAGCGAGGCCCTGGCCCGCCTGCGCGACCGCTTCGCCGACCCGTTGCTGGTGCGCACGCGCGAAGGCATGGTGCCGACCGAACGCGCCCAGGCCCTGTGGCCGCAGGTGCGCCAGGCGATCGCGCAGCTGCAGGCGGTGCTGGAACGGGTGGCCGCCTTCGAGCCCGCGCAGGCGCGCGAGCACTTCCGCATCACCGCGACCGACTACGCCCAGCTGCTGCTGCTGCCGGCGCTGGTGGACCGCCTGCGCGAGCAGGCGCCGCACTGCGCGGCCGAGTTCGTCACCGTGAACCTGCGCGCCGTCGAACAGGCGCTGGAAGCGGGCGAGGTGGACCTCGCCATCGCCTACTACCCCGAACCGCCGCCGGCGCTGCGCCGCAGCCCGCTGTTCACCGACCGCTACGTGTGCATCGTGCGCGCCGACCACCCGGCGGCAGCCGGGCCGCTGGGCGCCGAGGCCTTCGCGGCGCTGCCGCACGTGAGCGTCTCGCCGAGCGGGCTCTCGTACTTCGCCAACGTCGTCGATTCGGCGCTCGAGGCGCAGGGGCTGGAGCGGCGCATCGTCGTGCGCTGCCCGCACTTCATGATCGGCTGCCAGCTCGTCGCCCAGTCCGACCTGGTGCTGGCGCTGCCGGCGCGCGCGGCGCAGGCGGTGGCGCGCTTCCTGCCCGTGCGCGTGGTCGAGATCCCGCTCGCGATGAAGCGGGTCGACGTCTCGATGTACTGGCACGAACGCTGCCACCATGGCCGCGCGCACCAGTGGCTGCGCGCCACCGTGCGCTCGATCCTGGCGCCGGCGTGAACCTTCAGCGGCCGGCGGGCAGTCCGCGGCCCACGCCGGGCGTGCGCGCCAGCAGCCGGTTGCGCTGCACCAGCACCCAGCCCTGTTCGCCGGTGGCGCGGCGGTAGTCCAGCCAGCGCGGGTCGGCATACAGGCGCGCGCGGCGGGCCTCGCGGTCGGCCGCGTCGGCATAACCCCACAGGTGGACGAAGGTGTCCAGCTCGCCGTCGGCGCCGGTGAAGTAGGCCAGCGGCTCGCCCAGGTGTTCGCGCATCAGCGGCAGCGCCTGCGCCAGGTGCCAGGCCAGGTAGCGCTCCAGGCAGCCGGGGGCGATGACGTAGGTGCGCTCGTCGACCAGCATGGCGGGCTCACTCGCTCGCGCGGATGCCGGCGTCCTTCAGGAAGGCGCTCCAGCGCTGGCCGTCGCGGCGCACCAGCTCGGCCAGCTCGGCCGGGCCGCCGGGCAGCGGCTCCAGGCCCAGCGTGGCGTAGCGCTCTTTCACCGCCGGCAGGTCCAGCACGCGCTGCAGCTCGCGCTGCGCCTTCTGCACCTCGGCCGCCGGCAGGTCGCGCGGGCCGAACACCGCGTACCAGGCGTTGGCCTCGAAGCCGGGCAGGCCGGCTTCGGCCATCGTCGGCACCTCGGGCCAGCCGGCCAGCCGTTCGCGCGTGGTCACCGCCAGCGCCCGCAGCTGCCCGCTGCGCACCAGGCCGGCCACCGCGGCGACGCTGTTGAACATGATCGAGACGCGGCCGGCCACGAGGTCGGGCACCACCTGCCCCGAGCCCTTGTAGGGCACGTGCGTCGCGTGCACCTTGGCCAGGCTTTCCATCAGCGCGCCGGCGATGTGCTGCATCGTGCCGTTGCCGGCCGAGGCGTAGGTCACCGCGTCGGCGCCGGTGCGCGCGGCGGCCAGCACGTCTGCCAGGCTGCGGAAGCGCCCGGCCGCCGAGGTCACCAGCATCAGCGGCGTCGACGCCACCGTGGCCACCGGCGTGAAGTCGCGCACCGGGTCGTAGGGGAAGTTCGGGTACAGAAAGGGGTTGATGACGTGGGTGGCCGCCGTGGTCACCAGCAGCCAGCCGCTGTCGGGCGCAGCCTTGGCCACCACGTCGGCGCCGAGGGTGCCGCCGGCGCCGCCCTTGTTCTCGACCACCACGCTGCCGTAGGCGGCCGTCATCTCCTGCGCGAACAGGCGCGCCAGGATGTCGGGCGCGCCGCCCGGGCCGTAGGGCACCATCAGCCGCAGCGGCCGGTTCTGGGCCGCCGCGCGGCCGGGGGTCCAGGCCAGGGGCAGGGCCCCCAGCGCGAGCAGGAGGGAGCGGCGGCGCGGCGTCATGGCGGTCTCCAGGATCGGGGTCAGTTCAGGTTCGGCGTCAGGTGGCGGCCGCCGTCGACCAGCAGCACGGTGCCGGTGACGAAGCCGTTGCCGGCCAGGAACAGCACCGCGTCGGCCACGTCCTCGGGCCGGCCGGTCCGGCGCACCGGCACGCCGCGCGCTGCGGCGTCCAGGAAGGCGCTGCGCGCGGCGGGGTCCATCTTGTCCCAGTACGGGGTCTCGACGACACCCGGCGCGACGGCGTTCACGCGCGTCGGCGCCAGCTCCAGCGCCAGCGGGCGCACCAGCGCGTCGAGGCCGCCGTTGACGACCGCCAGCGCGCCCATGCCGGGGGCGGCCAGCTGCGACGCGGCGCCGTTGACCAGCGTCACCGACCCGCCGGGCCGCAGCGCGCGGCCGGCGTGCTTGAGCACGTGCAGGTAGGCCCAGAGCTTGTTGTCGAAGTAGGCGCGCATCGCCGCGCTGTCCAGGCCGGCGAAGGGGCCGATCGTGCCGCCGGCGTTGGCGCACAGCACCAGGTGGTCCAGCGGCGCCTCGGCCTGCAGGAAACGCTGCACCTCGGTTTCGACGGCGGCGTCGAGCACCCGCCAGCGCAGCGCGGGCGACGACGCGGCCGCCGCGTCGCGCAGGCGCGCTTCGCTGCGGCTGGCGATGACGACGTCGGCCCCGGCGCCGGCCAGCGCGCGCGCGCTCGCCAGCCCGATGCCCGAGCTGCCGCCGATCACGGCGGCGCGCTGGCCCTGCAGCTTCATGTTCCGATCTCCCGGTAGGCGTCGGCGAAGAGCGCGCGCAGCCCGGTGTAGGGCAGCAGCCGGCTCAACTCGAATTCGATCAGCCCTTCGCGCACCATCGGCAGCGTGGCCAGCTGCGCGCGCGCCTCGTCGAGGCCGGCGCATTCCAGCACCAGCATCGAACCCGGCCGCTCGGGGCACAGGTGCACGCTGCGCAGCACGCCGGTGGCGATGAGCTCGAAGGCGCGCGCCGCCTCGGCCTCGGCCCAGGGCGCCAGGCGCTCGGGCGTGGTGCCGGGGCAGCGGCGCGACAGGGCGAGGATCTGCATCGCCCGCTTCAGCGGCGCATGAGCCGGAATGCGATGCCGCGCCCCATCTTCTGCACCAGCGCCAGCTTGATCCACACCATCGCCGCCGGCTCCAGGTAGCGCGCGCCGTCCAGAGCGCCGAGGTCGAAGGCCTCGAAGCCCAGGTCGCCGGCCAGCTGCGCGGCCACCTGCTTGGCGCGGGCATCGCCGCCGGCGTAGACCATCGCCGCGCGGCCTTCGGGGTAGACCGGGTCGGCCATGTTCTCGAAGCCGGTGCTGTTGAAGATCTTCACGACGCTGGCGCTCGGCGCCCAGGCCTGCACCTGCTCGCCGCCCGAGGTGGTGTGGCCCAGCGCGAGCTGGAAGGTCGGCGTCAGCGGGTTGGTGGCGTCCAGCAGCGGCTTGCCGCCGAAGTCGCCGGCGGCGGCCAGCGCCTCCTGCGTGCCGGGCCAGGCGGTGGCCAGCATCACCGCGTCGGCCCAGGCCACCGCCTCGGCGATGGGCGCGGCCGTGGCGCCGGGCGTGGCCTGCAGGCTGGCCTGCACCTTCTCGCTGGCGACGTTGCGTGCGCCATAGCGGACCTGGTGGCCCTTCTTCGCCCAGCTGCTGCCGAGCGCGCGGCCGACGCCGCCGGCACCGAGGATGGTGATCTTCATGCGGGCACTCCTTTGCTTGCCGAGGTCTCGGCGGGTGGGTTCACTTGCGCGGCGGCCGCTGCATCTGGCACGACGTGGGCTGCGTGCCCAGGTAGGGCTCGAAGCGCGCATCGTTGCGGAAGCCGACACCGGCGTCTTCCAGGTCGTAGCGCACCGCCTTGTCGCCGCCCCTGGCGGCGACCTTGACCAGGGTGCCCAGGAACATCGGCACCTGGATCTGGTGGTCGGTGGCGCGCATCTCGGCCTCGCCGGTGTCGGTGGCCAGCTTCAGGCCTTCGAGCGCGAAGGCGATCTTCACCGGGTCCGACGAGTTGGCGCGCTTCATGGCCTCGGCCAGCATGCTGGCCAGCACGTCGACGCGGAAGAGCGCGTAGTCGGCGCCGTACTTCGCCTTGAAGCCGGCGGCATAGGGGCCGGTCTTCACGCCCGGCAGGTCGTGCATCCACTCGGCCAGCCACTTCATGCGGCCGACGCCGGCCTCGCCGATCGCCGACGGCGCGCCCCAGTAGCCGCCGCCCAGCGTGTAGAAGGTGGCCTCCAGCCCCGACTCGCGCGCCGCGCGCATCAGCAACGAGAGGTCCTGCCCCCAGTTGGCGGTGATCACGGTGTCGGCGCCGGCGGCCTTGATCTTGGCCACGTAGGGGGCGAAGTCCTTCACCTGCCCGAGCGGGTGCAGGTCGTCGCCCACGACCTGGATGTCGGGCCGCTTGCGCGCCAGGTACTCCTTCGCCGCGCGCGAGACCTGCTGGCCGAAGGCGTAGTTCTGGTTGATCAGGTGCACCTTGCGGATCTTCGGGTCCTTCGCCATCCAGCTCGTCAGGATCTCCATCTTCATGTCCGAGTTGGCCTCGAAGCGGAAGTGCCAGAAGCTGCACTTCTCGTTCGTCATCGCCGGGTCCTGCGCCGAGTAGTTCAGGTAGATCAGCTCCTGCCCCGGGTTGCGTTCGTTGTGCTTGGCGACGGCGTCCATGATCGCCATGCCGGCGCCCGAGCCGTTGCCCTGCACGACGATGCGCACGCCGTTGTCCAGCGCGCGCTTGAGCGCGTCCAGGCTGCCGGCGGGCGTGCCCTTGTTGTCGATCTCCATCACCTCCAGCCGGAACGGGCCCGCCAGCTTGCCGGCGTTCACGCGCTCGGCCGCGTACTGCAGCTGCGACAGCCCGTTCCTGCCGATGTTGGCGAACGGGCCCGACAGCGGGTCGATGTAGGCGACCTTGACCGTCTGCGCCTGCGCCACCGCGGCGGCGAGCAGCGCGATGCCGGCCAGGCGGTGCAGCTTCAAAAGCAGTTTCATCGGCATCGTCTCCGCAAGGGCGCGTTCAGCCAGCGGCGGCGGGCGAGAACGCGGAAGGCTTGAGCAGCCGGTTCTCCTGGTGCTGGATCCAGGGCAGCGCGATCGCGCCCAGGCGCTGCCACTCGGGGTCGGCCCAGAGCGCAGCGCGCCGGCGGTCGCGGTCGGCCGCGTCGGCGTAGGCCCAGGCCTGGATCACCTGGTTGAGCGTGCCGGTCTCGCTGGTGCCGTAGAAGAGGCAGCGGCCGCAGTGGCGCGCCTGGAGCGGGAAGATCTCGGCTTCGGCCAGCTTCAGGAACTCGCCCAGCTTGCCGGGGTGGAAGGTGTAGATGCGCAGGTCGATCAGCATGGCCGCTCCTCAGCCCTGGACGCCCACCATGCCGGGGTTCCAGCCCTTGTAGAACTTCTCGTACACGTCGGGCGGCACCACGATGCCGGTGTGCGGGTCGCCGCCGTGGTCGAAGATGGCCACCATGTGGCCTTCGTGCGCTTCCAGGTTCTCGAAGGTGCGGAACACGCCGGCGGGCACCGAGACGACGTCGAAGGGCGCCAGGTCCAGCGACTCCTCCAGCCCTTCGCCCCAGTGCAGGCGGAAGCGCGCGTTCAGCGGCATGAACACCTCGGTGTAGGGGTGCGAGTGCACGGTCGGCCGCACACCCGGGGCGAGCGTGCTGATCGACAGGTGGAAGCCGTGCGGCTGGCGGATCGGCGCCGGGCCGCCCAGCGCGCCGGGCGAGATCACGTACGAGACGCTGCGCCGCCCCTGCTGCTGCTTCAGGTCGGGGAAGGCGCCGGGGTCGGCCACGCGGTCGGCGAAACGCGCCACGCGGGTCAGCATCTCGGCGCGCGGGCAGGGCAGGCTGTGGCCGGGCGTGCGCAGGTGTTCCGGCCGCACGCTGCGTGCGGCGCTGTCGGTGTTCATGGGCAGGGTTCCTCGATGACGATGAGGGCGTCGAGCGCGAACGCGCCGTCCGGGCGCGCCAGCACGGGGTTGAGTTCGATCGCCGCGACGCGTTCGCGCGCGGCCCAGGCCAGCTGCGACAGGCGTGCCACCTGCCGGGCCAGCGCCGCTTCGTCGGCGGCCGGCGCGCCGCGCCCGCCGGCCAGCAGGCGGCCGACGCGGGTGGCGCGCAGCATGCGCGAC
>CAYVXO010000061.1:0-26759 GCA_964454485.1 uncultured Rubrivivax sp.
CCTCTTCGCGCCGGCACGCTGGCGGCTGCCGCCGCCGGCCCCGCCGCCACCGCCGCCGGCGCGCGCCGCAGCCGCGCCGGCGCCGCCACCGGTGCCCGACTACCGCGTCATCGGCAAGAAACTCGAAGGCAGCACATGGGAGGTGTTCTTGGGCCGAGCAGACCAGTCGAGCCTGATCGCGCGCGTCGGCGAGACGCTGGACACCGCGTGGCGGGTGGAGCGCATCGAGCCGCCGACGATGACGCTGACGCACGTGCCCAGCGGCCGCACGGCGACGCTGCCGGTCGGGGAGCCGCTGTGAAGGCGGCGCTGCGCCGGACCCTGGTCCCGCTGCTCGCCGGGGCCTGCCTGCTGCTGGCCGGCTGCGCGGCCCAGAAGGCCTACCAGGAAGGCCAGGCGCGCTACGCGCAGGACGACCTGCCGCAGGCGCTGGAGCGTTATGCCGAGGCGCTGCGCCTGGAGCCCGGCTCGGTGGAGTACCGGGCGGCCTGGCTGCGCACGCTGGAGCGGCTGCTCGCCGTCACGCTCACGCGCGCCGACCGCGCGCGCGACGAAGGGCGGCTCGACGCCGCCGAGGCCGACTACCGGCAGGCGCTGGCCCTGGCCGGCGGCAACGAACGCGCGTTGCAGGGCCTGCGGCAGGTCGACCAGCGCCGGCGCGCCGAACGCGCGCTGAAGGACGCCGAGGCGGCCGCCGCGCGCGGCGACTGGGAGCAGGTGCGCAGCCTGGCGCGCCCGCTGCTGGTGGAGATGCCCGCCCACCGCGGCGCGCGCGACCTGCTGCAGCGCGCCGAGGAGGCGGCGGCGCGCGCCGGCGAGGGCGCGGGCGCCGAGAAGGCGCTCTCGGCGGCCTTCCGCAAGCCGATCTCGATCGAGTTCCGCGACACGCCGCTGAAGACGGTGTTCGAGGTCATCGCGCGCTCGTCGGGGCTGAACTTCGTGTTCGACAAGGACGTGCGCAGCGACCAGCGCGCCAGCATCGTGCTGCGCAACAGCACCATCGAGGCGGCGGTGAACATGCTGCTGGTGTCCAACCAGCTCGAGACGCGCGTGCTGGACGCGAACTCGGTGCTCATCTACCCGGCCACCGCGGCCAAGCAGAAGGAATACCAGCTGCTGTCGGTGCGCAGCTTCTACCTGGCCAACGCCGAAGCGAAGACGATGGCCGCCACGCTGAAACAGCTGCTCAAGCTGCGCGAGGTGGTGGCCGACGAGCGGCTGAACCTGGTGACGGTGCGCGACACGCCGGAGGCGATCCGCAACGCCGAGAAGGTGGTGGCGCTGCACGACATGCCCGAGCCCGAGGTCATGCTCGAGGTGGAGATCCTGGAGGTCAAGCGCACGCGGCTGCTGGACCTGGGCATCCGCTGGCCCGAGCAGCTGAGCCTGTCGCCGCTGCCATCGGTGAGCGGCGGCACGCTCACGCTGGCCGACCTGCGCAATCTGAACTCCGCCGGCACCGGCGCCGCGGTGGGTAGCCTGTCGATCAGCGCCAACAAGACCGACAGCGACGCCAACATCCTGGCCAACCCGCGCATCCGCGCGCGCAACAAGGAGAAGGCGAAGATCCACATCGGCGAGCGCGTGCCCAACATCACCATCACCTCCACGCCGACGACCGGCTTCGTCTCCGAGTCGGTGACCTACGTCGACGTCGGCCTCAAGCTGGACGTGGAGCCCACGATCTACCTGGACAACGAGGTCGCGATCAAGGTGGGGCTGGAGGTGAGCAACATCATCAGCCAGGTCCAGACCAAGTCGGGCACGCTGGCGTACCAGCTGGGCACGCGCACCGCTTCCACCGTGCTGCGGCTGAAGGACGGCGAGAACCAGGTCCTGGCCGGGCTCATCAACGACGAGGACCGCCGCAGCGCCAGCAAGGTGCCGGGGCTGGGCGAGGTGCCGGTGCTCGGCCGCCTGTTCGGCGGCCAGGCCGACGACAGCGCGAAGACCGAGATCGTGCTGTCGATCACCCCGCGCATCGTGCGCAACGTGCAGCGGCCGCCGGCGGCGGAGCAGGAGTTCGCCACCGGCACCGAAGTGGGCACCGCCTCGGGCAGCCTGTCGGCGGCGCCGCCAACGGCGCCGGCGCGCCCCGCCGCGACGACATCGGCGCCGGGCAGCAGCGCGGCCGCGAACAGCGCCGCCAGCGGCGGCACCAGCGCGGCCGCCGGCACCGCGGCCACCGGCGTCGTCGCCACCGGCGGCACCGTGGCCGCCACCGTGGGCACGGTGGCCCTGCGCTGGGACGGCGGCTCGAGCCTGCGCTCCGGCGAGACGATCGACCTGCGGCTGCAGGCGCGCAGCGACAGCGCGCTCACCGCGCTGGCGCTGATGCTGGCGGTGGACCCTTCGGTGCTGCAGATCGTGTCCGTCACCGAAGGCAGCTTCATGAAGCAGGGCGGCGCCACCACCACCTTCACCAGCCAGGCGGACGCCTCCGGCGTGGTGCTGGTCTCGGGCACGCGCAACACCGCCGCGGGCGCGCTGGCCGAGGCGCCGATGTTCACGATCACGCTGCGCGCGGTCGGGCGGCCGGCCAGCGGGCAGACGCTCCTGCAGGTGACCAGCGCCTCGCCGCAGGGCTTGCAGGGGCGCACGCTGGCCACGCAGCTGCCCGCGCCGCTGACGCTGACGGTGCAGCCCTGAGGTGGCGATGACGGCGCGCGGCTTCACGCTCGTCGAGCTGCTGGTCACGCTGGCCATCCTGGCCGCGCTGGCCGGCGTGGTGGTGCCGCTGGCGCAGGTGCAGGTGCAGCGCGCGAAGGAGCAGGAACTGCGCGTCGCGCTGCGCGAGATCCGCAGCGCCATCGACGCCTACAAGCGCGCCGCCGACGAAGGCCGCATCCGGCGCGAGGCCGGCAGCACCGGCTACCCGCGCGAGCTGTCGCTGCTGGTCGACGGCGTCGACGACCAGCGCGACCCGAAGCGGCGCAAGCTGTTCTTCCTGCGCCGCCTGCCGCGCGACCCGATGACGCCCGACGACGGCGGCGCGCCCGAGGACAGCTGGGGCCTGCGCAGCTACGCCAGCGAGCCGGCCGAGCCGCGGCCGGGCGACGACGTCTACGACGTCTACTCCACGAGCCCGCTGGTCGGCCTGAACGGCGTGCCCTACCGGCGCTGGTAGCGGGAAGCAGGCGATGCGGCGGCGCGGCTTCACACTGATCGAACTGCTGGTGGTGCTGGCCATAGTGGCCACGCTGCTCACGCTGGCGCTGCCGCGCTACTACGGCAAGGTCGACGCGGCGAAGGAGACCGTGCTGCGCGAGAACCTGCGCACCACGCGCGACGTGATCGGCAAGTTCTACGGCGACGTGGGCCGCTACCCCGACAGCCTGGACGAGCTGGTCGAGCGGCGTTACCTGGCGTCGTTGCCGCTGGACCCGATCACCGAGTCGGCCGTCACCTGGACCCTGGTGCCGCCGCCCGAAGGCTACAAGGGCGCGGTCTACGACCTGAAGAGCGGCGCGGCCGGCGACGGCAGCGACGGCAGGCCCTATGCGCAGTGGTAGCCGCGGCTTCACCTACGTGCTGCTGCTGGTGCTGCTGGCGGTGATGGCGGTCGCCGCCACCGCCAGCGTGCAGCTGGGCCATGCGCTGGAGCGCCGCGCCGCCGAACAGGCGCTGCTGGCGGTGGGCGAGGACTGGAGCGTCGCCATCAACAGCTACCGCGCGGTCGGCGGCCAGGGCCCTGCCGAACTGACCGACCTGCTGCGCGACCCGCGCGTGGCCGGCGTGAAGCGCCACCTGCGGCAGCTGCCCTTCGACCCGCTGACCGGCCGCGCCGAATGGGGCCTGGTGCGCGACCCGCAGGGCCTCATCGCCGGCGTCTACAGCCTGGCCGAAGGCGTGCCGCTCAAGCGCGATGGCTTCGACCCCGCGCGCCAGCCGGGCTTCGAGGACGCCGACAGCTACGCGCAATGGGTGTTCGGGGCGGCGGTGGTGATGCGGTCGGCGGCGGGGGCGCACTGAGCGCGCCCTGCCTCACATCGACAGCCGGCCCTGCAGCGACGTGAACGGTTTCGCATCGGCGATGTCCGGTGGCGGCGCCATCTCGACGCGGATCGCCGGCACCGGCGAGCGCGCGTAGCGCGTGATCCGGCGCACCTGCCGGCCGCGCGCGGCGAGCTGCTCGGTCAAGCGCTCGTCGCTGTCGGTGAACGCCGCCGTGGCCGAGCCGTGCAGAGACAGGTCGTACAGGCGCGGGTGCGCGGCCACCACCGGCCAGTCGACACGCTGCGTCGCGACCCAGAGGCCTGCGCACTCCAGCGCCGGCGCTTCGGCCAGCCAGCCGATGTCGGGTTGAACGGCGGTGCGCGCCTCGATGAAGAGCCACCGCAGCCGGTGCAGCGTGCGCAGCGCGGACACGTCGGCCAGCTTGACCGCGTCCATGATCTCCAGCGCCTCCAGCTGCGGGGCGCTCTCCAGCGCCGAGATGTCGGTGAGCGTGCGCGCACCCAGCAGCCGCAGTTCGCGCAACTGCGGCATCTTCCCGATGCCTCGCAGGCTGCGCGTCTTGCTGCGCGACAGCCGCACGGCGCGCAGCGATTCGGCCCGGTCCAGCACGGTGAAGTCCGGCACCGCAGCGCCGTTGAGGTCGAGCCGCTCCAGCGCGGGGTGGTTCAGGAACTTCGCGGACATGGCGTCCGCTGCATCGCATTCGAGCGTCTTCAGCCGCGGCAGCTGGCGGAAGTCGAACTTCGGCCCCGCCTGCGAACCCGTGTAGGTGATGCGCTCGAGCTGCTGCAGCCGCTCGAGGCCGCGCGTCGACGCCGGCGCCGAGGCCCACAGCCAGCGCACCGCGTCGGCATGCGGGACCAGCGCCTCGAAGTCGGGCAGGTCGGAGGCCAGCTCGACGGCATCGAAGCCGCCGGCACGCAGGAGCGCGGCGGCGGAGTCGTCGAATGCGTCGATGCGCAGGACGCGGGTGCGGGCGGCGTTGGAAAGAGTGTGCAGCTTGGCGCGCACTCGGCGGGATGCTGGCGAGTCGGCCGAAGGGACTGGGGCAGATCAGCCGGTACGCCGCAACAGTATCGCCGCCTTGCGGCCACGCGCCACGCGCAATTCGAAGCGGGCCGGGGTCAAGCGCGGTCTCAGGTCCTGGAGCAGCGCATCGACCTGTTCATCCGGCGGCAGCAGTTGCACCCACTCGATGTTCGGAAGGTCCAGCAGCGCTGGCCAGTCGACCTGGTCCAAGCGGCCCACCAGAAACAGACGCCTCAGGTTACGCAGTCGGCCGACCGGCGCCAGATCCAGGTTCTGCAGCGACGGCGCGTCGATGACGAGTTGCCGCATCTGCGGCAGCCCCAGCACCGTGCCGACACCGCTGACACCCTTCGGCGACTCGATCCTGATCTCTTCCAGGCCGCGGCACCCGGCCAGCGCGGCCAGGTCGATCGGCGACCGGCTCGGCCCGGCGGCCAGGCTTCGCAAGGCAGGCAGGCGCGCCACGCCTTCCAGCGAAGCCAGGTGCGCGGGCTTGTCCAGCGTCAGGCTGCGCAAGGTGGCCGACGGCGCGATGCCCGTCAGATCGGCGGCGGGGAATGCGTAGATGCGGCACTCCTCCAGCTCGGGCAGGCCGAAGCAGGCCTGCGAATACTTCGGGTGCCACCAGACGTCCAGGTGCCGAAGGTGGGGAAATCGGCAGAGGTCGAACGAGCCGATCTTCCTGGGCGGCGCCCGCAGGACCAGGCGCTCCAATCGATCCAGCGCGAGCAATGGGCTGTAGTCGAGCCCCGCGGCAACGGAGAGGGTGCGGATCCGGTCCTTGAAGGGCATCAGGAAGGAGAAGTCGCCCCACTGGTCGCCGTTGAAGAGGGTGATGGAGTCCCATGGCCCTTCGTTCAGTTCGCCGGCGAACTCGGGTTTCCAGCCTCCGTGGATGGTGATGGTGTGGATCCCGTTCCTGTCGGCCCGCTCGACGTGGAAGTTCTCGCTGTCGGTCATTTGCAGAGCTGTAGGAACTGCCCGCGCAGCCGTCCTCTGTTCCGATTGATCGCCTCGATCGCATTGTCCAACTTCCCCCCGGAGGCCCGCACAGCGTCCATGATGAACTGCTCTGCGATTCGGTAGGCGTCCTTGCCCAAGGCCTTGTCGAGATGGAACTTGGCCACGATGTCCTTTGCGACATGACGAGAACCGGGACCCGCATGCTCTGCCAGTCGGCGTTCGATATCGACTGACTGCCCAGCGTAGAAGATCGGCGCGCCTATCGCGGCCTCGGCAAGAATGTAGATTCCTTCGGTGACCACTTCTTCTGCAACCGCCTCAAGCAGATAGCACCCGGCCTTTTGAAGCACGAACCTGAAGCTTTGAACCGAACCGGTCTGGAGCGTGGCTTCCGCGCTCGATCCAATGGAGAGACTTAGAAGATCCTCGTTTCCGGACGGATCGAAGCGATTGACGGGATCGGCCGCCGCGTACGCATATCGGTTCAGGGAAGCCGGTCGGGTAGAGGTTCCGAGCAGCCGATCCGGGCTCTCGAATACGCCCAGGCGAGGCTCATACCAGCGCTCACGGAGGTAGATGAGTCCCGTGGAAACATCCAACTGCTCGCCACCGAACTGGTGATTGAGCAACGGCGCCGGGCGGGCCGCCAGCAACCCGAACGCATCGCTCTCGTATGACTCGACCGGCGACCCTGCAACGCCGATGGCCGCCGTGACGGTCCCAAGGTGCCCCTGTGCTGGCGCCAGGGCCTCAGCGCCGTTGCCGAAGAGCGTGCCTTGCCCGCCGCGTACCTGCAGGCGGAGCTCGTTGCCCCAGACATAGGCAGTGTCCTGGGTTGTCGAGCCGTCCTTGGCGGTCTCCAACACCACCTGAGGCCAAGTCGCGGTGGTGTCGATCAAGAACGTCGTGGTCGTCCCACCGGAACTCTTGCGAATGCGTTGCCCATCGCCGTCGTAGCCGTAGCTCGCCAGCGTCGTGGCCGTCGCCTGGCTGGCCCCCTTGCGCACCTCCACCAGCCGGTTGTCCGCATCGAAGACATAACCCGTGTACTCGCTGGGCGTGCTCTTGCTCTGCAGGTTGCCGTTGCCGTCCCAGGTGTAGCTGGTCTGCACGGTGCTGCCCGTGGTGGTGGTCAGCGTCTCGGTGGACAGCCGGTCGTTGACGTCGTAGGCATAGACCGTGGTCTCGGTGCCAGCGCCGGTGACCACCGTCTTGGTGGTGCGGTTGCCGACCGCGTCGTAGGCGTAGGTCGTCGCCTGGGTCGAGGGCAGCGTGTTGTTGCCCAGCCAGGCCAGCAGTTCGGCGCCCTTGTATTCGTTCTCCTGCGTCAGGCGGGCGTTGGCGTCGTAGCCGAAGGTCTGCACCCGCGCCGGGTTGCCGCCGAAGGCGCCCGTGGTGTCGTTGAAGCTGGCGCTGCCGTCGAAGGTGTCCAGGCGGTTGACCGCGCCGCCGGCGCCGCGGCCGACGGCCTGGCCGGCCACCAGGGTCTTGGTGGCCCCCACCCGCTTGCTGTGCGCGATGGCGACCTGGCGGTCCTGCGCGTCGTAGCGGCGGTCGGTGACCAGCTCCACGCCGGCGCTGAGCTGCTGCACGCTCTGCGTGTTGCGACCCGCCGCGTCGTAGGCGTAGGTGGTGGTCTTGCCGTCGGGAGCCGTCAGCTGCGTCAGGCGCCCTTCGGCGTCGTAGGCGTAGCGGCTGGTGCCTTCGGAGGTGGTGCGCTCGGTCACGCGGCCGGCCGCGTCGTAGGCCCAGGCCAGGGTGCCTTGCGGCGTGGCCTGCTCGACCAGGCGGCCTTGCGCGTCGTAGCGATAGGTCGTGGTGCCCTGGCTGCTGGTGGTGCCGCTCTCGGTCTGCGTCAGGCGGCGGCCTTCGCCGTCGTAGGTCCAGCTGATGCTGCGCGCCGGCGCGCTGGCGGTGGCGGCGATGTTGCGCGTGAGCTCGCGGCCCAGCGCGTCGTAGGTGCTGGTGATGCGCTGGCCGGCGAAGGTGACGTGCGCGGTCAGGCGGCCTTCGCTGTCGTATTCGAAGCTCTCGGTGGCGCCGTCGGGCAGCGTGCGCGAGATCGGCCGCCCCGCGCGGTCGTAGACCCAGCGCACCGGGTGGCTCTTGGCGTCGGTCTGCGTGGTCTTCGCGCCCGTCTGGTCGTAGGCGTAGGCGGTGGCCGTGGCCACGCCGCTTTGCACCACGCTCGTGAGCTGGCCCTTGGCGTCGTAGCCGAAGGTGGTGGTCACACCGCGCGGGTCGGTCTCGCTCGCCTTGCGGCTGTCGGCGCGATAAACCGTCGTCAGCCTGCTGCCGTCGGCGTACAGCGTCTCGGTCAGGCGGTTGAGCGCGTCGTAGGTGTAGTTGATCTGCCGGCCGTCGGGCAGCGTGGTGCGCGTGCGGTTGCCGCTGGCGTCGTATGCGTACTGGGTGCGCCGGCCGCTGGCGTCCGTCGTGGCGGTCAGCTGGTCCGCGGCGTCGTACTCGTTGATGGTGCGCCCGCCGGTCGCGCTGACCATGGCCGTCATGCGGCCGGCCGCGTCGTACTCGCGGCTCTCCTTGCTGCCGTCGGGCAGCGTGGTCTGCACCAGACGGTCGAGCGCGTCGTAGACCTTGCGCGTGGTACGGCCGCTGCGGTCGGTGCGGGCGGTCTCGTTGCCGTTGGCGTCGTATTCGATGCTCTCGAAGCTGCCGTCCGGGTAGTCGGTGCGCGTCAAGCGTGCGTTGGCGTCGTAGGCGTAGCGCGTGACCCGATTCAGCGCGTCGGTGCTGGTCTCGACCTTGCCCGCGCCGTTGTACGTGGTCTTGCGCACCGCGCCCGTCGGGTCGGTCTCCTGCACGACGCGGTTGTTGCCGTCGTAGACGCGTGTCCTGGTCTCCGTGCGCGGCACGCCGTTGACGGTGCGGGTGACGCTGCGGGTCAGCTCGTTGCCGTTGGCGTCGTAGGTGTACGTGGTGACGCTGCCCAGCGAATCGGTCTCGCTCGTGCGGTGGCCCTGGCCGTCGTAACCGTAGCTTGTGCTGATCCCACCGACGCTCAAGCTCACCAGGTTGCCCTTGATGTCCGTGCTCATGCTCGTCACACGGCCCAGCGGTTCGGTGATGGTGCTTGGCACCGCGCCCGGCACCTTGTCCAGCCCCGGCGGATAGGCATAGCTGGTGACGTTGCCGCGCGGATCGGTCACGCTCACCGGGTTCTGTCGCTCGAATGCATTGGTGCTCGAGACGTAGGCCGTGGTCGTCTTGCGGCCCAGCGCGTCGGTCTCGGTCAGCGTGGTCCCCGCCGCCGCGTCGTAGGTCTTGGTGACCACGTTGCCCAGCGGATCCTTGCGCGTGAGCTCGTTGCCGTTGGCGTCGTAGGTGAGTTCGGTGGTGCCGCCCAGCGCGTCGACGATCTTCGTGACGTTGCCCGCGCTGTCGAAGGTGTAGGTCGTCGGGTTGCCGCGCCGGTCGACCGAGCGCTGCTGGTTGAGCGTGGTGTCGAAGGTCTGCGTGGCGCCCTGCGCCAGCGCGTCGAGCGAGCCCGACAGGCGCCCCAGATCGTCGAACTGCAGCCGGGCGATGACCTGCCCGCGTGGGTCGACGATGCTCTCCAGCAGGTGCGCGTTGACCGTGCTGCCGCTGTCCGCGGCACCCGCGGCGCGCGTGGTCGTGCCGTAGAAGAAGCTGGTGACGCCGCCGACGCGGTCCGTCATCGTGGCGAGCTCGCCGTTCGCGTTGTAGGTGTAGGCGACGCTCTTGCCGGTGGGATCGGTCGCACGCGTGATCCGGCCCTGTCCGTCGCGCGTGAGCGAGATCGCCAGCGTCGCGCTGTGCTGGTAGCCGCCCGGACCGTAGTTGATCGTGTTGCCGTAGATGTCGGTCTGGCTGATGACGCCGACATCCTTGCGCAGCACCCACACCGTGCCGTCGGCCGCGGTGAACTTGTAGTCGGTCGGATCCCAGGGCCCGCCGGTGTCGACGTCGAAGATCGTGCCGCCCTGCTGCAGCAGCAGCGAGGTGTTGATGATTTCCAGCTTGCCCGACGAGGCCGCGCCGCCGCTGTTGCCGCCGACCGGCAGCGCGAGCGCGTCGTAGACCACGTTGATGTCCGGCACCGTGGCGAAGGCGCACTGCACCTCGTTGCGGGCCTGGAAGCGGTAGACCCCGCCGTCCGGCAGGCTCACCGTCAGCCGATGCGGCACCGCCGGGGTGAAGCAGATGTTGAAGCCGCTGGTCTGCACGTTCCACAGCGCGCCTTCGGCGACGTTCTTGCGCAGGCTCACGTCCTGCGCCGCCGCGCTCCAGCCGTAGCCGAAGTCGCCGATCTGGTCCTTCTTCAGGCTGTCGTAGGTGCGCGTGAGCATGAGCGGCATGCCCGGCGCGTCCGAGCGGATGTCCGCGAAGCTCAGCCTGAACTGGCCCAGCTTCAGGTCGCGCGCCACCTCGAAGGTGGTCACCGTGCTGGTCGCGCGGCCGTTGACGTCCACCACGTTGAGCGCCAGCTCGTACATGCCGTTGGCGATGCGCGTGGGGTCCAGCGTGCCCAGCGTGCCGTTGGTCACGTTGGCCAGGCCGCGCCAGAACTCGGTGTAGGTGCTGCTGCCGGCCGGCCGCATGAGCAGCTGGTAGTACGCCAGGTGCGCGTCGCTGGCGGTGCCGATGACGGGCACCGCGGCGCTGACCTCGCTGTTGGCCGCCGGGCTGGTGATGGCGGCCACCGGCGCCGTGGTGTCGGTGGCGTCGCGCACCGTGAGGATCAGGTCGCGCGTCTGCGGCGCCGGGGCGGCGCCGTTCACCGGCGCCTGCTGCACGCTCACCAGGACGTGGTGCACGCCGGCGGCGGGCGCGGCGAAGCTGCCGTTGCCGGCCCCGTCCAGCGCGATCGGCGTGTTGCCGTCCAGCGTGGCGGTGCGCGTGATCGCGCCGCCGTTGCCGCCGCTCACCACCACCGTCAGCGCCACGGCCTGGCCGGCATTGGCCGCCGTCGGGTTGAGCGCGGCGGCCAGCGTCAGCGGCGTGGGCGTGGCGCCCACGGTGACGGTGAAGGCCTGTTCGGCGAACAGCCCGCCGGCGTCGGTGACGCGCAGGCGCACGCTCTGCGGCCCGGTCTGCAGCACCGTGGGCAGCCAGCTCACGAGGCCGGTGGTCGGGTTGACGCCCATGCCTTGCGGCGCGTTGACGAGCGAGAAGGTCAGTGTGTCGCCCGCGTCGGGGTCGCTCGCGGCGGCCGGGTAGGCGTAGGGCGAGTCCACGGTGGCCTGCGTGCCCGGCAAGCTGGTGAACTGCGGCGCGCGGTTGCCCGAGGTGGCCGTCACGCTGGCCAGCGCGGTGGCGCTGAGGCTGCCGTCGCTGACGGTGAGCTGCACCGTGTATGCCCCGGCCACGTCGGGCACGAAGCTGGCATTGGCCGCCGTCGGGTTGGTGACTGCGGCGTTGCTGCCCGCGGGCCGCGCCGCCAGCGTCCAGCTGTAGCTGATGGGGTTGCCGTCGGGGTCGCTGCTGCCGGCCGCCGACAGGCTCACCGTCGCGCCGGTGGCCACCGACGCCGGCGTCGCGCTGGCCGCCGCCACCGGCGGCCGGTTGGGCTGCGTGGCGGTGACGCTCACGGTGGCCGGCGCGCTGGCGAGCTTGCCGTCGCTGACGATGAGCTGCGCGACGTACTGGCCCGCCAGGTCGGCCACGAAGCCGGGGTTCACCGCCGTGGCCGGCACGACGACGGCCGCGCTGCCCGCCGGCTTGACGGTGAGCGACCAGCTGTAGGTGAGCGCGTCGCCGTCGGCGTCTCTGGAGGCGCTGCCGTCCAGCGCCACGGTGGCGCCGGCCAGCACGTTCTGCGCCGCGCCGGCGTCGGCCACCGGGCGCGAGTTGAGCGTGGAGACCACCACCGTGTCCGGCACGCTGGCCAGCGTGCCGTCGTTGACGATGAGCTGCACGACGTAGCTGCCGGGCTTGTCGGCGGTGAACTGCGGGCTGGCGGTGTTGGCCC
This sequence comes from uncultured Rubrivivax sp., assembly GCA_964454485.1. Taxonomy (GTDB): domain Bacteria; phylum Pseudomonadota; class Gammaproteobacteria; order Burkholderiales; family Burkholderiaceae_C; genus Rubrivivax. The sequence continues at coordinate 11,900 of CAYVXO010000061.1, forward strand.
AGCCGAGCACGGCGGCGCTGCCCGGCGCGCGGCTGGTGAAGGACCACGCGTAGCCGAGCGGCGCGCCTTCGGGGTCGCGCGAGCCGCTGCCGACCAGCGTGACCCGCGCGCCCAGCGGCACGCTCTGGTCGGGGCCGGCGTTGGCGCTGGGCGCGGCGTTGTTGGTGGAGATGGCCACGGTGGCCGGCGCGCTCGCGGCCTGGCCGTCGTTGACGATGAGCTGCGCGACGTAGGTGCCGGGCAGGTCGGCGGTGAAGCTGGGCTTGACAGCCGTAGTGCTGCTCAGCGCCGCGGCACTGCCGGCCGGCCGCGTGGTGAGCGACCAGGCGAAGCTCAGCGTGTCGCCGTCGACGTCGGAGCTGGCGCTGCCGTCCAGCTGCACCAGGGCGCCCAGCGCGACCGAGCGGTCGTTGCCCGCGCGCGCCACCGGCGCGCTGTTGAGCGTGGACACGCGTACGCTGGCCGGCGCGCTGCTGGCGCGCCCGTCGCTGACGATGAGCTCGAAGCTGTAGCTGCCGGCGCGGTCGATCGTGAACTGCGGCTGCACCACCGTGGGGTTCACCAGCGCCGAGGTGCTGCCCGTGGGCGCGCTGAGCACGCGCCACGCGTAGGTGAGCGGGTCGCCGTCGACGTCGTTGGAGCCGCGTCCGTCCAGCGTGACGGTGTTGCCGACGAAGGCGGTCTGGTCGGGTCCGGCCTTGGCCACCGGTGCCGAGTTCAGGGTGCTGATGACGACGCTGTCGAGCGCGCTGTCGGTCTTGCCGTCGTTGACGACGAGCGTGATGGTGTAGCTGCCGGCGCGGTCCACCGTGAAGCCGGGAGCGACGGTGTTGGCGTTGACCAGCGCCGCGGCGCTGCCGGCCGGCCGCGCGGTCAGCGTCCAGCGGTAGGTGAGCGGGTCGCCGTCGGGGTCGGCCGAGGCGCGCCCGTTGAGCGTGACCGGCGTGCCCACCGCCACCGTCTGGTCGGGCCCCGCGTCGGCCAGCGGCGCGCCGTTGGAGGCGCACTGCGCGTACTTGCAGCGCAGCTGGCAGTAGCGCACGTCGGCGACGTCGATCTCGCCGTCGCTGTTGCCGTCCCTCGGGTCGTCCGCCCCCGTCGCCGGCCGTCCCGCCGCCTGGCGGATCAGCGTCAGGTCCACTGAGTCGATGCGGCCGTTGCCGTCCGCGTCGCACTTCAGCGCGGCCGACGCCAGCGTCGCCGACGCACCCAACACCAGCGCAACGAGCGCCTTCGCGACGCCTTGGACCATGCGGTGCATGCTCTCTCCTGTTCGGTTCTGTTCAGCGCGGGGAACGCCGGCGGCCCCAGCGGCGCGTGCTGCACGCGCGCAGGCTCGCCGAAGGTGGTGCGAGGGTGAGGTCGGGGCGAAGGGAGAAGCCTTCGCAGCCCGAGACAGCGGCGCGAACGATCGCGTACCCAAACACCAACCGGTCCTCCCGACCCTGGCCGCAACGGATGGTGCCGGTGCGGAAATGCCCTCTGTCCGTTCGGCACCGCTGGCCGGCGTGGGCCGGCCGCGGCGCTCTGTGATCTCGATTTGTCGAGCGTTATAAGTCGCCGCCCGACGGGCAGCGATGCGCAGAACCGACATCCCCCTCATTTCAGGGGCCAGTTGTTACCGAGCTATTCAGGCACTGGCCAGCGAAGGCAGGCGGTCGAACCAGGGCGCAGCGATTTCGAGCTCGGCGGCCAGCTGCAGCAGCGTGGCTTCGTCGCCCATGCGGCCGACGAACTGCACCCCCAGCGGCAGGCCTTCGGCGGTGGTGTGCAGCGGCACGCTCATCGCCGGCGTGCCGGTCAGGTTGGCCAGCTGCGTGAACGGGTAGGGCGCGAGGTTCTCCACCGCCAGCCGGTCGACCGTGCCGCGCAGCGCGCCGGCGCGCGCCAGGAGCGACAGCAGCCCGGTGTTCAGCAGCAGCTGCAACGCCAGGCGCAGCGCCGGCGGCGGGTCGATCGCGCCGTGCAGCATCGGCGGCGCGGCCAGCGTGGGCGTGAGCCAGGCGTCGTGCCGTTCGTGGAAGGCGGCGAGCGCGTGCGCGAAGCCGTTCCACGCCACCAGTTGGGCCGTCAGCGTGCCGGCGCCGGTGGCCTGGCCGATGACGCCCATCACGCGCGTCAGCAGCTCGAAGTCGGCCGCCTTCGCGCCCAGCGACATCGCCCAGCCGATGGTCGCCGGGATCTGCCCCAGGTACAGGTGCACGAAGGCCTGCGCGACCGCGTGGCCGTCGATCGCGGGCGCGGCTTCCTCCACCTCGTGACCCAGCCCTTGCAGCGTCTGCGCGGCCTGGCGCACGGCGGCCACCGCCTCGGGGTGCACCGGCGTGCCGATCGGCGAGGCGGTGGAGAAGCCGATGCGCAGGCGCTTCGGCGGCCGCTAGATCGCGCGCGCGAAGGGCTCGGCGGGCGGCGTTGTGACGAAGGGGTCGCCTGGCTCGGGGCCGCACAGCAGGTCGAGCGCGAGCGCGCTGTCGCGCACGCTGCGCGAGAGCACGCCTTCGCTGCAGGCGCCGAACCAGACCTCGCCGATGCCCGGCCCGTTGGAGATGCGGCCGCGCGAAGGTTTCAGCGCGAACAGCCCGCAGCAGGCCGCCGGGATGCGCAGCGAGCCGCCACCGTCGTTGCCGCCGGCCATCGGCACCACGCCGGCGGCCACCGCGGCGGCCGAGCCCCCGCTGGAGCCGCCCGCGGTGCGCCGCGGGTCCCAGGGGTTGGCGACGCGGCCGAAGGCCTGCGAATCACTCACGCCCTTCAAGCCGAACTCGGGCAGGTTGGTCTTGCCGAAGACCACCGCACCGGCGTCCAGCAGGCGCCGCAGCACGGCGGCGTGGCAGGGCGCGGCCACGCCGCGCAGCGAGGCGCTGCCGTAGCTGGTGGGCACGCCGGCGACGTCGGCCACGCTGTCCTTCACGAGGAAGGGCACGCCGGCCAGCGCGCCGGCCGGCGGCCGCGCGGCCTGCTCGGCGGCCAATTCGTCCAGCGGCCGCAGCAGCGCGTTGAGCTGCGGCTGCACGCGCGCCATCTGTGCGCGCGCGAGCGCCAGCAGTTCGGCCGCCGTGACCTGGCGCGCACGCACCAGGCCGGCCAGCGCGGTGGCGTCGTGGCGCAGGTACTCGTCGTGCCGCAAGGCGCGGCGCGGTCAGCGCGGCTGCAGCAGCGAACCCAGCAGGTTGCCGACGTCGCCCAGCCCGCCGGCCGGCACCTGGCCGTTCGGCGTGAGGCGGTCGATCACCTGCGGCAGCATCTGCGCCAGCTGGCCCGCGGCGTCGCCGTGCGAGATCCCCAGCTGCTGGGCGATGCTGGCGATGGTGTCGCTGCCGAGCGCCTGGTGCACCTGGTCGGCCGAGACCGGCAGGTTCTGGCCGGTCGAAACCCAGGACGCGACGACGTCGCCCAGCCCGCCCTGCTGGAACTTCGAGATCAGGCCGCCCAGCCCGCCGCCGGGCGCGTCGTTGCCGAGCATGCCCACCACCACGCGCAGCAGGTCGGCCTGGCCGCCGCCGCCCCCCGCGCCGCCTTGCGCGAGCGCACCGATCACCGTGTCGAGCAAACCCATGGCACCTCCTGGAAGACGTTGGGGGCCGCAGGCCCGTCGGCCCATTCTCGGCGCCCCGCGCCGGCCGCACAAGGCACAGGAAGAGCAGCGGCGTTCAGCCCCGCAAGGTCCACCAGGCCAGGGCCGCCAGCGGCGCCGTGTCGGCGCGCAGCACGCGCGCGCCCAGGCCGGCACGCACGAAGCCGGCCTGCAGGGCCTGCGCTTCCTCGGCGGCGGCGAGGCCGCCTTCGGGGCCCGAAAGCAGCGTCGCGCCGCCGGCGGCGGCCAGCGCCGACAGCGAAGGTGCGCCGGGGCTCAGCAGCAGGCGTTGTCCTTCGAAGGCGCCTGCCGCCAACCAGTCGGCCAGCGGGCGCACGGGCGCCACCTGCATCACACGGGCACGGCCGCACTGCTCGCTGGCGGCGACGGCGATCGCCTGCCAGTGCGCCTGCTTGCGCGCCGCGCGTTCGCCCGCCAGCCGCAGCACCGAGCGTTCGCACAGCAGCGGCTGCACTCGCGCGGCGCCCAGCTCGGTGGCCTTCTCGACCAGCGTGTCCATGCGCTCGTTGGCCGGCATGCCCACCGCCAGCACCAGCGGCCAGGGCAGTTCGCGCGCCACCGGCTGCGGCGCGCCCACGCGCACGGTCACCTCCTGGCGGCCGATCGCCAGCACCTCGGCCGGCCAGTCGCTGCCGCCGCCGTCGAACAGCGCGAGCGCGTCGCCCGGCTGCAGGCGCAGCACGCGCAGGTGGCGCTGCGCGGCTTCGGGCAGCACGAAGCGTTCGCTCTCGGCAAGCGGGGTGTCGACGAACAGGCGCGGCGGGCTCACGGCAGCGGCAGTGTGCCGCAGCCGGCCGGCGTCTCAGCGCACCGCGCCGAGCGCACGCCGCAGTTCGCTGGCCGCCGCGTCACCCTGCGCCACGCGCACCTCCTCGATGACCCGCAGCGCCAGCTGGCGCAGCGCGAAGACATCGGTGCACTTCTCGATCTCCAGCACCACGCGGTAGCCCTTCATCAGGCCCAGGCGCGGCCGCGCCTCCTGCGTGAGGCGGTCGTAGAGCTCGCGGTAGCCGAACTTCTCCAGCGCCTCCTCGATCGTCGGCCCGGACTTCTTCTCCGGCGCGCCCGCCACCTCGGCGGTGCTCACCAGGCCCAGCTGCAGCAGCGTTTCGAAGTCGGCCGCGCTCGCGCCCTTGACCATCTGCAGCCACTCTTCGGGCGTCTTCGTGGTGTCGACGATGAGCAGCAGCGTGCGCGCCGGCCGCGAAAGGTCGAGCCTCCGGGCGCGGATTTCCTCGCGCCCGTTGTCGGTCTTCTGGTATCGCAGCCCCATCGAGCCTCTGATGAACCGCCGGAGCGTACTGCGCCCGGAGGCGCGCTGCCAGCCCCGGACTTAGCCTCGCAGCTCGCGGCGCAGGATCTTGCCCACCGGCGTCTTCGGCAGCTCGGTACGGAATTCGACGATCTTCGGCCGCTTGTAGCCGGTGAGGTTGGCCTCGCAGAAGGTGCGCACGTCGGCTTCGGTGACGGCCGGGTCCTTCTTGACGATGACCACCTTCACCGCCTCGCCCGCCTTCGCGTCGGGCACGCCCACGGCGGCGCACTCGAGCACGCCGGGCATCTGCGTGATGACGTCCTCGACCTCGTTCGGGTACACGTTGAAGCCCGAGACCAGGATCATGTCCTTCTTGCGGTCGACGATGCGGAAGTAGCCGCGCTCGTCGACCATGCCGATGTCGCCGGTGCGGAAGAAGCCGTCGGCCGTCATGACCTTCGCCGTCTCGTCAGGCCGCTGCCAGTAGCCGGCCATGACCTGCGGGCCCTTGATCGCGATCTCGCCCGGCGAGCCCGCCGGCACCTCGCGGCCGTCGTCGTCGAGCAGGCGGAGTTCGGTGCTGGGCATCGGCAGGCCGATGTTGCCGCTGTAGGCCGTGCTGTCCACCGGGTTGCAGGTGGCCGAGGGACTGGTCTCGCTGAGGCCGTAGCCTTCGCAGATCGGGCAGCCGGTCTTCTCCAGCCACAGCCGCGCGGTGGCCTGCTGCACCGCCATGCCCCCGCCGACGCTGATCTTCAGGTGGCTCCAGTCGACCTTGTCGAAGTCGGCATGGTTGGCGAGCGCGTTGAACAGCGTGTTCACGGCCGGGAAGCTGTGGAAACGCTGGCCGGCGAGGTCCTTCAGCACGGCGCCGATGTCGCGCGCGTTCGGAATGAGGATGTTGCAGCCACCCATGCGCATGGACAGCATCATGTTCGTGTTGAAGCCGAAGATGTGATACAGCGGCAGCGCGCACACGGTGACGATCTGCTCGCCCGGCGGAATGCGCTTCAGCGCCGGCTGGTACCAGGCCTCGGCCTGCAGCACGTTGGCCACCAGGTTTCGGTGCAGCAGCACCGCGCCCTTGCTCACGCCGGTGGTGCCGCCGGTGTACTGCAGCACCGCGATGTCGTCCGGCCCCACCTTGGGCTCCGTGAGCGTGGCGCGCCGGCCCTGCGCCAGCGCGGCGTTGAAGCGCACCGCGCCCGGCAGCTCGAAGGCCGGCACCATCTTCTTCACGTTGCGCACCACGTGGTTGACGATGGCGCCCTTGACGAAGCCGAGCATGTCGCCCATGGCGGCCAGCACCACCTTCTTCGTCGGCACCGCCTCCATCACCTTCTGCAGCGTGGCGGCGAAGTTCTCGACGATGAGGATGGCCTTGGCGCCCGAGTCCTTGAGCTGGTGCTCCAGCTCGCGCGGCGTGTACAGCGGGTTGACGTTCACCACCACCAGCCCGGCGCGCAGGATGGCGGCCACCGCCACCGGGTACTGCGGCACGTTGGGCATCATGATGGCGACGCGGTCGCCGCGCGCCAGCCCCAGCCCCTGCAGGTAGGCCGCGAGCGCGCGCGAAGCGTCGTCAACCTGTCCGAAGGTGATGACCCGGCCCATGAAGCGGTAGGCCGGCAGGTCGCGGTACTTGCGGAAGCTTTCCTCGATCAGGGCGACCAGCGATGGATAGAGATCGGTCTTGACTTCGGCGGGCACGCCTTCGGGGTACTGCTTCAGCCAGATCTTCTCCATGCACCTCTCCGCGACGGTTTCGATTCTGACGGCCCGCTGACAGAGGCAGCATCAGGGGATTCGATAGCGCGAGAGCCGCATTTTCCGAAGGCGCGGCGCCCCCGGATCCGGGGGTCGGCAGGTGCGGCGGGGCGCTCGGCCGGGCCCGGACGGGGAGTTCTTCCCTGGCCAGTCAGAGCCATTCCTGTTCCACGGCGGCATGCTGCGCACCAAGAACGCGCTGTCCATCGTGGCGCAGACCATCGCCGCCACCGCCGCCGTCAGCGTGGTGGGGGCGATGGCCGGCTACCCGATCGCCTTCAGCGCCGGACGCCGCGGCGCCGAAAGCGGCGGGCGAGGAGCCCGGCATCGGGGAGATGCTGCGCGCGAAGGCGATGAGGAAGTACCCCTTCGGCCAGCGCTAGCGTTTGGCTAGCGCTCGTCCTCCACAGTGGTTTCCGGCACCGCTCAGGGAGGACCCCACATGAGAATCAGCACCATCCGCCTGGCCGCCGGGGCAGCCGCCGGCCTGCTCGCCCTGGCCGCGCAGGCGGAGACCCAGCACTGGAACTACAAGTCCTACCTCAAGGACAAGACGAGCGGGCAGTACTCGAAGGACCACTTCCGCCTCTCGACCATCTCGCTGGAGGAAAAGGACGGCGAGGCCATCTTCCGCATGATGTCCTCCGGCCGCGGCGACCCCTGCGTCAGCGACCGCGACATGCCGGCCGAGGTGGAGCACAGCGCCGAGACGACCATCATCGTCGTCAAGCCGCCGCTGGCCGGCTGCGAGCCGTTCCGCTACGTGATCCGCAACGACGGCACCGGCGGCATGCGCTACCACCTGCGCGAAGACCGCTGGAAGCCGGACGGCATGGACCACGACCTCACGCCGGCGAAGTAGCCGGCGCCCGGTCGCTCAACCGTTCAGCGCCCCCAGCACCTCGTCCAGCATCTTCTTCGCGTCGCCGAAGAGCATGCGGTTGTTGTCCTTGTAGAACAACGGGTTGTCGACGCCGGCGTAGCCGCTGGCCATGCTGCGCTTCATCACGATCGAGGTGCGCGCCTTCCAGACCTCGAGCACCGGCATGCCGGCGATCGGGCTCGCCGGGTCTTCCTGCGCCGCGGGGTTCACGATGTCGTTGGCGCCGATGACCATCGCGACGTCCGTCTCCGGGAAGTCCTCGTTGATCTCGTCCATCTCGAGCACGATGTCGTAGGGCACCTTGGCTTCGGCCAGCAGCACGTTCATGTGCCCCGGCATGCGCCCGGCCACCGGGTGGATGCCGAAGCGCACCGTCACGCCCTTGTCGCGCAGCTTCTTGGTGATCTCGTTGACCGTGTGCTGCGCCTGCGCCACCGCCATGCCGTAGCCTGGCACGATGATCACGCTCTTGGCTTCGCGCAGCAGCTCCGCCGTCTCGACCGCGCTGATGGGCGACACCTCGCCCGCCGGCGCAGCGCCCGCCGCAGCCGGCGCCGCGGTGCCGCCGCCGGTGCCGAAGCCCCCGGCAATGACGCTGATGAAGTTGCGGTTCATCGCGCGGCACATGATGTAGCTCAGGATCGCGCCCGACGAGCCGACCAGCGCGCCGACCACGATCAGCAGGTCGTTGCTCAGCATGAAGCCGGTGGCCGCCGCCGCCCAGCCCGAGTAGCTGTTGAGCATGGACACCACCACCGGCATGTCGGCGCCGCCGATGGCCATCACCATGTGGATGCCGAACAGCAGCGCGATCACCGTCATGATCAGCAGCGCCGGCAGGCCGGCGCCATGCTCGCCGGCGTTCAGGAACACGCGGCCGAAGAAGATGACGACCAGCAGCGCCGCCAGGTTGATCCAGTGGCGCCCCGGCAGCAGCAGCGGCTTGCCGCCGATGCGGCCGGAGAGCTTGCCGAAGGCGATGATCGAGCCCGAGAACGTGACGGCGCCGATCAGGATGCCGATGTAGACCTCGAACTCGTGGATGGTCTTCTCGGCCGGGGTGGCGAAGACGGTGCTGGTGTCGACGTAGCTCGCGAAGCCCACCAGGCAGGCCGCCAGGCCCACCAGGCTGTGCATGAGCGCGACGAGCTCCGGCATCTGCGTCATCTGCACCTTCTTCGCCGCGACGAGGCCGACGCTGCCGCCGACGACGAGCGCGCCGACGATGTAGCCGACGCCGCCGGCGGTGACGCGCGGGCCCAGCACGGTGGCGAGCACGGCGATCGCCATGCCGACGATGCCGAACAGGTTGCCGCGGCGCGCCGTCTCGGGGTTCGAGAGCCCGCCCAGGCTGAGGATGAAGAGGATGGTGGCGCCGATGTAGGCGACGGTGGCGAGTCCTTCGGACATGGGTCTGCCTCTTGTTCTTGCGTTCTTACTTGCGGAACATCGCCAGCATGCGCCGCGTGACCGCGAAGCCGCCGAACATGTTGACGGCGGTGAGCACCAGCGACAGCACCGCCAGCCCCAGGATCAGGCCGGAGGGCCGGTCGCCGGCGTTCCCTCCGAGCGGCGGCGCCACCTGGATCAGCGCGCCGATGGCGATGATCGAGCTGATCGCGTTGGTCACGCTCATCAGCGGCGTGTGCAGCGACGGCGTCACGTTCCAGATCACCATGTAGCCGACGAAGCAGGCCAGCACGAACACGGTGAAGTGCGAGAGGAAGCTGGCCGGCGCGTACAGGCCCACGAAGGCGAACAGCAGTGCACCGACGCCGAACACGATGGCGAGCGACTTCGCCGACATCGGTTCGCCGGCGCCGTGGCCGTGGCCCTTGGCGGCGGGCGCGGCGGCCACCGCCTTCGGCTTCGGCGGCGCGGCCGGCATCTGGATCGGCGGCGCCGGCCAGGTGACCGTGCCTTCCTTGATGACCGTGAGGCCGCGGATGGCCTGGTCCTCGAAGTTGACGTCGACCTTGCCGTCCTTGGTCTTGCACAGCTCCTCGGTCAGGCGCAGCAGGTTGTTCGAATACAGCGTGGACGACTGCTTGGCGAGCCGGCTCGCGAGGTCGGTGTAGCCGATGATGGTGACGCCGTGCTTCACCACCGCCTGGCCGGGCTCGGTGAGCTCGCAGTTGCCGCCCTGCTCGGCCGCCATGTCGACGATCACGCTGCCGGGCTTCATGCTCTTCACCATCTCGGCGGTGATCAGCTTGGGCGCGGGCTTGCCCGGGATCAGCGCGGTGGTGATGATGATGTCGCACTCCTTGGCCTGCTGCGCGTACATCGCGCGCTGCGCGGCCTGGAAGCCCTCGCTCATCACCTTGGCGTAGCCGCCGCCGCCCGAGCCTTCTTCCTCGTAGTCGACCTTGACGAACTCGCCGCCGAGCGAGACCACCTGGTCGGCCACCTCGGCGCGCGTGTCGTTGGCGCGCACGATGGCGCCCAGGTTGGCCGCGGTGCCGATGGCCGCGAGACCGGCCACGCCGGCGCCGGCGATGAACACCTTCGCCGGCGGGATCTTGCCCGCCGCCGTGACCTGGCCGTTGAAGAAGCGGCCGAAGGCGTTGGCCGCCTCGATCACCGCGCGGTAGCCGCTGATGCCGGCCATCGAGGTGAGCGCGTCCATCTTCTGCGCGCGGCTCAGCTGGCGCGGCAGCGCGTCGATCGCCAGCACGGTGGCCTTCTTCGCCGCCAGCTGCTGCATCAGCTCGGGGTTCTGCGCCGGCCACACGAAGCCGACGAGCATGCCGCCTTCGCGCATCAGGCCCACTTCTTCAGCCGTCGGCGGGCGCACCTTGAAGACGATGTCGCTGCCGGCCCACAGCGCGGCGGCGCCGCTCACCACTTCCGCGCCGGCGGCGCGGTAGGTGTCGTCGGCGAAGTTGGCGGCGTCGCCGGCGCCGCTCTCGACGCCGACGCTGAAGCCCAGCTTGATGAGCTTGGCGACGACTTCGGGCACGGTGGCGACGCGCTTCTCGCCCGGGAAGGTTTCCCGGGGGATACCGATCCGCAGTGACATGGTGAGCTTGCTCCTCGGGGGTCTGCTGCTGCTTGGGCCGGCGGGCGCCGGCGTGCGCAGCGAAGTGTACGGGCTGGCCTATCTGGCTACGATCGCGCCATGTCCGATGCCCGCTGGCGCCCCAGTGTCACCGTCGCTGCCGTGATCGAACGCGACGGCCGCTACCTGCTGGTGGAGGAAGACACCGTGGACGGCGTGCGCCTGAACAACCCGGCCGGCCACCTGGACCCGGGCGAGTCGCCGCTGCAGGCGGTGGTGCGCGAGGCGCTGGAAGAGACGGCGCATGCCTTCACCCCGACGGCGCTGGTGGGCGTGTACCTTTCGCGCTTCCAGCGGCCGGCGCTGGGCCAGGACGTCACCTACCTGCGCTTCGCCTACGCCGGCACGGTGGGCGAGCGCCTCGCCGGGCGCGCGCTCGACGCCGGCATCCACCGCACGCTGTGGCTCACGCCCGAGGAGATGCGCGCCGAGTCGGCCCGCATGCGCAGCCCGCTGGTGCTGCGCTGCCTGGAAGACCACCTGGCCGGCCGGCGCTTTCCGCTCGACCTGGTGAGCACCGACGCCAGCGTCTACCGCAGGGACTGAAGCCAGTCCGCCAGCAGCGCGTTCACGCGCGCCGGCTGCTCCATCGTCAGCATGTGGCCGGCGCCGGCCACGATCTCCAGCCGCGCCCGCGGCACCGCGGCGGCGATCTCCTCGGAGACCTCCGGCGGCGTCAGCCGGTCGGCTTCGCCGCACAGCACCAGCAGCGGGCTGCGCAGCGAAGGCAGCGTGGGGCGCAGGTCCTCGCGCGCCATCACGGCGCGGTTCTGGCGGATCAGCTGCTGCGCGCCGGCGCGCCGCACCATCGCCACGTACTCGGCCACCAGGCCGGCGCGCTGCGCCGCTTCGGGGTGGAAGGCGAAGGCCACGTTGGCCAGCAGCACCTCTTCCACCCGGCCGGCCTCGAAGTGGCGGATCGCCTCGGTGCGCAGGCGGATCAGGTCGGGCGTGTCGGCGCGCGCGCTGCTGCCCAGCAGCGCGATCGCGGCCACGCGGCCCGGCTGCTGGCGCGCCGCTTCCAGCGCCACCATGCCGCCCATCGAGGCGCCCACCAGCACCAGCGGGCCGGCGGTCTCGGCCAGCAGGCCGGCGGCCATGGCCGGCAGGGTGTCGTAGCGCTGGTGCACGTCGGCCACCTGCACTGCGTGCCGCGGGGCCAGCGCGTCCACCTGGTGTTTCCACAGGCCGGCGTCGCAGGCCAGGCCGGGCAGCAGGATCACGTTTGCCATCGCGGCCGAGTGTGCCCGATATGCAGGCGCCGTCTGACGACATTCGCATTCCGTCCGAAGCCGCGACCTGCCCGCGCCGACAATCGCCTGGTGAATCTGCAGCAACTCCGATCGGTGCGCGAAGCGGTGCGCCGCGGCTTCAACCTGACCGAGGTGGCGGCGGCACTGCACACCTCGCAGCCCGGCGTGAGCCGCCAGATCCGCGAGCTGGAGGAAGAGCTCGGCATCGAGATCTTCGTGCGCGCGGGCAAGCGGCTCACCGGACTCACCGCGCCCGGCGCCACCGTGCTGCCCATCGTCGAGCGGCTGCTGCTGGAAGCCGAGAACCTGCAGCGCGCCGGCGCCGACTTCAAGAGCGCCGGCCGCGGCACGCTCACCATCGCGGCCACGCACTCGCAGGCGCGTTACGCGCTGCCGCCGGCGGTGCGCGACTTCCGCGCCACCCACCCCGAAGTCACGCTGCGCCTGCAGCAGGGCAGCCCGCAGCAGGTGGCGCAGATGCTGCTGGAAGGCGAGGCCGACCTCGGCGTGGCCACCCAGGCCATCGCCCAATATCCGGACCTGGTGGGCCTGCCCTGCTACCGCTGGACGCACGCCGTCATCGTGCCGCCGGGCCACCCGCTGGCCGAAGAGGCGGCGCGCGGCGAGCCGCTCACGCTGGCGCGGCTGGCCGTCTTTCCCATCATCACCTACGAGCCCGGCTACACCGGCCGCGGCCACATCGACGAAGCCTTCGGCGCCGCCGGCCTGCACCCCGACCTGGTGCTCTCGGCGATGGACGCCGACGTCATCAAGACCTACGTGGAGCTGGGGCTGGGCGTGGGCATCATCGCCAGCATCGCCTTCGACGAGACGCGCGACCCCGGCCTGCGCGCCATCGACGCGCGCCATCTGTTCGCGCCCAACGTCACCCTGCTGGGCATGCGCCGCGGCAGCGTGCTGCGCGACTACGCCTACGACTTCATCCGCACCTTCGCCGCACCGCTGGACCGCGCGCTGGTGGACAAGGCGCTCGCCTCGCCGCCGGGCACGAAGATCGAGATCTGATCTCCGCGACAATCGCCGGCTTCGGCGGGCCGCAGGCGCCCGCCTGACCGAGGAGCCCGCCCGTGAAGATGCGTTTCCTTGCCGGCCTGGCCGCCGGCTGGCTGCTGGCCGCCCCCGCCTTCGCCCAGTTCGAGTTCGACTACGTCGGCGAGGACGGCAGCACGCCCAACCGCCTGCGTGTGGGCGGCGCGCTCTACAACGGCCCGCGCTACCTGGGCAGCGACGAACGCCGCACGCTGCTGCTGCCGGTGGTGAACTACCGCTGGGGCGACGGCTGGTTCGCCGGCACCGGCAACGGCATCGGCTACGAGTTCTCGCGCCAGCGCGGCACCCGCTTCGGCGTGCGCGCCACCTTCGACCCCGGCCGCCGCGAAAGCCGCTCCGACGCGCTGCGCGGCATGGGCAACATCAGCCCGCACCCGGAGATCGGCGTCTACTTCAACCAGGCGCTGGTGCAGGACCTGCAGCTCACCACCTCGCTGCGCTTCGGCGCCGCCGGCACCGGACTCGTGGGCGACATCGGCCTGGGCACGGGTTTCGACCTCGGCAGCAGCGTCTACCTGCGCGTGGCGGCGCTGGCCACGCTGGCCAACGGCCACTACATGCAGGAATTCTTCGGCGTCAGCGCCGGGCAGGCCCAGAACAGCGGCTACCCGCAGACCGACGCCAGCGCAGGCGTGCGCGACATCCGCGCCAACCTGAGCCTGTTCTGGGCCCTCACCCCCGAATGGCTGGCCAGCGGCACCTTCGTCGTGCGCAGCCTGCGCGGCGACGCGCGCTCGAGCCCGCTCACGCGCGACGCCACCAACGTCAGCGCGCTGCTGTCGCTGAGCTACAGGTTCTGAAGGCGGGCCGGCGCCCGCATTCGCAGGGCGGCGCCAGGTCGGAGAGGAACTGGCGCACGAAGTCGGTGGCCGGGTGCTCGCAGATCTCGTCGGGGCGGCCGATCTGCTCGATCGCGCCGTGGTTCATCAGCACCACGCGGTCGGCCACTTCCATCGCCTCCTGCTGGTCGTGGGTGACGAAGACGCCGGTGAGGTGCATCTCGTCGTGCAGGCGGCGCAGCCAGCGGCGCAGTTCCTTGCGCACCTGCGCGTCGAGCGCGCCGAAAGGTTCGTCCAGCAGCAGCACGCGCGGCTCCACCGCCAGCGCGCGCGCCAGCGCCACGCGCTGGCGCTGGCCGCCCGAGAGCTGGTGCGGGAAACGCTTCGCCTGCGGCGCCAGCTGCACCAGTTCCAGCAGCTCGGTCACCTTCTTCGTGATCACGGCGTCGGAAGGCCGCGTCGGGACCTTGGAGCCGAGCGGAGCCCGGCGCGGCCGCACGCGCAGCCCGAAGGCCACGTTCTCGAAGATCGAGAGGTGGGCGAACAGCGCGTAGTGCTGGAACACGAAGCCCACGTTGCGGTCGCGCACGTCGGTGTGGGTGGCGTCCTCGCCGTGGAAGAACACGTGGCCGTCGTCGGGCACCTCGAGCCCGGCGATGATGCGCAAGAGCGTCGTCTTGCCCGAGCCCGAAGGCCCCAGCAGCGCCACCAGCTCGCCGTCGGCGATGTCCAGGTTGAGGTCGTCGCAGACGACGGTGGCGCCGAAGCGCTTCTTCAACCCGCGAACTTCGATGCTCATGTGGCGCTCTCCGCTTTCACCCGCTGTTCCACCAGGTACTTCAGCACCAGCGTCACCAGCGCCAGCGCCGCCAGCAGCGAGGCCACCGCGAAGGCGGCCGCGAACTGGTATTCGTTGTAGAGGATCTCGATGTGCAGCGGCATCGTGTTGGTCTGGCCGCGGATGTGGCCGGACAGCACCGATACCGCGCCGAACTCGCCCATCGCGCGCGCGTTGCAGAGGATCACGCCGTACAGCAGCGCCCACTTCACGTTGGGCAGCGTGACGCGGCGGAAGATCTGCCAGCCGCCGGCGCCCAGCACGCGCGCCGCCTCTTCCTGTTCCACGCCCTGCGCCTGCATCAGCGGGATCAGCTCGCGCGCCACGAAGGGGAAGGTCACGAACACCGTGGCCAGCA
>CAYVXO010000062.1:0-26599 GCA_964454485.1 uncultured Rubrivivax sp.
GCTGATGCCGTTGTACAGCGCGGTCGCCGGCGTCGGCGTCTGGTAGTAGCTGTAGAAGAAGCTCGTGGCCCCGCTGCCGCCGCTGCCGCTGCCGCACCACGCGGGGTCGCCCGAACAGTTGAAGCTGTCCTGGTTGCTGCCGCTGTACGAGAAGAATGCCCCGCCCTCGACCGTGCGGTTGCCGCCCGCGAAGCCGGAAGAGAAGGTCAGCGGCGCCGGCGCGCTGCCGCCGCCCACCGTGAAGGTGACCGTGACGGTCGGCGCGGCCGCGAAGCTGGCATTGCCGGCCTGGCTGGCCGTGAGGCTGCAGCTGCCCGCGGCCACCAGCGTGAGCGTGCTGCCGCTCACCGTGCAGACCGAAGGCGTGGTCGAGGCGATCGTCACCGGCAGGCCCGAAGTGGCGGTGGCCGACAGCGCCGGCGCCGCCGAGCCCAGCGTCTGGTTGCCGGGCGAGGCGAAGCTGATGGTCTGCGTGGCCAGGTACGGCATGCTGGCTGACGCGGCCGCCGTGTTGGCGTTGCCCGCCAGGTCGGTAAAGCTCTTCGCCGGCACGTCGACCGTGATGGTGCCGCCCACGCCCGGCGTCGGCGTCACCACCAGGGTGGCCTGGGTGCCGCTCACGCGCGTGAAGGTGCCCGGCGTGCCGCCGCCCACCGTGACGTCGGTGCCGTCGAAGCTGATGCCCACGTCCTCGCTGAAGACGAAGGTGAAGGTGACCGGGCCGGTGGCCGCGGGCGTGGAGACGTCGCTCGCGATCGTCACCGTCGGCGGCGTGGTGTCGGGGCCGCTGCCGGCGGGCGCGGGCGCCGCGGGCACCGGCGGCGGTTCGGCGTCGCCGCCGCCGCAGCCGGCCAGGGCAGCGCAGGCCAGCGCCAGGGCGGCGAGGGTCGGGGTGGTGTGCAGACGGGACATACGGCTTGTCTCCGGTTGGGTGGGCGCCGGCGAACGGCATCCCAGGTGATTTGAAAGCGCTTTCAGCAAGGATAGAGTCGTCGCGGCGGACCGGCAAGGCGCGGGCACTTGTCGCTTTCCCTAGCGCCGGGTCAGGGGGCCCGCGCGAGCGAACGCGGCGGCACCGCGAGCACCGTGCCGTCGCTGAAGCGCACCGAGATCGGTGCCGCGCCGGCGTTGAAGGCCAGGTGCGTGCGCTGGCCGTCGGCGCGCCGGAACACCGCGTACAGCGGCGTGTCGGCCGTCACGCCCGGCTCGGGCGTGCCCATCGCGTCCAGGCTCAGCAGCCAGTGCAGCGTGTGGGTGCGCGTCTCCCCGAGCTCGACCGCGCCCCATCGGTTCCACTGCGCGAGCGCGCGCGCCGGGTCGGCCAGCGCCAGGTACTCGGCGAAGATGTCCTGCCAGATGTCCGGCGGGTCGACCTTCTTGCCGCGCGCGGCCCAGATCGCCTGCTCGTCCTTCAGCGTGTCCAGGTTGCGGCGGATGTAGTCCGGGTAGTGGCCCAGGTAGGCCGAGGCGGTGGTCAGCGGCAGCAGGTTGATGCCGGTGATCTGGCGCGGGTCGTCGGTCCACCAGGTGTTGTGGATGTACTTGCCGCCGAACAGCTGCGCCACGTCGACGTTCTTGTACTCGGGCGCCAGCACGAGGCCGTGGACGTCGAACCAGTAGTGCGCGATGGCCTGCGACTCGGTCGCGTACATCCACGCGCCCAGGTCGCGCAGCGCGGTGTTGCCGGTGACCTCGCCCCACAGCACCAGGCCGGCCCAGGCGTTGATGGCCTCCGACGACGACTCCTGGTTGTTGCCGAAGGCCGCGTAGGCCCCGACGCCGCCCAGCCCGCTGGCCCACGAATGGCCTTCGTAGGGGTCGAAGTTGCGCAGGAAGGGGAAGTCGGCACGGCCGCGCTCGGCGGTGGCGATGTCGGCCACCAGCAGGTCGATCATCGCGCCCCAGCGCTCGCGCGAGATCCAGGCCGGGTCGCGCAGGCCGATCTCGGCGGCCACGCGGATCCAGTAGCCGTACCAGAAGTGGTGGTCGTTGACCTCGTCGATGGCGAAGAACTCGTCCGGGTAGCTGGCCACGGTGCCCAGGCCGCGGTCGACGAAGAAGTAGCGCTTGCCGTCGTTGCCGCCCAGCCATTCCTCCATGCGCTTCTTCAGCATCGCCAGCAGCTGGTCGCGCGCTTCGGTGTCGCCCTGCTGCTCGACCACGTCCATCAGCTTGGCGATGCGCTGCAGGCCCTTGCCCTGCCAGTAGGCGCTCTGGCCTTCGGGCAGCATCATGCGGCGCGCGTTGCGCAGGTCGGTCTTGGCCAGATCCGCCAGTTCGTCGCGGCGCGCGCCTTCGGGCAGGCGCGGCCACCAGGGCACGAAACCGGCGTAGGGGTAGGAAGTCTTGAACTCGGGCGCCTCGAGCAGGCGGATCTTGCCGCGCACGCTCTCGAACGCCGGGCCCAGCTTGCCTTCCACCGACGCGTTGGCGTACCAGTGGTGCGGGTACAGGCCGTACAGCGGGCCGGTGTCCTCGCCTTCCATCGCGCGCGTGCTGGCGCGGAAGGTGGTCTCGACGCGGCTGGCAGCCACGTCGTAGCGCCAGCTCACGCGCGTGTCCTGCACGAACGCGTAGGCATGGCGCGCGAAGAGCGCCAGCGTCTCGGGCTTGTCGTCGGGCAGCACCGCGGCCGAGAGGTAGCGCCGGTCGGCCGGCAGCCGCACGCGCCACTCGCGCGCCGATACGGCGTCCCAGGTGGACCCGCTGGCGGCATACAGCGCGTAGGTCTTGCCGCCCACGCGCAGCACCAGCGCGCGCGGGTCGCGTTCGGCGTCGACCCGCTGGCCGTCGGCGGGCAGGCGCAGCCGCAGGTCGCCGCGCGTGAGCGTGACGTAGGCGTAGGGGTTGCCGTGCGCCACGGTCACGCGCATGTCGTCGTCGCCACGCGCGAACGAGACCTGCACCGACCAGTCGCCCGCACCCGCCAGCTTGGGCTGGCCGGGCTCGAACGCGGTGGGCGTCAGCAGCAGCGGGTCGCGGTGCGGGTAGGTGATCTCGGTGTCGCGCCGCTCGGTCGGCGTCACCTCCTTGGAGGGCAGCGCGAACTCGAAGCCTTCGGCGCTGGCGCGCGCCGTCATCGGCTGCACGTAGATCGGCGCCGGCTTGGCGTTGAAGATCAGTGTCGAATACCACTGGCTGGTGGGCGCGGCGCGCTCCAGCATCGGCCCGCTGCGGAAGGGCGCCGCCGGCGGCGCCTTGTCGCCCTTGCGCGGGCCGACCAGGTAGGCGCCCTCGCCTGCCTTCACGGCCTGCGCCGCGGCGGTGGCGGCGGCCACGGCCAGGAACGGCACGAGGATCCAGCCCCAGCATCTGACCGACCACGCCATACCCAGACCTCCGAGCCTCTTCGCGGCTGGTCGGCATTGTGGTTTGAAAGCGCTTTCAGTTCGAGCCCGCGTAAACCCGGATGAACGGCCCCACGACCCCCTCGAGCGCCTTCCGCCGAGGGAAAACACCCACCCCCGGTCGTTGACGCGCCGGGCCTCGACTCACTATCCTTTGAAAGCGCTTTCAGTTCGCGCCCCATCTTCAAAGGTGCCGCCGCATGCCCACCGCCAGCCCACCCTCCGACAGGTCCCCGCTCCCGCGGGGCGCGAAGCCGATGCCGCGCCGGCGCTGGATCGCCGTGCTGGGGCTGGCCGCCGCCGGCACCGCGCACGCGGTGGACTTCGGCCCCATCAGCGTGAACGGCTTCGTGAAGGCCGAGGCCACGCGCGTCAGCCCCTACTGCCCGCACAACGACTGCCAGCGCGACCCGCTCGCGACGAAGGAATTCGTCTGGGCCGACGAACTGGTGCAGGGCAGGACCTACGACGCCGGCACCACCCACGTGACGCTGCTGCAGCCCTATCTGGGCGCCAAGTACGACCTGCCCGCCGGCTGGCGCGCCTCGGCCCTGGTGAGCCAGCGCTGGCGCGACGGCAAGCCCGACTTCAAGGGCTTCTGGTACGAGAAGAACGCCGCCCTCAGCCACGACGACTACGGCAGCCTGCGCGTGGGCGCGATGACCACGCGCGCCTGGAGCATGGCCGACTACCCCTTCGGCACCGACATCGGCCTCGCCGACCCCTGGGGCTCCAGCGGCGCCGGCTACGGACTGCTCACGCGCGCCGTGCGCTACACCGCGCGCACCTTCGACGTCGCCGAAGGCGACCTGGTGCTCGAAGGCACCTACGACATGGGCAAGAGCGGCTGGTCGAACAACAAGCCGCGCTTCTTCGAGCTGTGGGCCCACTGGGGCGGGCGCGACCTGGCGCTGGACCTGATGCTGCAGGACGCCAAGAACGGCACCCCCAGCGCCTTCAGCCACGGCCCGTTCGCGAGCCTGTTCT
Source organism: uncultured Rubrivivax sp. (assembly GCA_964454485.1). Classification (GTDB taxonomy): domain Bacteria; phylum Pseudomonadota; class Gammaproteobacteria; order Burkholderiales; family Burkholderiaceae_C; genus Rubrivivax. The sequence goes on from CAYVXO010000062.1 coordinate 4,335, forward strand.
ACGACTCGCGCTTCGATTCCAAGCTGGGCAGCTCCAGCCAGGGCATCGCGATGCTGATGGCACGCTACCGGCTCGACGCCCGCTTCGAACTGCTGGGCGGCCTGCGCCGCAACCGCTGGAGCGGCGCCTACGCGGTGCTGCTGGAATCGCGCACCGTCAACCCCGGCGGCTACGACATCTGGAGCAACCCCTTCAACGTCGACTGGAGCCGCGACCTCGGCGGCGGCGTCTACAAGGGCTACCCCGCGACCTCGGTCGACGTGGTGCTGGGCGGGCGCTGGAAGAGCGGGCCCTGGTCCGCTTCGGCCGGCCTGCTGCACCTGGGCAAGGCCAGCACCGACAACCCCAGCGACCGCGGCGGCTCCAACAGCGCCACCCTCGGCACGCTGGGCCTGCACTACGACTTCGGCCAGGGCCTGCAGGTGTACGGCAACCTCGGGGCGATCCAGTTCGCCCACCAGGGCCTGTCGCCGATCAGCATGCCCAGCAACTCGGCTTTCACCGGCGTCGACTCGCGCATCAAGAAGCACGGCAACTGGTTCGGTGCCGGCGCCGTGTTCACGTTCTAGCCGCGGGAGGCGCATGACCATGAAGCTCGCTCGAATCCTCCCTGCCTTCCTCGCCGCGCTGCTGCTGGCGCTGGGCCTGGCCGCCTGCGGCGGCGGCGGTGCCGTGCCTTACAGCGGCGTGCAGGTGCGCCCGCTGCCGCAGGACTTCACGACCCGGCGCGCGGTGGCCTACTCGCCCTACCGCACTTCCACCGGCCCGCAGGACCTGGCCGGCGAGACCATCCCCAAGGCCAACATCCGCCAGGACCTGGACCTGCTGCTGGCCGCCGGCTTCCGTCTGATCCGCCTGTTCGACAGCTCCGACAAGGTGGCGCGGCAGACGCTGGAGGTCATCCGCGACAACGGCCTCAACCTGAAGGTGCAGCTGGGCGCCTTCGTCGTCGCCGGCGACGAAACCGCCAGCCGCGCCGAGCTGGCGCGCTGCGTGGCGCTGGCCAACGAGTTCGCGGACATCGTGCTCGCCGTCAGCGTCGGCAACGAGAACATGGTCAGCTGGTCGTTCAACAAGATCGACACCGCGCTCATGGCCGACTACCTGCGCACCGTGCGCGACCAGATCACGCAGCCGGTGACCACCGACGACAACTACGCCTTCTGGTCGAGCGCGCCCAACGTCATCACCGACCGCATCGACTTCGCGTCGCTGCACACCTACGCCGAGCTGGACACCTACTTCGACCCCACGCGCTGGGAGTGGAAGAAGCGCGACGTGGCCGCGGACGCGCGCGCGGTGGCGATGATGGACGCCGCCATCGCCGAGACGAAGCGCCAGTACCAGGAAGCGCGCGCCTACCTGGACAGCAAGGGCCTTTCGTACCTGCCGATCACGGTGGGCGAGACGGGCTGGAACGCAGTCGACCTGGGCCGCCTGAAGTTCCGCGCCCACCCGGTGAACCAGAAGATGTACCTCGACCGGCTCGACGCCTGGACCGCCGAAGGCCGCGCCGGCGCGGGCCCGAAGCAGGTCTTCTACTTCGAGGCCTTCGACGAACCCTGGAAGCAGGGCGACGACAAGTGGGGCCTGTTCAACAAGGACCGCCAGGCGCGCTACGCGATCCAGGCCATCAACGCCAACGGCTCGGCCGCCGGCACCGCCACCTGGACCTGGGAGCCGCTGATCCCGGCCAACGACGCCAACGCCGACGGCGTCTACTCCGAAGCCGACGCCAGCTACTTCCAGCCGCCGGTGGTGAACGACCCCGTCACCGCCAGCCGCTACACGCTGTACTCCGACAAGCCGGTGGGCAGCGACGAGGTGTTCGCCGCCGGCCTGCGCTGGGACCCGTTCGACGGCGTCACGGCGGGCTACGGCGAGGTCACCACCACCTACGGCCCGGGCGACGCCACGCACAGCTTCCAGATCTCGCCGACACCGGCCAGCTACGGCTGGGGCCTGCTGCGCTACTCGGCCAGCAACACGACCGAGAACCTCTCCGGCTACGCCAACGGCACGATCAACTTCCTGGTCAGCACCACCTACCCCGGCAAGATCGAGGTCGGCATCTCCACCGACACGCAGGACCGCGAGCCGCAGGAAGCCTACCTCCAGTTCGAGCCCGGCACCTACGGCTACTGCACCACGGGCGCCTGGTGCTCGGTGTCGATCCCGCTCAAGGACTTCCTGGCGGTGAACCCGAAGCTGGACCTCTCGCTGGTGCTCTCGCGCTTCGTCATCGCCGACCGCTATGCCCTGACCGGCAAGGCGCAGGGCTCGGGCATCACGACGAAGCTCTACCTCGACGACATCCACTGGTCGAAGTGACCCGCGCCGGCATCCTCCCTTCGCCCGGGGGATGCCTGGCTGCGGCGGCCGAAAGCCCACCGTCGGTCCCGATCGCCGTGACGAGCCGCCCCGGACCCCTCCGCCTCTTCGTGAGCGCGCGCGACGACGGCTCCCGGCTGTCCGAGCGACCGCTGCCGCAACCGCAGGAGAACCTCCACCGCCGGCTGCCCAGGCTGGTCGTGGACACGACGCGCCGCTTCCAGACCCACCTGGGCTTCGGCGGCGCCTTCACCGAAGCCGCGGCCACGGTTTGGCAGTCCCTGCCCGAAGCGGCGCGCGAGCAGTTCCTGCGCGACTGCTTCGACCCCGCGCACGGCCACGGCTACGCGCTGGGGCGGGTGCACATCAACTCGTGCGACTTCTCGCTCGGCAACTACGCCCATGCCGAGCGCGCCGGCGACTTCGCGCTCGAGAGCTTCAGCATCGAGCGCGACCGGCGCGCGCTGCTGCCCTTCATCCGCGCCGCGCTGCGCGTGGCCGGGCGGCCGATCCGCCTGCTCGCATCGCCCTGGAGCCCGCCGGCGTGGATGAAGACCAACGCCGACATGAACCACGGCGGCCGCCTGCGCGCCGAATGCCGCGCCGCCTGGGCGCAGTGCTACGTGCGCTTCATCCGCGAGTACGAGCGCGAAGGCGTGGCGGTCTGGGCCGTGTCGGTGCAGAACGAACCGCTGGCCGACCAGCGCTGGGACTCCTGCCTCTACAGCGCCGAGGAGGAGCGCGACTTCGTGCGCGACCATCTCGGCCCCGCGCTGCGCGACGCCGGCCTCGGCCACGTGAAGATCGTGATCTGGGACCACAACCGCGACCTCATGGTCGAGCGCGCCGCGGTCGTCTACGCCGACGCGGCGGCATCGCAGTTCGTCTGGGGCACCGGCTTCCACTGGTACGGCCCCGAGTGCTTCGACCACGTGCAGCAGGTGCACGACGCCTGGCCCGACAAGCACCTGCTGTTCACCGAAGGCTGCCAGGAAGGCGGGCCGCACCTCGGTTCGTGGGAGGTCGGCGAGCGCTACGCGCGCAACGTCATCCACGACCTCAACCGCTGGACGGTGGGCTGGATCGACTGGAACCTGCTGCTCGACGAGCACGGCGGCCCCAACCACGTCGGCAACATCTGCAGCGCGCCGATCCTCGCCGACACCCGCCAGGGGGTCCTGATGCACCAGAGCGCCTACTGGGTGCTCGGCCACTTCGCCCGCTTCATCCGCCCCGGCGCCGAGCGCGTGCTCGCGGTGGCCGCGCAGGGCATCGACGCCACGGCCTATGCCAACCCCGACGGCTCGACGGTCGTGGTGGCGACGAACCCGCACGACGAAGGGCTGCGGTTCGCGCTCGACATCGACGGCCGTTGTGGCGCGGTCGAACTGCCGCCCCGATCGATCGCCACCCTGGTGTCGAGCCAGCGATGAGCCCGGCCGCCCGGACCCCGCAGGGACGCTTCGTCGAGGACGACGGCCAGACCTGGTACCGCATCGACCACTTCGACGCCGCGCCGCCCTTCTTCGTCGCGCTGGCCAGCGACAGCGATGTCTGGGCCTTCGTCTCCACCGCCGGCTCGCTGGCCGCCGGCCGGCGCGACGCCGAAGGCGCGTTCTTCCCCTACGAGACCGTGGACCGCATCCACCGGCGCTGGGAGCACACCGGGCCGCGCACCTGGATCCGCCTCGACGGCGGCGAACTCTGGCAACCGTTCGCGCCGCGCTTCGGTGGCGGTGGCACGCGTTCGGTGTGGAAGGACCTCTCGGGCACGCGCCTGCGTTTTCGCGAGGACCACGCCACGCGCGGCCTGTGCTTCGAGCACGAGTGGTCCAGTGCCGCCGGCCTGGGCCTGGTGCGCACGGCGCGCCTGCGCGCGGCCGCGGGCCCGGTGGCGGTGGAGGTGCTCGACGGCGTGTTGGACCTCGTGCCGCCGGGCGTGAGCGTGGCGCACGCCACGACGATGAGCTGCCTGGCCGACGCCTACAAGTGGAACGAGGCCGCGGCCGGCGGCCGCCTGGGCCTGTACTCGATCTACGCCCGCATCTGGGACCGCGCCGAACCGAAGGAATCGTTCGAGGCGCTGGTGGCCTGGCACGCGGGCGTGCCGGCCTCGGCGCGCACGCTGCTGTCGGACCACCAGGTGGGCGCCTTCTGCCGCGGCGAGCCGGTCGAGGCCGAGGCGCAGACGCGCGGCCGCAAGGGCGCCTTCCTCGTGCAGTTCAGCGCCACGGTCGACGCCCAAGGGCTGGCGTGGCACCAGGTCATCGACTCGCCGCGCTCGCAGGTGCAGGTGGCCGAGCTCGTGCGCACGCTCGACACCGGCGGCGGCACGCCGGAAGCCATCCGCGCCGCGCTGGCGGCCAACACGGCCGGCGTCGACGAACTGCTCGCGCGCGCCGACGGCCTGCAGCAATCGGCAGACCCGATGGCGGCGGCACACCACCGCGCCAACGTGCTCTTCAACATCATGCGCGGCGGTGTCTTCGTCGACGGCACCACGCTCGACCGCGAAGACCTGCGCGCCTTCCTCGCGCAGCGCCACCGCCCGACCGCCGAGCGCCTGGCGGCGACGATCGACGCCTGGCCCGAGCGCGTCGAACGCGCGCGGGCGCTCGAAGAGGCGCGCGCCGCCGCCGGCGCGCACGGCGAACGCGCGGTGCTGGGCTACCTGCCGCTCACCTTCAGCCGCCGCCACGGCGACCCCAGCCGCCCCTGGAACCGCTTCAGCATCCGGGTGCGCGACGCCGCCGGCCGGCGTGTCGTCAACTACGAGGGCAACTGGCGCGACATCTTCCAGAACTGGGAAGCGCTGCTCGCCAGCGAGCCGGCCTACGCGGACTCGATGATCGAAGCCTTCCTGGGCGCGATGACGCCCGACGGGTACAACCCCTACCGCATCGGCCGCAGCGGCATCGACTGGGAGGTCGTCGAGCCCGAGAACCCGTGGAGCAACATCGGCTACTGGGGCGACCATCAGGTGGTCTACCTGCTGCGGCTGCTGGAGGCCGCGCACGCGCGCGCGCCCGCGCTGCTGCCGGGGCTGTGGGACCGCGCGCTGTACAGCTTCGCCGACGTGCCCTACCGGCTGCGGCCGCACGCCGAGCAGACCGCCCGCCCGAAGGCCACGATCGTGTTCGACGCCGATGCGCACGCCCGCGCGCACGCGCGCGCCGCGCGCGTCGGGGCCGACGGCCTGATGGTCTGCAGCCCCGGCGACGACGGCGAGGACCGCCCCGTGCTGGCCACGCTGGCCGAGAAGCTGGCCATCATCGTGCTCGCCAAGGCCGGCAGCCTGGTGCCCGGCGGCGGGCTCTGGCTGCACACCCAGCGCCCGGAGTGGAACGACGCCAACAACGCGCTCGTCGGCAACGGCCTGTCGATCGTCACGCTGGCCCAGCTGCGGCGCCTGCTGGTCTTCATCGGCTCGCTGCCGGGTGCCGGGCGTGCGTTCGATCTCTCGGCCGCCACGCTCGCGGCGCTGCAGGCCTTCGGCGCGCTCGTGCGCGCCACGCCCGTCTCGGCCGTCGACGACGCTGCCGCGCGGCGGCGCTTCGTCGACGCGGCCGGCGCGCTGCTCGACCCCTGGCGCGCCGAGGCCTACCGCGGCGCCGCCGGCCGCACGCCCGCGCGCGCGCCGGCCGGCCTGCTGGCCGGGCTGGCGTCGGACCTGCTGCCGCTGGTCGACGCCACGCTGCGGCGCAACCGGCGCGACGACGGCCTCTTCCACAGCTACAACCTGGTCGACCTCGCCACCCCCGGCCGTGCCGAGGTGAGCCCGCTGTACCCGATGCTCGAAGGCCAGGTGGCGCTGCTGGGCAGCGGCCTGCTGTCGCCGGCCGAATCGGTGCACCTGCTCGACGCGCTGTTCGCGAGCCCGATGTACGACCCGCGCCGGCGCAGCTTCATGCTTTACCCGGACCGCCAGCTGCCCGGCTTCCTGGAACGCAACCGGCTCGACGACGCGGCGCTGGCGCTGCCCGTCGTGCAGGTCCTGCTCGCCGCCGGCCGCACCGACCTGCTGCAGCGCCAGAGCGACGGCACGGTGCGCTTCGCGCCGCCGCTGTCCAACCGCGCCGACCTCGAAGCGGCGGCACGCGACCTCGGCGCCGAGGCCGTCGCGCCGCTGGCCGCGGCGTACGAGCGGCTGCTGCAGCACCACGCCTTCACCGGCCGCTCGGGCACCATGTTCGCCTACGAAGGCCTGGGCTGCATCTACTGGCACATGGTGGCCAAGCTGCTGCTCGCGGTGCAGGAGCGCGTGTTCGAGGCGTCTGACGCCGGGGCGCCCGAACTGCCCGCCCTCGTCGCGCACTACCGCCGCGTGCGCGACGGCCTCGGCTACCGCAAGACCGCCGCGGAATACGGTGCCTTCCCCGCCGACCCCTACAGCCACACCGCCGCCGAGGGCGGCGCCCAGCAGCCCGGCATGACCGGCCAGGTGAAGGAGGAGATCCTCACGCGCTGGGGCGAACTGGGGCTGCGCTTCGAGGGCGGGCAGATCCGCTTCGACCCGGTGCTGCTCGATGAGGCCGAGATCCCGCCCGGGGGCGCCTTGTGCTTCACGCTCGCCCGCGTGCCCTGGCGCATCCGCCTGGGCGCCGCGACGCGCGTGCGCACGCTGGTCGCGCAGCGCTGGGTCGAGCCGGCGCAGGCGCGCTTCGACCCGCGGGGCGTCGAGGCCGTCGAGATCGAGCTGTCCCCGGACCGCCGCTGACCGAACCCGAAAGAGACCGCACCATGTCCGCAAGCACCGCCGCCCGCAGGGTTCCGTTCGGCCAGAAGGTGGCCTTCGGGCTGGGCATGCTGGCCAACCAGATGTTCCCGGCCGCACTGGGCATCTTCATGGTGGTGCTGGTGCAGGACATGGGCTTCCCGACCTGGATGTGGGGCATCCTTTTCTTCCTGCCGCGCGCCTACGACGCCGTGCTCGACCCGATCATGGGCTTCATCTCCGACAACACGCGGTCGAAGTGGGGCCGGCGCCGGCAGTACGTGTTCGCCGGCGCCGTCATGCTGGGCATCGGGTTCGTGGCGATGTGGCAGCTCCACCGCACCGACGGGCTGACCCACAACTTCGCCTACTTCCTGTTCTGGTCGCTCGTGTTCTTCACCGGGCTCACGGTCTTCAGCATCCCGTACGTGGCCATCGGCTACGAGATGAGCGACGACTTCCACGAGCGCACCAGCATCATGGCGGTGGCGCAGTGGATCGGCCAGTGGGCCTGGGTCATCGCGCCGTGGTTCTGGGTGGTGATGTACGACCCGAAGTGGTTCGTCAACGCCGACACCGCGGTGCGCACGCTGTCGGTGGGGGTGGGCGTGATCTGCATGCTGCTGGCCATGGTGCCGGCGCTGTTCATCCCCAGCCGCTCGACCCTGCACGACACCCACCTCGTGCCGCTGACGCTGGCCAGCGTGGGCCGGGGTTTCACGGAGTTGCTGCACGGCTTCAAGGAAGCCTTCGGCTGCGTGCCGTTCCGCAAGCTGTGCTTCGCCACGTTCCTGATCTTCAACGCCTTCAACACGGTGGCGGCGTTCTCGTTCTTCATCGTCGTCTACCACCTGTTCGACGGCGACACCGCGGCCGCGGGCATCTGGCCCACGCTGTTCGGCAGCGTGGGCGCGCTGGTCACCACCTTCGCCGTCATTCCGACGGTGGCCGCCATGTCGCGCCGGGTGGGCAAGAAGAAGGCCTTCATGCTCTCGCAGGGCATCTCGATCCTGGGCTACGTGCTGCTGTGGTTCCTGATGGTGCCCGGCAAGCCCTGGATGTTCATGCTCGCGCTGCCGTTCTTCTCGTTCGGCATCGGCGGCCTGTTCACGCTGATGATGTCGATGACGGCCGACGTGTGCGACCTCGACGAGCTGGCCACCGGCAAGCGGCGCGAAGGCATCTTCGGCGCCATCTACTGGTGGATGGTGAAGCTCGGCTTCGCGGTCGCGGGGCTGCTCAGCGGCGCCATCATGTCCTTCGTCGCCTTCAAGCCGGGTGCCGCGGTGCAGCCCGCAGGCGCCGTCGACGGCCTGCGCCTGTTCTATTCCGGCGTGCCGATCTTCGGCACCCTGCTGGCCATGTGGTTCATGCGCGACTACGACCTCGACGAGACGCGCGCCGTGGAAGTGCATGCCGAGCTCGAGCGGCGCAAGCAGCAAGGCGGCGCGGCGTCGTCGCAGGGGTCTTCGGGGGCCCGGCCCTGGCTGGCGCAGCACGGCCAGCTGCGGGCGGGCGCCGAGCCCTCGCCGCTCGCGGGGCGCACGAGCGACGAGATCCGGGCTCTGTACGCCGAACAGTTCCAGCGCGGCCTGTACGGCCTGTGCTTCAGCGCCTACGGCGAAGGCCAGCGCGCGGGCGACCCGCTGCTGGCCGCGCAGGTGGCCCGGCGCATCGACATCGTCGCGCCGCACACCCGCTGGCTGCGTTCATTCGCCTGCACCGAGGGCCACGAGGTGATTCCGCAGCTGGCCCGCGCCAAGGGCCTGAAGACAGCGGCGGGCGCCTGGATCAGCCACGACCGCGAACGCAACGAACGCGAGATCGAGGCACTGATCCGGCTCGCGAACGACGGCCAGGTCGACCTGGCGGTGGTGGGCAACGAGGTGCTGCTGCGCGGGGAACTGCCGGAAGCCGACCTGCTGGCCTGCATCGCGCGCGTGAAGGCGGCCGTGCCCGAAGGCGTACCGGTGGGCTGCGTCGACGCCTACTACCAGTTCCTCGAGCGGCCGGCGCTCGTGGCCGCCTGCGACGTGCTGCTGCCCAACTGCTACCCGTTCTGGGAGGGTGCCTCCATCGACCACGCCGCCCAGTACCTGCGCCGCATGCACGCCCTGGTGAAGGCCGCCGGCGGCGACAAGCCCGTCATCGTCGCGGAAACCGGCTGGCCCGGCCGCGGCCAGCCGGTGGCCGCGGCCGTGCCTTCGGCCGAGAACGCGATGCGGTACTTCATCGACGTCCAGCAATGGGCCCGCGGCGAAGGGATCAAGCTGTTCTACTTCTCCTCGTTCGACGAACCCTGGAAGCTGGGCCAGGAAGGCGAAGTGGGCACGCAGTGGGGGCTGTGGGACAAGGACGAGCGGCTCAAGTACGGCGGCTGAAGCGCTCGGGGTGCTGGCTGCTGTCGCTCGAGCGATGCGCTCGGGAGCAGCGAAGGCCATCGCTCGCGGGCGAGTGCTGAACCAGGACTTCATCGGGCCAGGAGCTGCTTCGGACTGGTGAGAGTCACTCGCGTTCGCCGGCCGAGTGTCGGCGGCATCGGGGACCCGTCTTTCGAGGGCGCTTGGGATACGTGACCGCGGTACGCTGAAAGCGAACGGTCGAAGTCGCCAGGCTGGCCAGCGCCCCGCCGATGACTGCTTCCAACCCGGGCGAGAGGGCCGCGAAGTACCGAAGCACGCTCATGCCTCCCGTTCGATGATGAGGAGAACGTCGTCGCGGCCAGGGGACGATCGCGCGTTCAAGTGCTGGCGGACTCGCTTGTCCGCCTGGAAGGTCGGCGGCCTCAGGGCGCCGTGACGTCGAACACCTGCTTCAGATACGCAAGAAACACCGGGTCCTCGCCGAGCGCCTTCCTCGGATCGTCGGAGAGCTTGGCCACCGGCTGGTTGTTGACCTGCTTCAGCTTCATCACGATGTTCAGCGGCGTCAGCCCCAAGTCGTTGGACAACCAGGTCCCGATGCCGGAGCCGTGCTGCGCCAGGTCGCCCCACTTCGCGTAGAGGCGGAACGACTCGTCGAACGTCAGCGCGTTCGAGAACACCAGCCGCTTGGTGCGCGCGTCGATGCGCAGCCGCTTGTAGTGTTCGAGCACCTTGCGCGCCCACTCGTCGGGATCGCCGCTGTCGTGCCGCACGCCGTCGAACAGCTTGGCGTAGTAGAGATCGAAGTCGCGCAGGAAGGCGTCCGTGGTGATGACGTCGGTGAGCGCGATCCCGAGGTCGCCGCGGTACTCCTGCACCCACTCCTCGAGTGCGGCGCGCACCGAGCGGCGCAGCTGCACGGTGCCCAGGCCCTGGTGTTTCTGCATGTGCTCGTGCGCCATGGTGCCGATCGGCACGAGGCCATACTTGAACGCCAGCTCGACGTTGCTGGTGCCGCGGAAGTACTGCGGCACCTCGCGCGCCAGCGTCGCGATCACTTCGTCGTGCCATTCGCGCGAGAAGCGCCGCCGCGTGCCGAAGTCGAAGAACTCGTACGGGTGCTGCCGCTGGTTCCGCGGGTCGGCCATGAACGACTTCAGGTGCTCGATCTTCGCCGCCAGGCGGCGGCGCCCTTCGGCCAGCACCGCAGGCGTGGCCAGCCTCCGGAAGTACAGCTCGTTGACGATCGACAGCACGAAGATCTCGAACGCGGTGATGTGCAGCAGCGGCCCGCGCGCGACGATGCGCAGCGCGTCGCCGTCGGCCGCGATCTCGAGGAACTTCATCTGCAGACGGAAGATTCCGAGCCACTCGAGGAAGTCCTTCTTGATGTAGGCACGCGTGCCCAGCAGGGCGATGTCGTGGTCGGTGAAACGCAGGCTGCACAGGTATTCGAGCTGCTCGCGCACGTCGTCGACCAGCCGGCTCAGCGGAATCTGCGGCGCGTTGCGGCAGATGAACTGGGTCACCCCGGTGGCTTCCGGGTTGTGGTGCAGCATCACCTGCCACATCGTGAACTTGTAGAGGTCGGTGTCCAGCAGCGTGCTGATCGCCGGCTTGAAGGGCTCGGGCATGGGCTCTCCGATCGGGGCCGCATCAGACCACAACTCGAACGAAGCCGCACTGGGGGTCGTGGCAACGCGCCCGTGGCCGAGCGTCCGGCGCCGCTTGAAAGTGCACCGGTGCGGCATCATCTGAGGCGCCATGTTCGCCCTGTGGTTGCTGGCGCTGCTGCACCTGTACATCGGCTGGCGCATTGCCCCGGGGCTGCCCGGCACCCTTGCGCCATGGACGCTGGCCGCACTGCTCCTGGCTTCGGCGGTGCTCATTCCGCTGGCGTGGTTCGGCCGTCGCTCGCGGAGCCGGGCCCGCGCCGACCAGCTCTCCTGGGCCGGCATGCTGGCGCTGGGCCTGTTCTCGACGCTCCTGGTTCTCACCTTGTTGCGCGACGCATTGCTGCTGCTCGCCTGGCCGCTGAACGTCGTGCAGCTGCCGCAGTGGTCGGCCGTGGTGGTCGTCGGCGGCGCGGCGCTCTTCATGGCGGTCGGCCTCTTCAACGCGCGGCGCACGGCACGCGTGCGCGAGGTCGATCTGCCGGTGGCCGACCTGCCCGCCGCGTTGCACGGCTTCACCATCGCGCAGATCAGCGACATCCACGTCGGCCCGACGATCAAGCAGCCCTACCTGCAGGCCATCGTCGATGCGGTGAACCGCCTGAACGCCGACGCCGTGGCGGTGACGGGCGACCTCGTCGACGGGCGCGTGCAGGACCTGGCGCCGCACGTTGCGCCGCTGGCCCAGCTGCGCTCGCGCCACGGCACCTTCTTCGTCACCGGCAACCACGAGTACTACAGCGGTGCCGATGAATGGGTGGCCGAGCTGCGGCGGCTGGGCGTGCAGGTGCTGATGAACGAGCACGTGGTGCTGCGCCACGAAGGGGCGAGCGTCGTGATGGCCGGGGTGGCCGACACGACCGCACACCACTTCGATCCGCGCCAACGCAGCGACCCGCAGCGCGCTATCGAGGGCGCTCCCCCGGAGGCCGGCGTGCGCGTGCTGCTGGCGCACCAGCCGCGCAGCGCGCAGGCCGCGGCCGATGCGGGCTTCGACGTGCAGCTCTCGGGCCACACGCACGGCGGACAGTACTGGCCGTGGAACCTGTTCGTTCGCCTCCAGCAGCCCTACACCGCCGGGTTGCATCGCCTGAAACAGCTCTGGGTGTACACGAGCCGGGGCACCGGGTACTGGGGTCCGCCGCTGCGCTTCGGGGCGCCGAGCGAGATCACACGCTTGAGGTTCGTGGCCGCCTGAATCGATCGGGCCCGCGGCGCCGTTCCAGATCTCCGAGGACCTTCGCCAGTGGCACGGGGATCCGGATATCACCCCACACCCAAGTGGTCGCGTCGCGGTCAAGCATCAATGTTCGGGTGCCCGGTGGGACCAGTGCCAGGCCCAGTGAACCGAGCGGGCCGCAGGTGTCGGTTTGCATGTAGGTGACCCGGCCTGGCGTGAAGGTGTGCTCCGTGCCCACGTTGGCCAACGTGCCATCTCCGTGCCCCCCGCTCCGGCAACCGGCTCCCCGTCACCGACCGCAACGCCAATGTCGGTCAGCGGCATTGCAACGAAGAAGGGCTCGCCGGTTGCCGGCGATCGTCAACGCCGGGTGTTCGGCTGGGGCAGCTGCCGCTGGACCCACTGGCAGCCTGGCTGTCTGCTCCCTCAGGCCAGGTTCGGCGGGAGTCGACCCTGAACGCACATCCGCGGCCCTGAACTCGTCACCCCGAAGCGGCCGGTCGAATCCGTAGAGTGCGCCCCGGAGGAGGTCCCGCAGCAGCGGGCACCGACAGGTTGGCGGCACTCTGAGCGATTGAGGCGTAGCGCACGGCTCGAGACCGTGCGAGCTCACCACTCAAGGAGCCTCACGTGCAAGCCATCGGCCCGCAGCCCTTGCGGGCGCCCGATGGCGTCGCGCCTGGGGCGTGGGCCGATCGCCCTCGAATCAGGCCGCGTTGGACGCCGCAGCAGTTCCGGCGGCGCTGTCCGGACGGGTCTCGGACTCGGCGTAGGTGCGCCCACCGGCGCGTAGCGCCGAATGCTCGCGCTTCGACTGCAACAACGGGTAGAACATCTGGTGGTACCAGCGTTCCTGTCCATAGACGAGGTCGTCCTGGAGCCCGACCTTCTCTGGATACCGGCGCGTGATGTGGGCGGTCCCGAAGAGCATGTCCCAGACAAACAGCAGGTTGCCGAAGTTGCCCTTGTAGTTGCCGATGCCGTCGGCATTCGTGAGTGCGTGGTGCGCCCAGTGCGTGGCCGGCGTCGAGATCGTGCGCTCCACGACCCACATCAGCGGCCGCAGCGCACGGATGCGATACAGCGGCTCGTCCCATCGCCACGCGCAGTGCGCGCCCATGATGACCAGCAGCTTGACGACGATGTAGATGCCATAGACCGCACCGAAGCCCAGATACAGCATGACGCCCCCGATCCACAGCCCCGGCATCATCAAGTAGTAGAAGAAGTTGTTGCGGTACGTGATGCGGATGCTCATGTACTGCGCCGTGTGATGTGCCCGGTGCAGCGGCCACAGCAGCGGTGAGTGAGAGATGCGGTGCCATGCGTACTGCGTGAGGTCGTCGCCCACGAGCAGGATGCCGGTCATGGCCCACCAGGGCAAGTCCGCCAACGCGTTCCTGTACCCCGGCATCAGCCAGCTGCAGGCTCGGTCGGTCGTCAGGATCGCAAGCGGCTGGCAGATGGCGAGCAGGCTCAGGAACATGAACAGTTCCAGCCGGGTGTCGTCGGCGGTCGCATGGACGGTCGCCTTGTAGCGGCGGGTGGCGAATTCCATGCAGGCGTAGCCGAACAGCACGCACACGACGAGCACGTTCTGCAGTTGGGTGTTCACGGCGCGTTGTCTCCTTGTGGTTCTCGATCAGGCGCTCCGCGGCGACGATAGAAGGCACCCGTCGATGTGTCCATTGCATTCTTGACATTCGCGTGATGCGCTGAGAGCATCGAAAGATGATCGATCTTCGCCGCATGGGCCATCTCGTGGCCCTCGCCGACGAACGCCACTTCGGGCGTGCCGCCGAGCGCACGCACCTGAGCCAACCGGCATTCAGCCGAAGCATCCAGGCGGTGGAGCGCGCCGCCGGCCAGCGCCTCTTCGACCGGGAAACCAGCGACGTCCGGCCCACGCCCGCAGGCGCGTTCCTGATCGAGCGGGCACGGCGGATGCTCTTGGACGCCCGCAGCCTGGAGCGCGACTTGCAGCTCTACGGTAGCAGCCAGCTCGGAGACGTCGCCTTCGGCGTGGGGCCGCTGCCGGCGGCCACGCTGATGCCGAGGGTCCTGCCCCAGCTTCGACGCGCTCACCCGCAGGTGGCGTTGCGGGTCGAGGTCAGCAATTGGCTGCTGCTGCTCGACCGCTTGCGCGCCGAAGACGTCGAGTTTTTCGTTGCCGACGTGCGCAGCCTGCCGCAGGACCCGGCGCTCGAGATTCAGTCCTTGGGACGACAACTCAGCGGCTTCTTCGTCCGCGCCGGGCACCCGTTGGCGCGGCGCGCCTGCACGCCGGGCGAGATGTGGCGTCATGGCCTGGCCACAACCCGCCTGCCGGCCACCGTGCTCGCCGCATTGGCGACGTTCCTCGGACTGCCAGCGGGCCGGTTGCCGGTCCTGACGCTGGAGTGCGACGACGTGACGCTGCTTCGATCGGTCGCCTTGTCCACCGATACCGTGCTGGGCGTCTCGCGTGCCGCCGTGCAGGCCGACATCGATGACGGTGCGATGGTCCCCCTGTCCGTCGAGCGCTCCCCGCACCTGTTCGCGGAAATGGGAATCGTCACCCTTCGCCACCGGAGCCTGTCGCCGATGGCGCAACGGGCGATCGACGTCATCACCCGTGTCGCGCGGGAGGTAAACAGGGATCCGGTCGCCGCAGCTTCGCGCGCGCGAGGACGACGCGCCTAGCCTTCCCGAATCGGGTCACCAATGAACGGCAGGTAGTGGCCGTGCACTGCCAATCGACCTGGGCTCCGTGAAGCCGACCTTCGCGGAGGATCTTGAGGTACCCGGGCATCGAGGTCGATGACGCGGTCGCGATTTCCGAGCAGACGGAAATCTGAACCCGCCGACGGTGGCCGCGCCCGTCGCGTCGGGCGGCCACTTTGAACGGCAGCTGCCTGGTGAAGCGCCGAGCTGGTGTCCCCGGCCAGGAGCGGAACTTCTTCTTTGGCCGCTTCGATGCCGACCCGCAGGGGATGCTCCCATGCAGATGGGATGGGCGAGGTGCACGAGCCGAACGACATGTCACCGATCGGGTTGCAGATCGGCAATCAGGTGTGCCAGAAAGAGCCGAGATGCGGCGGAGAGGTGCCGGCGTGAGGGGTAGCGCGCGAACAAGTCATATCCTTGGGATGCCCAGTCGGGAAGGAGGCGCTTCAACTGACCCGCACGGAGCGCGTCCCGCGTCATGAAGTTCGGCAACAAGGCGATTCCCACGCCGGCGCATGCCGCTTGAAATTCCACCTCCGGGTCGTCGGCAAGCATGGCCATCGCAGGTGCCACGACGATCGAGCGGCGGCCCTTGAACAACCGCCACTCCCAGGGACTGGTGGCGTCTGGCGCGCGGTAGTGGACCCCAGGCAGGTCGCCGAGGTCTGAAGCTGCCGCCGGAGTTCCGTGACGTGTCAGGAACGCCGGCGAAGCGTAGACGCCGAGTTCCACGCCGAGCAGGCGCCGGGCCACGTAATCGCCATCGCGCATGCGCCCCAGGGTCACCGCGAAGTCGACTCGCCCGCGCGCCAGGTCGACCAGGCGATCGCTCGAGCTGAGCGACAGCTGGATGGCCGGATGCGCTGCGCGGAAGCGGGCCGCGCTGGCCACCAGAACGCGGGCGTTGACCACGTGGGGCGCGGTGATCCGCACCATTCCCATCGCCAGGGCGTTCGACTCCTGTGCACGGGCAATGGCGTTGCGCAGCGCTTCGTAGCCGGCCTGCGATTCGGCGTACAGGACTCTGCCCGCCTCGGTCAGCGACACCGCCCGGGTGCTGCGCCGGAACAGCATCACGCCCATGGTTGCTTACAGCGCCCGGATCTTCTTGCTGACCACCTGCTGCGACAGACCCAGCCGCACGCCCGCCTGCGTGAAGCCCTCGTGCTCGGCCACTGCTCGAAAGATCTCGATCAATTCCAAGGACACGGGCATTCACGCTCCTTTGGCGTGACGGCGACGCCTGCACGGCAGTTTATTTGTCGGTGTCGAGAGTCCACCATGCGCTTCATGAAATCTCTCGCAACCCTCCTCAGCCCGCTGCTGGTGGCCACGATGGCCAGTGCCGGCGAAGCGTCAGCTCCTTCGCAGACGGGTGCCCCGCTGCCGTCGCTTGCCGCTTCAGGCCTGCAGGCCGTACAGCGCGCCGTCTCCATCGCCAGGGACCGGAAACTGCAGGTCAGCGTGGCCTGCGTCGACACCGGCGGGAGTCTCGTGGCGTTCGCGCGCACGGACGATGCCACTCTGATCTCGGTGGACACTGCCATCGGCAAGGCGTACACGGCCATCGCCTTTCGCACAGACACGGCCACGCTGTATCGCCTGACACGCAGCAGCCAGGCTCTTGCGGGCCTCGAACACGTCAGCCGCGAGCCGCGCAACCTTGTGATGTTCCCCGGCGGCGTGCTGGTACGTCAGGACGGGTATGTCGTCGGTGCCATTGGCGTATCGGGGGCGCCGAACTCGGCGGACGACGACGCGCTGGCTCAAGACGCACTGCGCTGACGGGACCCCGGCTCGGCCGTCTGCCGACAGTTGGCCAGCGGTCGTTCCGGTGACCTTGCGCGCAGGCACCGGGCGACGTCAGCAGTACCTCCGGGACCGGTCAGCCACACGGTGGCGGGCAGACGGTTTCGTTGATCGCAATAGCCCTGAGACCGTGAGCTCACCAGGCGCGGCCGAGTGGGTGCAACCGCTGCCAAGTCAACGCTGGCGAGTTGGCGGCAGGCGCCCGCGCTTTCGAAGTCAGTGATTCACTACAGCGATGAGCAAAGTGAAGCCCTTTGAAAGTTGTCCACCCGGCTTCAGTCGGAAGAATTGCGCTCCCAGTCGTCAGCTGCGGCCTTGAGTTTGTTGACCGCGCTGTAGAAGCAGCGGCGTTCCTCGGCCGTCAGGGCAGAAAGCAGATGCTGCTGGCGTTGCACGGCCAGCGGCATCATCCGGGCCAGCAGGCGCCGCCCCTTCGGCGTGAGGCTGAGGGTCAGGCTGCGCGCGTCGTCGGGCGTGGGGCCGACCTTGACCAGTTCCAGGGCTTCCAGCCCCCGGGTCGACCGGCTCATCAACGCCTTGTCGATGCCGATGCCGTCGACCAGACGCGAGAACACCATGGGACCGGCCTCCAGCATGGCCAGGATGCGCCACTGGCTCAGGCTGACGCCCGCGCGGTCACGCATCACGCGCGTCCACTGCCGCTCGAAGGCGGTGGACAACTGGTTGACCTGGAAGGTGACGAAGCGCTCCACCGCCAGTCGGCCGTCGGTCTGCAACGCCTGCAGCGGGTCGGCCCAGGGGTCGGTGTCGGGAGGGTTGCGCGCCATGCCCCATTCTGCCGCCGCGGGCCGGCAGTCACATCGTTGACAAGTCAACAAAGCGTCCGCACAATCGCGGCGCTTCGACACCTTTGCCTCAAGCCCCTTTGCACGCGCCCGGCCGCCGGCCCAACATCCTGCTGATCACCAGCGACCAGCACCGTGGCGATGCCTACGGCTTCGAGGGGCGCCCGGTGCACACCCCGCACCTGGACCTGCTGGCCGCCGAAGGCACGCGCTTTTCGGCCTGCATCACGCCCAGCGTGGTCTGCCAGCCGGCGCGTGCGTCCATCCTGACGGGCCTGCTGCCTTTGACGCACGGCGTGCACGACAACGGCATCGAGCTCGACGAGCGCCTGGCCGAAGATGGTTTCGCGGGCGCGCTGTCCCGCGGCGGCTACGCCACGCACTTCATCGGCAAGGGCCACTTCTCCACCTATTTCTCGCACCAGCCCACCGCGCGGCCCGAGAACGTGGCCGGGTCGGCCCTGTACGGTGATGACTGGTTCGGGCCCTACATGGGCTTCGAACGCGTGGAGATGACGCTCATGGGCCACAACTACTGGCTGCCGGAGCGCCCGCCGCGCGGGCGCCACTACGAACGCTGGTACCACGCCGACGGCCGCGGCGAACTCAAGGACACGCTGTACCGGCGGCGGGCCGGGCCCGATGGCGGTGCCGCGCAGACGCACCAGTCGGCCCTGCCGGTGGCGTGGCACAACTCCAGCTGGGTGGGTGACCGCGCGGTGGAGCTGCTGCGTGCCCAGGGCCGGGACCGCAGCCGCCCCTTCTGCGCCTGGGTGTCGTTCCCCGACCCCCACCACCCCTTCGACGCGCCGCTGCCCTGGAGCCGGTTGCACAGGCCCGAGGACATGCCGCTGCCCCCGCACCGCGTGCGCGACTTCGAGCGCCGGCCCTGGTGGCACCGCGCTGCGGTGGAGTCCCCGCCGGGCATCGGTGGCGAAATGGGACGCGTGCGGCGAGAGTATTCGCGAATCGACCCGCAGACCGACGAGCAGCTGCGCCACATCATCGCCAACTACTACGGGATGATCTCGCTGATCGACCACAACGTCGGCCGCATCCTGGCCACGCTGGATGAACTGGGCCTGGCGGAGGACACGCTGGTGGTCTTCACGTCCGACCACGGCGAATGGCTGGGCGACCATGGGCTGGTGCTCAAGGGCCCCATGTTCTACGAGGGGCTGCTGCGCGTGGGCCTTTTGATGCGGGGCCCTGGCATTCCCGCGGGCGCGGTGGTCCACGAACCGGTGTCCACCGTGGACCTGGCCGCCACCTTTGGCGACTGGGCCGGCGTGCCGGTGCCGGCGGCGCGGCACAGCCGCAGCCTGCTGCCGGTGCTGCAGGGGCGGGAAACCCGCTCGCATGCCTTCGACGAGTGGCGCCTGGGCCCGGCCCGCTGCGGCGTGGCGCTGGACCTGCGCCTGGTGCGCACGCGCGACGCCAAGCTCACGCTGGAAATGGGCAGCGGCGCCGGCGAGATGTACGACCTGCGCGACGACCCGGGCGAGATGGTCAACCGCTTCGACGACCCCGGCAGCCGTGGCCTGCGCGAGGAGCTGCTGGACCGCCTGCACACGCGTCCGAACGACGTGCTGGACCCTTTGCCACTGCCCATTGGCTCGGCCTGAGCCGCACCCCCGATCACGGCACACAGGAGCACCACTTGACCATCACCCGCCGCCGATTCACCGCCATGGCAGGCGCCCTGGCACTCCCATGCGCTGGCGCACAAGCCCAGACCGCCGCGTCGACGGTGAAGCTGCTGGTCGGCTTCCCGGCCGGCGGCGTGGTGGACGTGGTGGCGCGCGCCTTTGCCGACCAGTTGCGACAGCAGACCGGTACCACCGTGGTGGTGGAGAACCGGCCCGGCGCCGCCGGCAAGCTGGCCATCGACGCCTTGTTGGCTGCGCCCGCCCAGGGCGAGACCCTGGCGGTGATCCCGGCCAGTGTGCTGGCGTTGACGCCGCTGGTCGTCAAGTCCGCCACCTACGACGCGGTGCGCGACCTCAGCGCGCTGGGCAGCCTGGCCGAATACGGCTTCGGTTTTGCAGTCGGGCCCGGCGCACCGGGCGTCAGCACCCTGCAGGGCTACAAGGCCTGGGCACTGGCCAACCCCAAGTCCAGCAGCTACGCGTCGCCGGGCCTGGGCACGCCCCAGCACTTCATGGGCGCGCAGCTGGCCAAGCTGCTGGGCATTGAACTGACACATATCCCGTACAAGGGCGGCGCCGCGGCGGTCACCGACGTCATCGGCGGGCAGGTGCCCCTGCTCATCACCACCGAGCAGCTGCTGCCGCCGCACGAGGCGCAAGGCAAGCTCAAGACCCTGTTCGTCAGCTCGCGCACGCGCAACCCGAAGATGCCGCAGGTGCCCACCGCCGCCGAGCTGGGCCTGGGCCAGTTGGAGTCCATGGACTGGTTCGGGCTGTTCGCGCGCGCAGGGACGCCACCGGCCAAGGTGGCGGAGTGGCGCGGCATCGTGGCCAAGGTGCTGGCCGACCCCAAGTACGCCGAAGCCATCCGCGGCATGGGCTACGGCGTCCCCGCAGCGCAGCCGGCTGACTTCACCAAGCTGCTGACCGACGAACGCGCGGCCTGGACCGCACGCGTGCGCCTGACCGGCTTCACCGCGGCCGACTGATGCTTTGGCAGACACTTTGATCCAGCAGGGCACCCGATGAGCCGCCACGTCGTCGTCATCATGTCGGACGAACACGATCCCCGCGTGATGGGCTGTGCCGGCCATGCCGTGGCGAAGACGCCGCACCTGGACGCGCTGGCGGCCCGCGGCGTGCGCTTCACCGATGCCTACACACCCAGTCCGATCTGCGTGCCGGCGCGTGCCGCGTTTGCCACCGGCCGGCGCGTGCACCAGACACGCCACTGGGACAACGCCATGCCCTACACCGGCGCGCCTGCCGGCTGGGGCCATGTGCTGCAGCGCGAGGGCATCCGGGTGGAGAGCATCGGCAAGCTTCACTACCGCGCCGAGGAAGACCCCGCCGGGTTCGACCGCGAGCACATCCCCATGCACGTGGTGGGCGGCCACGGCATGGTGTGGGCGTCCATCCGCGACCCCTACGTGGCCAGCCCCAGCGCCAAGCGCATGCTGGGCGAACATATCGGCGCCGGTGAGTCGCCGTACACCCAGTACGACCGCGAGGTGGCCGCCCGCGCCGTGGACTGGATCCGCGATGCGGGCAAGCGGCCCGATGAACCCTTCGTGCTGTACCTGGGCTTCGTGGCGCCGCATTTCCCGCTGGTGGCGCCGCAGGCCTTCTTCGACCTGTACCCGCTGCACGAACTGCCGGTGCCCAAGCTGCACCCCAGCCAGGGCTACCAGCGCCACCCCTGGGTGCAGGCCTACGCCGACTTCATGCCCAACGAGGACCAGTTCGAGAGCCCGCAGGAACGGTTGCAGGCCTTCGCGGCCTACTATGGGCTGTGCAGCTTCCTGGACCACCACGTGGGGCAGGTGGTGCAGGCACTGGCCGACGCCGGCCTGTCCGACAGCACCACGCTGGTCTACACGTCCGACCATGGCGACAACCTGGGCACGCGGGGCCTGTGGGGCAAGTCCACGCTGTACCAGGAGAGCGTGCGCGTCCCCATGATCGTGGCGACCCCGGGCCTGACGCCGGCGGTCTGCGAAACGCCGGTCGATCTGCTGGACCTGTTCCCCACGCTCCTGCAAGGCGCCGGCGTGGACCCGTCGCCAGAGATGCAAGGGCGGCCCGGTCGCTCGCTGTTCGACATCGCGGCCGCGCCGCCCGAGCGGGGCCGGGTCATCTTCAGCGAATACCACGCGGCCGGCAGCAACACGGCCGGATTCATGCTTCGCAAGGGCCGCTGGAAACTGCACTACTACGTGCGACACGCGCCCGAGCTCTTCGACCTGGAGACGGACCCCGAGGAACTGCAAGACCGCGCTGCTGACAGCCAGTGCGCCGAGGTGATGCGCGATCTGCTGGCAGAGTTGCGCGCAATATGCGATCCGGAAGCAACCGACGCCTTGGCCAAGGCCGACCAGCAGGCGCTCATCGAACGGGTCGGCGGCCCCGCAGCGGCGGCCACGATGGGGGCCGGGGGCGCAACGCCTGTTCCGGCAAAGGCATTCGCCGTCTAGGCGCAGAGTCCTTGGCTCCTGCTGGGCCCGCTTCAGACTGGGGACGGTCATTCGTTCCGCGACGGCGAGTGTCGGCGGCCGCCGGAACCGGCCGTTCGACTTCTGGCGCGGCCTGTCACCGCAGTGCCCAGGAAGCTGCCATTGAGCCTGTTCGCCCGGTCCAACCGGGCGCCGTCGCCCAAGTGCCTGGCTGTTTCAGCTCTCCGTGGGCGCCATGTGACGGTACCGACCCCTTGCAGTCGTACGAGGCACGAGAAGCCGGCCGTTTGGGCACACCCCAGGTTCAGGCCTCTAACCCTGCCTCGTACCACCCCTTGCTGCGGTTGACTATGCGCACTACCAGCAGCATCACCGGCACCTCAATCAAGACACCCACCACAGTGGCCAGGGCCGCGCCCGACTCGAAGCCGAACAGGCTGATCGCCGCGGCCACCGCCAGCTCGAAGAAGTTGCTCGCGCCGATCAGCGCAGACGGGCACGCCACGCTGTGGGACTCGCCGAGCCGTCGGTTGAGCCAGTAGGCCAGCGCCGAGTTGAAGAACACCTGGATCAGGATCGGC
>CAYVXO010000063.1:0-26286 GCA_964454485.1 uncultured Rubrivivax sp.
GAGTCGGCGCGCAGCGCCGACCGCCGAACCCTTCGCCACGGGCGGGTGCCGCCTGCCGCGACGCGCGCTGGCCCTGCGCACGATCCCCATCACTCCTGCCTCCACGCCTGCGTCCTCCGCTCCACCAGCCGCGACAGCAGCCAGAACGCGAACGTCGCCAGCGCCGAGGCGGCGACGATCATCACCGCCATCGCCGCCGCGGCGCCGGTCTCGCCGGCTTCGTCGAGGTTGAGGATGGCGATCGAGGCCACCTTGGTCTCGGGCGAGTAGAGGAAGACCACGGCGGAGATCGTGGTCATGGCGTTGACGAAGAAGTAGCGCGCAATGTCCACCAGCACCGGCGTGCAGATGGGCAGCGTCACGCGCCAGAAGGTCTTGAAGAACGGCACCTTGAGCGAAGCGCTCACCGACTCGAACTCGGCGTCGAGCGACTTCAGCGCCGTCACCGCCGTCAGGTGGCCGGTGGTGTAGAAGTGGACGATGGTGCACAGCGTCAGCAGCGCCATCGTGCGGTACAGGAAGTTGAGCGGGTTCGAAGGCGCGTTGAAGAAGAAGATCATGCCCAGGCCCAGCACCAGGCCGGGCACCGCCATCGGCATCATCGCCAGCAGGCGCACCAGGCTGCGCAGCGGGCCGGCACCCTGGGTCTTCTCCAGCAGGTAGGCGCCGACGAACACGAGCGCGGTGCCGAACACCGCGCTGCCGGCGGCCATGGTGAGGCTGTTGACGAAGCCTTCGCCCACCTCGGCGTCGACCAGGCCCATGTGGTAGTGGCGCAGGCTGGGCGCCAGGTTGTAGGGCCAGAAGCTGGCGAAGCTGGCGAAGACCGCCATGCCCAGCATCGCCAGCATCAGGAAGGCGACGAGGGCGCAATAGCCCGTCATCAGGCGGTCGAACCAGGGCACGCGCTTGGGCCGGTAGGGCACGGCGCGCGCCGAAAGGGCCGAGGTCTGCTTCGCCGCCACCAGCCGGTCGACGCCGAAGGTCAGCAGCGCCGGCGCCAGCAGCAGCAGCGCCACCACCGCGCCGCGCTGGAAGTCCTGCTGGCCGATGACGAGCTTGAACACGTCGGTGGCCAGCACGTTGAAGTTGCCGCCGATCACCTTCGGGATGCCGAAGTCGGTGACGACGAGGGTGAACACCACCAGCGCCGCCGAGATGAGGCCGTACTTGGCGCCCGGCAGCGTCACGGTGAAGAAGCGGCGCGCCAGGCTCGTGCCCATGGAATCGGCGGCCTCGTACAGGCGTGCGTCGGCATTGGCGAGCGCGGTGACGAGGATCATCAGCGCGTGCGGGAAGACCGCGAACACCTCGGCGATCACGATGCCCGGCGCGCCGTAGATGCTGTCCAGCCCGAAGCGGCCCTTCAGCACGCCCTGGTTGCCGAACCAGTAGATGAGCGAGATGGCCGGCAGCAGCGAAGGTGCCAGCAGCGGAATGAGCGTGATGCCGCGGTACACCGGCTTCCAGCGCATGCGGCTGCGCGTGAGCGCGTAGGCGAAGACGAAGGCCGCCGGCAGCGTGACGAGCGTGACCACCACCGCCACCCACAGGCTGTTCCACAGCGAAGCCAGCAGCGCCGGGCTCTGCAGGTAGCTGGCGAAGTTGGCGAGGCCGACGAAGCCGCCCTTCGAATCCTGCACCGACTGCTGCAGGATGGCGAACAGCGGTGCCGCCATGAAGGCCAGCAGCATGAAGGCGACGAAGACCAGGCCCAGGTGGGCGATGCGGTCGATCGCGGTGGCGCGCAGCGTGAGCGTCGCCGAGGCCGAGCTCATTGCTCGAACACCCGCATGCGCTCCGGCAGCAGCTTCAGCGGCAGCCGGCCGCCGGGTTCCAGCTGCTGTTCGGCCAGGAAGTTGAGCGAGAGGTAGACGGTGAGCTTGTGCTCGCCCAGCGCCGGGCTGGCCACCCGCACCAGGCAGTAGGAGCCCAGGAACTCGATCTTCTCGATCGTGGCGTCGAAGACGTTGGCGTCACCGGGCGAGATCGGGCGCGCCAGCACGTCTTCGGGCCGCAGGTAGATCTTCACCGCCTGGCCGGCGGCGCGTTCGTGCGGGCAGGCGAAGGCGGTGTTGCCGATGCGCACCCGCCCGCCGGCTTCCAGCGTGGCCGGCAGCACGTTGATGCGGCCGACGAAATCGGCCACGAAGGGCGAAGCCGGGTCGCGGTACACCTCCAGCGGCGTGCCCACCTGCTCGATGGCGCCGTGGTTCATCACCACGATGCGGTCGGCCACCGAGAGCGCCTCTTCCTGGTCGTGCGTCACCATGATGGTGGTCACGCCCAGCTTGCGCTGCAGGCTGCGGATCTCCTGCCGCAGGTGCAGCCGCACGATGGCGTCCAGCGCCGAGAGCGGTTCGTCCAGCAGCAGCAGGCCCGGCTTCGTGGCCAGCGCGCGCGCGAGCGCGATGCGCTGCTGCTGGCCGCCCGAAAGCTGCGCCGGGTACTTCTTCTCGCTGCCCGGCAGGCCCACCAGGCCCAGCAGTTCGGTCACGCGCGCGGCGGCCTCGGCGCGGCCAACCTTGCGGTTGACCAGGCCGTAGGCCACGTTCTCGGCCACCGTCAGGTTGGGGAAGAGGGCGTAGCTCTGGAAGACGATGCCGTAGTCGCGCTGCGAAGGCGGGGCGCGCGAGATGTCGCGCCCGGCCAGCGAGAGCGTGCCTTCGCTCTGCGCCTCCAGCCCCGCCACGATGCGCAGCAGCGTGGTCTTGCCGCAGCCCGAAGGTCCGAGGAAGCAGACGAACTCGCCCTTCTCGATGCCGAGGTCGATGCCCTTGAGCGCCGTGAACCCGCCGAAACGCTTGACGATGCCTTGCAGGCGCAGGAAGGCCGACACGAAGCTTCGGCTTACTTCTTCGGTTCGGACTTCGAGTCGTAGCGCTTGGTCCACTCGGCCAGGATGCGCTCGCGGTTCTCGGCCGACCAGCCGAAGTCCATCTTCACCAGGCGCGCCTCGTAGTCCTTGGGCACGTTGGCCAGCGGCGCGGCCACGCCCGGCTGCGCGGTGATGGCGAAGTTCTTGCCGTACAGCAGCATCGCGTCCTTGCTCGAAGCCCAGTCGGCCAGCTTCTTCGCGGCGGCCAGGTTCTTGGTGCCCTTGTGGATGCCGAAGGCCTCCAGGTCCCAGCCCAGGCCTTCCTTCGGGAACACCAGGTCGATCGGCGCGCCCTTGGCCTTGTTGGTGTTGGCGCGGTACTCGAACGAGATGCCGACCACGTATTCGCCGCTGGCGGCCATGTTGCAGGGCTTGCTGCCCGAATGGGTGTACTGGGCGATGTTCTGGTGCAGCGCGTCCATGAACTTCCAGCCGTCGCCCGCGCCGTTCTTGTCGCCCCACAGCGTGAGCCAGGCCACGACGTCGAAGTAGCCGGTGCCCGACGAGGCCGGGTTGGGCATCACGATCTGGCCCTTGTAGGCCGGCTTGGTGAGGTCCTTCCAGGTCTCGGGCTTGGGGATGCCCTTCTTCTGCGCTTCCACGGTGTTGAAGCAGACGGTGGCGCCCCACACGTCCATGCCGAACCAGGCCGGCGGCTTCTTCTTGTCGACGTACTGGCTCATCAGCGCGTCGGCGTTGATGGGCTTGTACGGCTCCAGCATGCCGTTCTTGTCCAGCAGCGCCAGGCTGCTGGCGGCCACGCCCATCACCACGTCGGCCTGCGGATTGGCCTTCTCGGCCAGCAGCTTGGCGGTGATGACGCCGGTGCTGTCGCGCACCCACTTGATCTCGATGTTGGGCTCGACCTTGTTGAAGCCTTCCTGGTAGGCCTTGATCTGGTCGGTCTCGAGCGCGGTGTAGACCAGCAGCGTGGTCTTCTGCGCCAGGGCGGGGGCGGCCGCGAGGGCGAGCGCCAGGCCGGCAAGGGGAAGGCTGAACATGCGCATGGTGAGGTTCTCCTTTGGAAGGGGCGGCGGCCCGCGGGGCCGGCCCGGCAGTCTGGCCGCCCCGCGCGTCGGGACGATGACAGGCCGCTCGGGGGCCGCGACTCGCAAGGATCGTGCGCGCCCGGGCTCGGCGCTGTCAACGGGAGGAACCTCAGTCTGCAGATTGTTGACAATTCCAGTCGGCTCCGCTTCAATCGCCGGCCATGGAGACGACGGTCGTCTTCGCCGTCCTCCTGGGCGCCCTGCTGCACGCCAGCTGGAACGCGCTCGTCAAGTCCAGCGGCGACAAGGAACTCGATCTCGCGCTGGTGCACTTCCTGGGGGCGCTGGTGGCGCTGCCGATGCTGGCCGTGCTGGGGCCACCCCCGGCGGCCGCCTGGCCCTTCGTCGGCGCCTCGCTCGTCATCCACATCGCCTACTACCTGACGCTCAACGGCGCCTACCAGCACGGCGACCTCGGCACCACCTACCCCATCATGCGCGGCAGCGCGCCCATGCTGGTGGCGCTGGGCAGCTCGGCGGTGCTGGGCGAAACGCTCAGCCCGCTGGCCTGGCTGGGGGTGGCCGGCATCACCAGCGGCGTCATGCTGGTCGGCCTGGCGCGTCCGGGCGAGGCGCTGCACCACGGGCGGGCGATCGCCTACGCGCTAGCCAACGCCTGCGTCATCGCCGGCTACACCTTCGTCGACGGCCAGGGCGTGCGCGCCGCCACCCGCGCCGGCGGCTCGGCGGCCGGCTACGTGGTGCTGCTGTTCGTGCTCGACGGTTTTCCCTACCCGGCGCTGGTGGTGGCGCGCCGCAACGCCGAGGGTCGGCGCCGCATCCTGGCCTACGCGCGCTCGCGCTGGGCGCTCGCCACGCTGGGCGGGCTGGCCTCGCTGGGTTCGTACGGCATCGCGCTGTGGGCGATGACGCGCGCCCCGGTGGCCGCGGTGTCCGCGATGCGCGAGACCTCGGTGCTCTTCGCCACCGCGCTGTCGGTGCTGGTGCTGAAGGAGCGCTTCGGGTTGCAGCGCATCGCCGGCGCGGCGGTCATCGTGGCCGGCGTCGTCGCCCTGCGCCTGAGTTGACCGAAGGAGGATCCGACCGATGGCCCTGCCGCAACGCTTCAAGGTCGTGCGCACCGACCGCGAACTCGAGATGCGCCGCGTCGATGCACGGCTGCGCGAAATGGGTGCCGACCTCGTCGTGCTGCCCGACGGCACGCCGGAGGACCGGCTGGTGGCCGAGGTGGCCGACGCCGACCTGCTGCTGATGTGCTACGCCCGCATCCCGGCGCGCGTGTTCGAGTCCGCCACGCGGCTGAAAGCGGTGGTGAAGTACGGCGTGGGCATCGACGCCATCGACCTCGACGCCGCGCGTGCCCACGGCGTGCCGGTGGTCAACGTGCCGGCCTATGCGGAAGAGACAGTGGCCGAAGGCGCCTTCGCGCTGCTGATGGCGCTGTTCAAGCGCTTCAAGCCCATCCAGGCCGCGATGCAGCGCGAAGGCTGGGTCTGGCCGCAGCAGGAATGGCTGGCGCACGACCTGGCCGGGCGCACGCTGGGGCTGGTGGGGCTGGGCCGCATCGGGCGCAACGTGGTGCGCATGGCGGGTGCCTTCCGCATGAAGGTGCTGGCCTGCGACCCGAACGCCGACCGCGCCGCCGCGCCGCCGGGCGTGCAGTGGCACGACGACCTGGGCGCCATGCTGGCGCAATGCGACGCGGTCAGCATCCACTGCGTGCTGAACGGCGAGACGCGCGGCCTGCTGGGCGCGCGCGAACTGGCCTGCATGAAGCCTTCGGCCGTGCTCGTGAACGTCTCGCGCGGCGAGATCGTCGACGAAGCGGCGCTGCTGCAGGCATTGCAGGCCGGCCGCCTGGCCGGCGCCGCGCTCGACGTCTACGGCCGCGAGCCGCTGGCGCACCAGGGCCACCCGCTCTCGCCGCTCTACGCGATGGACAACGTGCTGCTGTGGCCGCACCTCACGTTCTATACGCACGAGGCGATGCAGCGGCTGGAGGACGAGACGCTGGAGCGCTGCCTGGAAGCGCTGGAGGGCCGGCCGCTCACCGTGCGATCGAACGACCCGCGGCTGCGTGCGCAGACCCGGGGCGTGCGCTTCGTGGACGACGCCGGCGGTCCCTGAAGACCTCCGGTTTTGCATTTTGTTGACAATCTTCAGTCTCCCGACCTAGGATCCGCCGCATGCCTGCCGAATCCAGCCACCGGATGCCCGCCGCCGCCGCGCAGGCCCTCGAGATGCTGCGCGAGCATTCGCTGGCCACGCTGGCGCAGCAGGAGCTGGAGCGCCGCATCGTCAGCGGCGAGATCGCCGCCGGCGCCAAGCTCAATGAAGTGGACGTGGCCGGCGCGCTGGGTGTCTCGCGCGGGCCGGTGCGCGAGGCCTTCCGCGCGCTCAGCCAGGCCGGCCTGGTGCGGGTCGAGAAGAACCGCGGCGTCTTCGTGCGCCAGGTCTCGCTGGAGGAGGCCGACGAGTTCTACGAGGTGCGCGCCGCGCTCGAAGGCCTGATCGGCCGGCTGGCGGCGCGCCGCATCTCGATCGACGAGATCGAGCAGCTGCGCGGCGTCGTGCGCCGCATGCACCAGCTGCAGAAGGCGCGCCGGGCCGAGGACTACTTCGTCCTCAACGTCGAGTTCCACGAGCTGCTGGCGCGCGCGGCGCGCAACAACGCGCTGCTGGCCAACTACCGGGGCGTGGTCAACCAGCTCGACCTGTACCGCCGCGCCACCATCGCGCGCAGCGTCGAGAACATTCCGCTGTCCACGCGCGAGCACGAAGCCATCGTCGAGGCGGTGGCGGCGCGCGACGAGAAACGCGCCGAGAAGCTGCTCGTCGAGCACGTGCTGGTCAGCCGCACCCGCCTGCACGCCGCGCTGGCCGCCACGCCGCCGCGGACCTGAATCCCGACCTTCACCCTGACTCCCGAAAGGCCGCCTGCCCCATGAGCCCGACCCGAAGCCCCGTGGAAGTGAACGGCACCACGTACCGCTGGCCGCTGCGCCCGGTGGTGGTGGTGTGCATCGACGGCGGCGACCCCGCCTACCTGCGCCGCTTCCTGCACGACGGCAGCATCCCGAACATCGCGCGCTGCGTCAGCGAAGGCTTCGCCGCGGTGGCCGACGGCTCGATGCCTTCGTTCACCTGCCCGAACAACATGTCCATCATCACCGGCACGCCGACGGCGAAGCACGGCATCTCGGGCAACTTCTACCTCGACACCGCCACCTGGCAGCCGGTGGTGATGACCGGCCCGGAACTGCTGCGCGGCGACAGCATCGTCACGAAGTTCGCGCAGGCCGGCGCCAAGGTGGTCTCCATCACCGCCAAGGACAAGTTGCGCAAGCAGCTGGCCAAGGGGCTGGACGTCTCCGGCGGCCATGTCTCGTTCTCGACCGAGTTCGTCGAGAAGTGCACGCTGGCCGAGAACGGCATCGAGAACGCGCTCGAATGGCTGGGCATGGAAAAGCCCGGCATGTACTCGATGGAGCTCTCGCTCTTCGTGCTGGAAGCCGGCATCAAGCTGCTGCGCGAGCGCCGGCCGGACCTGCTGTACCTCTCGCTCACCGACTGGGTGCAGCACAAGTGGGCGCCGGAAGAGGAGGGCGCGCGCACCTTCTACCGCAAGCTCGACGACTGCGTGGGCCGCCTGATGGCCGAGGACGTGACCGTGGCGCTGACCGCCGACCACGGCATGAACGACAAGAGCAACGCCGCCGGCGAGCCGAACGTGATCTGGCTGCAGGACATCCTGGACGCGAAGTTCGGGCGTGACGAGACCATCGTCATCTGCCCCATCACCGACGCCTTCGTCGCCCACCACGGCGCCCTGGGCGGCTTCGTGCGCGTGTGGTCGCGCGGCAAGGTCACGGCGCGCCAGATCATCGAGCACATCGGCGGCATCGAGGGCATCGAGATGGCGCTCGACAAGGAAACCGCCTGCCGCATGTTCGAGATGCCGCCCGACCGCGAGGCCGACGTCGCGGTGGTGTCGCGCCACGACGTGTGCATCGGCGGCTCGGCCGCCAACCACGACCTCTCCGGCCTCAAGGGCCACCGCCTGCGCACCCACGGCGGCGTCTCCGAAGCCAAGGTGCCCTTCATCGTGAACCGGCCGCTCAACGCCGCCTACCGGCTGAAGGCGGCCGGCGAGCAGCTCAAGAGCTGGCAGATCTTCGACTACGCCATCAACGGAACGCTGTGAGGCCGCGATGAAGCCGACCGAAGGCCTGGTGGCCGTCTACGACCGCCCGAACGCGCCGTTCGAGCTGCGTTTGTTCCCGATCCGCGACCCGCGGCCGGGCGAGGTGCTGGTCAAGGTGCGCATGTGCACCATCTGCCGGTCGGACATCCACAGCTACCTGGGCCACCGGCCGAACCCGACGCCAGGCGTGCTGGGGCACGAGATCATCGGCACCATCGTCGCGCTGGGCGAAGGCGTTTCCAAGGACATGCGCGGCGACCCGCTGCGCGAAGGCGACCGCATCACCTGGAGCGAGTACTTCATCCCCGGCGACAACTACTACACCGAGGTGCTCGACCTGCCGCAGAAGAGCCCCGGCGTCGACAAGTACGGTCACATGGCCGTCACCACCGAGCCGCACCATCACGGCGGCTTCGGCCAGTACTGCTACATCGTGCCGCGCTCCTGGATCCTGCGCCTGCCCGACGAACTGAGCGACGCCGAGGCGACGCCGGTGAACTGCGGCGTGGCCACCGTGGTGTGCGTGACCGAAAAGGCCGAGATCCGCATGGGCGACGCGGTGGTGGTGCAGGGCCTGGGACTGCTGGGGCTGTACGCGGCGGCGCTCGCCAAGGCGCGCGGCGCGCGGCTCGTGATCGGCATCGACGGCGTGCCGGCGCGGCGCGCGCTGGGCCTGAAGTTCGGCTGCGACCATGTCTTCGACCCTGCCGCGCAGGACGAGGCGGCGCTGGTCAAGCAGGTGCGCGCGCTGTGCCGGCCCGAAGGCGCCGACGCGGTGATCGAGGTCTGCGGCTACCCGGAGGTCATCCCCTCGGGCATCCAGATGCTGCGCACCGGCGGCCACTACGTGCTGGGCGGCGTGGTCAACCCCGACAGTTTCGTCAAGCTCGACGTGAACCAGATCCTGCGCAAGCTCATCACGCTGCGCGGGGTGCACAACTACCACCCGCGCCACCTCATCGAGGCGCTGGACTTCGTCACCGTCAACCGCCACCGATTCCCCTTCAAGGAACTGGTGGACGGCGTCTACGGCCTGGACCGCGTGGGCCAGGCCATGAGGGATGCCGAGGACCGCAAGGTGCTGAGGGCCGCCATCGTGCCCTAGCGTCCGTTCGTCGCTTTCCCGTTCGACAACACCACTAGGAGACTGCAAGCATGTTCGCTGACTGGATTCGAGGTGTGGCCGCCGCCCTGCTGGGCGCGGCAATGGCGGTGGCGCCGGCCTTCGCGCAGAAGTGCGAAGACCCCAAGGTGCTGAAGTTCTCGCTCGTCCCCACGCAGGACAGCGTGCGCGAGCTGGGCTACTACAAGCCCATCCTGGACCAGCTGTCCAAGAACACGGGCAAGAAGATCGAGTTCTACATGCCGACCTCGTACTCGTCGGTGGTGGAAGCGCTGATGGGCAAGTGGGTCGACGTGGCCGTGCTCGGGCCCGAGGCCTACGTGATCGCGCGCAAGCAGGACCCGACGATCGAGGTCTTCGGCACCTATTCGCGGCTGAAGAACGGCATCCAGGAAGCCGGCCCCGGCTACAAGTCGGTGCTCATCACGAAGAAGGGCAGCAAGTTCACCGACGTCGCCTCGCTCAAGGGCGCGGTGCTGGCGCTGGTGGACCCGGCCAGCACCAGCGGCGGCCTGGTGCCCGAGGTGGTGTTCCCGAAGGCGGCCGGGATCCCGCCGCTGAAGAGCTACTTCAGCAAGGTGGTGTACTCCGGCGGCCACGACCTGTCGTCGATCTCGGTTTCCGAAGGCAAGGTCGACGCCGCCTTCGTGGCCACGCACCGCTTCATGGAGACCGTGAACGCCGGCAAGGTGAAGCTGGAGGACTTCAACATCCTCTGGTCTTCGCCGCTGATCCCGCAGGACCCCTTCGTCTACCGCAACACCATCTGCGACGAACTGAAGGCCAAGATCGCCGCCACCTTCATGTCCGTCGACCAGAACGAGGACGGCCGCAAGTACCTGGCCAACGTGAAGTCGGAGAAGGTGGTCAAGATGGTCGACAGCGACTACGACATCGTCCGCCAGGCCGCCGGCAACTGAAGCCGCACGCGATGAGCGCCGTGCTGAAACCGAAGGCCGCCCCGGTGCTGGAGGTGCGCGACCTGCGGGTGAGCTACGCCTCGGGCAAGGAAGTGCTCAAGGGCGTGAGCTTCGACGTCGGGCCGGAGGACTTCCTCGCCATCATCGGCCCCAGCGGCGCCGGCAAGTCCACGCTCATCCGCTGCATCAACCGGCTGGTGGAGCCCACCAGCGGGCAGGTGCGCTTCTTCGGCACCGACCTGCTGGCGCTGGACGAAGCGGCCATGCGGCGCCAGCGGCGCAACATCGGGATGATCTTCCAGGAGTTCAACCTGATCGACCGCCTGAGCGTGATCGACAACGTGCTCACCGGCCGCCTGGGTTACCTGGGCAACCTGCGCAGCCTGCTGCGCCTGTATTCTCGCGAAGACATCGCCGAGGCGGTGCGCCTGCTCGACCGCGTGGGCCTGATCGACCACCTGGACAAGCGCGCCGACGCGCTCTCCGGCGGCCAGCGCCAGCGCGTGGGCATCGCGCGCGCGCTGATCCAGGCGCCCAAGCTGCTGCTGGTGGACGAACCCACCTCGGCGCTGGACCCGAAGATCGCGCGCGAGGTGATGGGCATGATCCGCGGCATCGCACGCGAGTTCCAGGTGCCGGTGCTGTGCAACATCCACGACGTGGACCTGGCGCTGGAATTCTGCGACCGCGTGATCGGCCTGCAGGACGGCTGCAAGAAGTTCGACGGCCCGCCTTCCAGCGTCGACAAGCACGCGCTGGCCGACATCTACGCGATGGAGGTGCTCTGACCGTGGCCGCCGTGCTGGAAGCGGGTGCCTCGCACGCCGACCGCATCGCGCAGCTGGACGCGTCGCGCCGCCGCGCCCGCGGGCGCCGGCTGCTGCGCAACGGGCTCATCGTGCTGCTCGTGGCCTGGAGCGTGGAAGCCATCGTCGTCGGCGACACCGACTGGACGCGCATCACGGCCGCCGGCGTGTGGAAGGCGGCGCTGCGCTTCATCGACTTCGACGCCTCCATCCTGCCCGAGCTGTGGGCGCCGGCGCTGGAGACGGTGCTGATGGCCACCATCGCCACCCTGCTGGGTTCGCTGATGGCGATTCCGGTGGCCTGGCTGGGTGCCTCGAACATCTCGCCGCTGGGGCGCTTCACCTACCTCGGCGGGCGCGTGCTGATGACGCTGTCGCGTTCGGTGCACGAAGTGGTGTGGGGCCTCGTGTTCGTGGCCGCGGTCGGCCTGGGCGCGCTGGCCGGCGTGCTGGCGATGGCGGTGCGCTCGATCGGTTTCATCAGCAAGACGGTGGCCGAGGCGATCGAGGACGTGAACCCCGGCCCGGTGGAGGCCATGCGCGCCCTCGGCGCCAACCGCTTCCAGGTGCTGATGTTCGGCATCGTGCCGCAGGTGCTGCCGGTGGTGGTGGGCAACGTGATCTTCGAATGGGACGTCAACATCCGCCGCTCCACCATCATGGGCCTGGTCGGCGCCGGCGGCCTGGGGCTGGCGCTGCACCGGCAGATGGCGGCCTACAACTACGGCGGCATCGCGTCGGTGATCTTCGTGATCCTGCTGCTCATCGTGCTGGGCGAGGTCTTCTCGGCCTGGGCGCGCCGCAAGGTGACCTGAGATGAGCGCCACCGCCAAGGCCCTGCCGCAGTGGAGGCGCTGGCGCTTCCCCGGCAGCCTGCTGCCGCCGGTGCTGCTGCTGGCGGCGCTGTGGGGCGTGAGCTGGGCGCTCGAGGTGCTCAACATCGACCTGGAGCGCCTGCCGGGCCTCTTCGGCCGCATCGGCGACGTGCTCTCGCGCCGCTACTGGCCGCCCGACTGGGGCTACGTGACCCAGCGCGACTTCGTCAACGCCGTGATCGACACCTTCCAGATGTCGTACGTGGCCACGGTGCTGGGCCTGCTGGTCGCGGTGCCGCTGGCCTGGTTCGCCTCCTACAACATGACGCCCAGCCGGCGCGTGCTGTACCCGGTGTGCCGGCTGGTGGTGATGGCCTGCCGCTCGGTGCACGAGATGATCTGGACCATCGTGCTGGTGGCGGTGGTCGGCTTCGGCATGCTGCCGGGCACGCTGGCGATGACGCTGTTCTGCATCGGCTTCGGCGGCAAGCTGATGGCCGAGGCGATCGAGGCCATCCGCAAGGGCCCGGTGGAAGCGGTGCGCGCCACCGGCGCCGGCCACCTGCAGACCTTCGTCTACGCGGTGCTGCCGCAGGTGCGCGTGGCCTGGGCCGGCATCGGCATCTACACCTGGGACGTGGTGTTCCGCGCCAGCACCGTGGTCGGCTTCTTCGGTGCCGGCGGCATGGGCCACCACCTGCGCGAAAGCGTGCAGACGCTGCAGTCGCGCCAGGTGAGCGCGATCATCCTCACCATCGTGGCCATCGTCATCGTGGCCGAACTCTTCTCGGCCTGGGTGCGCGGCCGCATCGCGCGCGCCGCCGCGTGATGCAACCGAGCCAGAGCGAAGGCGACGTCAACGGCACGCCCGAGCGCGCCGCCTGGCAGCACGCGCATCTCGACGACGCCAGCCGCGCGCTGCTGGCGCGCGACGCCGCGGTCTTCCTGCACCAAAGCGTGTCCACGCCCTGCCTGGCGCCGATCGCGCGTGCCGAAGGGCTGTGGATCGAGGACCTGGCCGGCCGCCGCTACATGGACTTCCACGGCAACAACGTGCACCACCTGGGGCACGGCCACCCGGAACTGCTGGCGGCGGTGAAGCGGCAACTGGACGAACTCTCGTTCGCGCCGCGCCGCTTCGCGCCGCTGCGCGCGGTGGAACTGGCCGAACGCCTGAGCGAGCGCTTCAAGGGCCTCACCGGCCAGCCCGGCCGGCTGCTCTTCACCACCGGCGGCAGCGACGCGGTGGAAGTGGCGCTCAAGCTGGCGCGCGCCGCCACCGGCCGCTTCAAGACGCTGAGCTTCTGGGACAGCTTCCACGGTGCCGGCTTCGGCGCCAGCAGCGTGGGTGGCGAGTCGCTGTTCCGCGGCGGCCGGCTGGGGCCGCTCCTGCCCGGCAGCGAACACGTGGCGCCCTTCGGCTGCTACCGCTGCGCCTACGGCCATCCGGTGAACGAACAGGGACAGCCCGACCTGGAACGCTGCCGCCTCGCCTGCGCGGCGATGGTGCGCTACGTGCTGGAACGCGAAGGCGACGTGGCCGCGGTGGTGGCCGAGCCGGCGCGCGCCGTGCCCTACGTGCCGCCGCCGGGTTACTGGGCCGCGGTGCAGGAAGCCTGCCGCGCGCACGGCACGCTGCTGATCTTCGACGAGATCCCCACCGGCCTGGGCAAGACCGGCCGCTTCTTCGCCGCCGAGCACGACGCCGCCACGCCCGACATCGTGGTGCTGGGCAAGGCGCTGGGCGGCGGCGTGCTGCCGATGGCGGCCTGCATCGCGCGCGCCGACCTCAACGTGGCGGGCGAGTTCGCGCTCGGCCACTACACGCACGAGAAGAACCCGGTCAGCGCCGCGGCGGCGTTGGCGACGCTGGAGGTGATCGAGCGCGAAGGGCTGGTCGAGAACGCCGCCCGCGTCGGCGCGCTGGCCCTGGAGCGGCTGCACGAGATGAGGCGCCGCCATGCGCTCGTGGGCGACGTGCGCGGCCGCGGCCTGCTGCTGGGGCTGGAGCTGGTGGAAGACCGCGCCAGCCGCCGCCCCGCGCGCGCCGCCGCCGAGCGCGTGCTCTACCGCGCCCTCTCGCGCGGGCTCTCGTTCAAGACCACCATGGGCAACGTGCTCACGCTGACGCCGCCGCTCGTGACCACGCCCGCACAGATGCACGCCGCGCTGGACATCCTGGACCAGTGCCTCGCCGAGGAATCCTGAAGGAGAACCGCATGAGCACCCGCGCTTCCGTCGTCGACACCCCGCGCCAGGAGGCGATGCGCATCGCCGGCGACAAGGTGCGCACCGACCGCACGATCGAGATCCGCTACCCCTGGACCGGCGAGGTGGTCGCCACCGTGCCCAAGGCCAGCGTCGAAGACGTGCGGCGCGCGTTCAAGATCGCACGCGAATACAAGCCGGTGCTCACGCGCCACGAGCGCTACAAGATCCTGATGAAGGCGGGCGACCTCATCGCCGCCCGCCGCGAAGAGCTGGCGCGGCTCATCACGCTGGAATCGGGCCTGTGCATCAAGGACACGCTCTACGAGGTGGGCCGTGCTTCCGACGTGCTGCTGTTCGCGGCCCAGCAGGCCCTGGTGGACGACGGCCAGAGCTTCGCCTGCGACCTCACGCACCACGGCAAGAGCCGGCGCGTGCACACGATGCGCGAGCCGATGATGGGCGTCATCTCGGCCATCACGCCCTTCAACCACCCGTTGAACCAGGTGATCCACAAGGTGGCGCCTTCTGTCGCCACCAACAACCGCATGGTGTTGAAGCCCACCGAGAAGACGCCGCTGGCGGCCATCGCGCTGGCCGACGTGCTCTACGAAGCCGGGCTGCCGCCGCCGATGCTCTCGGTCATCACGGGCGACCCGCGCGAGATCGCCGACGAAATGCTCACCCACCCGGACGTCGACATCGTCACCTTCACCGGCGGCGTGCCCATCGGCAAGTACATCGCCGCCAAGGCGGTCTACAAGCGGCAGATCCTCGAGCTCGGCGGCAACGACCCGCTGGTGGTGATGGACGACGCCGACATCGGCAAGGCGGCCGACCTGGCGGCGGCGGGCTCGTACAAGAACTCGGGCCAGCGCTGCACGGCGGTCAAGCGCATCTTCGTCCACGAGCGCATCGCCGAGCCCTTCACCCAGGCGCTGCTGGAGCGCACGCGCAACTGGAACTACGGCGACCCGCTGGACCCCAAGGTGGACATGGGCACCGTGATCGACGTCGGCGCGGCCAGCCTGTTCGAGCGCCGCGTCGACGACGCGGTGGCGCAGGGCGCGCGCCTGCTGCACGGCAACCGGCGCGAAGGCGCTTCGTATTCGCCCACGCTGGTGGACCGCGTGCGCGGCGAGATGGAAGTCGTGCGCGAGGAAACCTTCGGCCCGGTCTCGCCCGTGATCACCTTCAAGGACGTGGACGACGCCATCCGGCAGGTCAACTCCACCGCCTACGGCCTGTCGTCCGGCGTCTGCACCAACCGGCTCGACGACATCATGCGATTCGTGCGCGAGTTGAACGTGGGCTCGGTCAACGTGTGGGAAGTGCCGGGCTACCGGCTCGAGGTCACGCCGTTCGGCGGCATCAAGGACTCCGGCACGGGGGTCAAGGAAGGGGTGCAGGAATGCTGCAAGGTATTCACGAACGTGAAGACCTACTCACTGCCCTGGTGAGGCGCCGTCCTAAGATGGTCCGCTCTCCGTGATCCATCTTCTCAATCTCCTGGCGGCCATTGCCCTGCTCGTGTGGGGCACGCACATCGTGCGCACCGGCATGCTGCGCGTGTTCGGCGAGAACCTGCGCGGCGTGCTCCAGGCCAGCTTCGGCAACCGCTTCGCGGCCGCCGCGGCGGGGCTGGGGGTCACCAGCCTGGTGCAGTCCAGCACCGCCACCTGCCTGATCGTGGCCAGCTTCGTCGGCAAGGGGCTGGTGGAAAGCAGCGCCGCGCTCGCCGCCATGCTGGGCGCCGACGTCGGCACCGCGCTGATGGCGGTGGTGTTCTCGTTCGACCTTTCGTGGCTGTCGCCGCTGCTCATCTTCAGCGGCGTGGCGCTGTTCATCCCGCGCCAGAACACGCAGGTGGGGCGCGTCGGCCGGGTGCTCATCGGCCTGGGGCTCATCACGCTGGCGCTGCAGCTGATCGTGGGGGCGACCAAGCCGCTGACCGAATCGCCCGCGGTGCGCGCGCTGCTGGTCGCGCTGCCCAACGAGACGCTGCTGGACATCGTGGTCGGCGCGCTGCTCACCGTGATGTCGTATTCCAGCCTGGCCATCGTGCTGCTCACCGCCACGCTGGCTTCGCAGGCGATGGTGCCCACCAGCGTGGCGCTGGGCCTGGTGCTGGGCGCCAACGTGGGCAGCGGGCTGCTGGCGCTGCTGGCCACCAGCGGGTCGCCGGCCGAGGTGCGGCGGCTGCCGATGGGCAACTTCGTCTTCAAGGCGGTGGGGGCGATGCTGGCCGTTCCCTTCCTGCCCGAAGCCCATGTCGTGCTGCAGGACAACGTGCCCAGCGTGCCGCAGCAGGTGGTGCTGTTCCACCTGGGTTTCAACGTCGCGATCGCGCTGCTGTTCATCGGCCTCACCGGCCTCGTCGGCCGCTTCGTCGAAAGGCTGCTGCCGCCGCCGCCCCCGGCGCCCAGCGACCGCCCGCGCCACCTGGACCCGGTGGCGCTGGGCACGCCCTCGCTCGCCATCAGCTGCGCCGCGCGCGAGGCGCTGCACCAGGCCGACGTGGTGGAGACCATGCTGCGCGGCATCCTGCCGGTGATGCGCAACAACGACCTCGCGCTCGCCGAGCGCCTGCGCCAGATGGACGACACGGTCGACGAGCTCTATTCGGCGATCAAGTTCTACCTGACCCAGATCTCGCGCGAAGCGCTCTCCGAACGCGAAGGCCGGCGCTGGACCGACATCGTGAGCTTCACGATCAACATGGAGCAGATCGGCGACATCATCGAACGCGTGGTGCAGGACATCGAGGACAAGAAGATCCGCAAGGCGCGCAGCTTCTCCGAAGCCGGCATGGCCGAGATCTGCCACCTGCACGAGCGCCTGCTCGCCAACCTGCGCCTGGGCATGAGCGTCTTCCTCGACGGCCACGTGCGCGACGCGCAGAAGCTGCTGGAGGAGAAGGCCGCCTTCCGCGACCTGGAGCACGCGTACGCGGCCAACCACATCGCACGGCTGCAGGACAACACGGCGCAGAGCATCGAGACCAGTTCGCTGCACCTGGACCTGATCAGCGAGTTGAAGCGCATCAACTCGCACATCTGCTCCATCGCCTACCCGATCCTGGAATCGGCCGGCGCGCTGGCGGCCACGCGCATCCGCCATTCGCAGCTGGCCGGGCTGGACGAGTCCCCCAGGGGCCAGGCCCAGCCGCACTGAAGGCGGGGCTCAGGCGGGCGCCGGCACCGTGAGCCCGCGCTGCACCGCCGGCCGCGCGACGAAGGTCTCGAGCGCGCGCGCCACGTTGGCGAAGTCGCCGAAGCCCACCAGGTCGGCCGCGCCGTAGAAGCCCACCAGGTTGCGCACCCAGGGGAAGACGGCGATGTCGGCCACCGTGTAGTCGCCGCCCATCAGCCACTCGCGCCCCTGCAGCCGCTGGTCCAGCACGCGCAGCAGGCGGCGCGACTCGGCCACGTAGCGGTCGCGCGGGCGCTTGTCGTCGTATTCGCGTCCGGCGAACTTGTGGAAGAAGCCCACCTGGCCGAACATGGGGCCGACGCCGCCCATCTGGAACATCAGCCACTGCAGCGTCTCGTAGCGCTGAGAGAGGTCCTGCGGCATCAGGCGGCCGGTCTTGGCCGCCAGGTAGACCAGGATCGCGCCCGACTCCCACAGCGGCAGCGGCTGCCCGCCGGGACCCTGGGGGTCGAGGATGGCCGGGATCTTGTTGTTCGGGTTGAGCGAGAGGAACTCGGCCGAGAGCTGCTCGTCGCGCGCGAACTCCACCCGGTGCGCTTCGTAGGGCAGCCCGAGCTCCTCCAGCGCGATCGACACCTTCACGCCGTTGGGCGTGGGCAGCGAGTACAGCTGCAGCCTTTCGGGGTGGCGCGGCGGCCACTTGTGCGTGATCGGGAAGTCGGTGAGCGAGGGCGACATGAAGCGGGCCGGGGCAGGGGCGGAGGCCCGCATTCTGGCCGCAATGGCCCGCCGCCGCCCGCCGGGCGTGGCTCCTTCGGCCGATGGCGCGCCGGCCGGCGCTGCCTAGAGTGCGGCCATGCCCCACGCACCCCACGGAGAACCCGCGATGAAGCTGCACTACCACCCCGTTTCCGCCGCCT
Source organism: uncultured Rubrivivax sp. (assembly GCA_964454485.1). Taxonomy (GTDB): domain Bacteria; phylum Pseudomonadota; class Gammaproteobacteria; order Burkholderiales; family Burkholderiaceae_C; genus Rubrivivax. The sequence goes on from CAYVXO010000063.1 coordinate 18,038, forward strand.
GCCGCCCGCTCATGATGTTCGCCGCCGAAGCCGGCCTCGCGATCGAATGGCAATTCGTCGACCCGTTCGCCGCGCCCCCCCCCGGCCAGGACGTGCCGCTGCTCGAAGACGGCGACCTGCGGCTGGCCGAAGCGTCGGCGATCCTGAAGTACCTGGCCGAGAAGTCCGGCTCACCCGCCTACCCGCGCGACCTGGCGGCGCGCGCGCGCGTCAACGACCGCATGGACTGGTTCGCCACCCACCTGATGCGCGACCTCTGCCACGGCTTCGCCTACCCGCAGCTGATGCCCGCCGCCGCGCCGCGCAGCGCCGCGGCGCTGGCCGCGATGCTTGAAGACAGCCGCCCGCGCCTGCGGCGCTGGATGACGGTGCTGGACGAGCAGGTGATCGGCCCGCGCCGCCGCTACGTCTGCGGCGACGAGGTCACGCTGGCCGACTACCTGGGCCTGGGCATCGTCACCGTCGGCGAAGCGGTGCGGCTGGACTTCGCGCGCTGGCCGCACGTGCAGCGATGGCTGGCGACGATGAAGTCGCGCCCCTCGTACGCGGCGACGCACCTGCAGTTCCACTCGATGCTGGTGGCCGACACCGAAGGGCTGGCCTTCGCACCGCTCTGACGCTGCCCGGCGCCGCGTTGCGTGGGCGCAATGGGCGGCGGCCGCGGCCGGCCCACACTGACGCTTCCCCGGCGCGCGCCGCCGGGTCGCGTTCGACCTGCCGCGCGCGGGGCACGAGGAGCCCTCCATGAACCGCCCGCGCATCTTCCGCCGGTCCGCCGTCGCCTTGCTGTGTGCCGCCGGCCTGGCCCAGGCGGCCGAGATCGACGTGATGACGCAGAACCAGTACCTGGGCGCGGACCTGACGCCGGTGCTGGCCGCCGCGACCGCCGTGCCGTTCGACGCCGACGCCTTCTCGGCCGCCGTCGTGACCGCGCTGCGGGGCATCGCCGCCACCCGGCCGGCCGAGCGGACCCAGGCACTGGCCACGCTGATCGCGCATCGCAACCCGGACGTGGTGGGCCTGCAGGAAGCCTACGAGTTCGGCTGCGCGCCCTACCCGGGCGTGCCGCCGGTGGCCGGCATGGGCTGCGACGACCCGTCGATCCGCGGCGCCTTCACCGATCACCTGGCCGACACGGCGGCCGCGCTGGCAGGCCGCTACCGCGTCGTCGGCCGCGTGACCAACATGGCGGTGCCGGCGCTGCCCTTCGTGGTCAACGGCATGCCGGCGGTGCTGACGGTGGTCGACCGCGACGCGATCCTGGCGCGCAAGGCGGTGACCGCGGCTCCGGTGGACTTCTCCGCACTGCCGGCCTGCCGGGTGTCGGACCAGGGCTGCAACTACAACACCGCGCCGCCGCCGTTTTCCACGCCGCTGGGGCCGATCGCGATCGAGCGCGGCTTCCTGGCCGCCGACCTGACGGTGCGCGGCCAGACCTACCGGCTCTTCAACACGCACCTGGAACAGCGCCTGCTGGCGCCCACGCTGCCCGAGACGCGGCTGCTGCAGGTCGGCCAGGCCTACGAACTGCTGGGCATGGCGCTGAACACCTGGGACGGACTGCGCAAGGTCATCGTCACCGGCGACTTCAACTCCGACCCCGCCGACACGATTCCCGTGCCGCCGTATCCGCCGGTGCTGCCCGGCCCGCTGCCCTTGCCGGTGGTCCCGCCCTACCAGGTGTTCGCCGGCAGCGGCTTCACCGACGCCTGGCTGATGCAGCATCCGGACGACCCGGGCTACAGCTGCTGCCAGGCCGAGGCGCTGGACAACCGGCTGCCGGCCTACTACGAGCGCATCGACCTCATCTTCTCGTTCACGCCGCCGACGCATGTGAACGCCGTCAAGCTGCTGGGCGACCGGCTGGTCGACAAGGCGCGTCCGCCGTGGCGCGGCGGCCTGTGGCCGAGCGACCACGCCAGCGTCGCCGCGAAGCTGCACTTCGACTGAGCGCTCCGGCGAAGTCCGCAGGCTGAAGAAGGGACGCATGCGCTAGCCTCCGGCGCATGCAGCTCCCCACCCACGCGCGCATCGTCATCATCGGCGGCGGCATCGCCGGCTGTTCCACCGCCTACCACCTGGCGAAGGCCGGCGAGCGCGACGTCCTGCTGCTGGAGCAGGGCCGCCTCACCTGCGGCACCACCTGGCATGCCGCCGGGCTGGTGGGGCAGATGCGGCCCAACCGCACGATGACGCGCATGTCCAAGTACGGCATCGAGCTCTACAGCACGCTCGAGGCCGAGACCGGCCTGGCCACCGGCTGGAAGCGCTGCGGCAGCGTCAACGTGGCGCGCACGCCCGAACGCTGGCAGGTGTTGCAGAAGCAGGCCGCGCTGGCGCGCAGCTTCGGCGTCGAGGTGCATCTCATCGACCCGCGCGAGGTGGGCGAGCGCGTGCCCGTGCTGCGCACCGACGACCTGCAGGGCGGCATGTGGATCCCGGGCGACGGCAAGGCGAACCCGGCCGACCTGACGATGTCGCTCGCCAAGGGCGCGCGCCAGCGCGGCGCGAAGCTGATCGAAGGCGTCGAGGTCACCGGCGTCGTCGTCGAGCGTGGTCGCGTCGTCGGCGTGCAGACGACGCAGGGCGAGGTGCGATGCGAAGCGCTGGTCGCCTGCGCCGGCCAGTGGACACGCCAGTTCGGCGCACGGGCCGGCGTGACGGTGCCGCTGTTCCCGGCCGAGCACTTCTACATCGTCACCGACCGCATCGAAGGCGTGCTGCCCTCGATGCCGGTGGTGCGCGACCCCGACGGGCTCATCTACTACAAGGAAGAGGTGGGCGGCCTCGTGATGGGAGGCTTCGAACCGAAGGCCAAGCCGTGGACAGTGGACCCGATCCCGAACGACTTCCAGTTCCAGCTGCTGGCCGAGGACTGGGACCACTTCGAGATCCTGATGAACAACGCCATCCACCGCACGCCCTGCCTGGAGACGGCGCCGGTGAAGATGCTGCTCAACGGGCCCGAGAGCTTCACGCCCGACGGCAACTTCATCCTCGGCGAAGCGCCCGAGCTGCGCGGCTTCTTCGTCTGCGCCGGCTTCAACTCGGCGGGCATCGCCAACAGCGGCGGCGCGGGGCAGCTCATCGCGCAATGGGTGCTGGACGGCCAGGCGCCGATGGACCTGTGGGACGTCGACATCCGCCGCTTCGGCCCCTTCATGGCCAACCGCAAGGCGCTGGCCGAACGCACCGGCGAGACGCTGGGCCTGCACTACGCGATGCGCTGGCCGCGCCAGGAACTGGAGACCGTGCGCCCGCTGCGCACCAGCCCGCTGTACGACCGGCTGGCGGCGCGCGGCGCCGAGTTCGGCAGCAAGTTCGGCTGGGAGCGGGCGAACTACTTCCGCCGCCCGGCCACGGCGCCGCGGCCCGAACACGGCCTGGGCCGCCCGGGCTGGCTGGACTGGGTCGTCGAGGAACAGCGCGCAGTGCGCGAGGCGGTGGCGCTGTTCGACCAGAGCTCCTTCGCCAAGCTGCTGCTGCAGGGCCGCGACGCGCTGGCGCTGCTGCAGCGCCTGTGCGCCAACGAGGTCAACGTGCCCGCCGGCCGCATGGTCTACACGCCGATGCTCAACGAACGCGGCGGCTTCGAGAGCGACCTCACCGTGGTGCGGCTCGCGCAGGACCGCTTCTGGCTGCTGACCGGCAGCGCGCAGGCCACGCGCGACGCCGACTGGATCGGCCGCCACATCGGCGAGGACGATCGCGTGGTGCTCACCGACGTGAGCGCCGCGACCTGCGTGCTCTCGCTCATGGGTCCGAACGCGGCCGCGCTGCTGGCGCGCTGCGGGCCCGACGCGCCGCCTTCGAAGCTGGGCGAATCGAAGGAGATCGACCTCGGCCACGCGCGCGTGCGCGCCGCGCGCATGAGCTACGTCGGCGGCCCGGGCTGGGAGCTGTACGTGCCGGTGGAGATGACGCGCCACGTGGAAGGCGTGCTGCGCGAGGCAGGCGATGGGCTGGGCCTGGCCGACGCCGGCTACTACGCGCTGGACGCGCTGCGCATCGAGGCCGGCCGCCGCGCCTGGGGCGCCGAGCTGGGGCCCGACGAGACGCCGTTCGAGGCCGGGCTGATGGTGGGCGTGAGGCTGGACAAGCCGGCGCCCTTCGTCGGCCGCGAGGCCTTGCTCGCGCTGCAGGGCCAGCCGCTGCGCAAGAAGCTGCTCGCCTTCGAGCTCGACGAGGCCGAGCCCTGGGTGTGGGGCGGCGAGACGATCCTCGTCGGCGGCGAGCCGGTGGGCGAACTCTCCTCGGCCGGCTACAGCCGCGCCGCCGGCCGCTGCGTGGCGCTGGGCTACGTGCGGGGCCCGGCCGCGAACGCCGTGCACGCCGGCACGCCGGTGCAGCTGGACCTGTGGGGCCGGCGCATCGGCGCACGTGCATTCGACCGCTGGGTGCGTCCACCCACCTGAGGATTCCCGTGCCCCGCGGGCGCCGTCTAACATGGCCGCCGGCGCGATGTTCCACGGCACGGGGGAGGGTGGTCATGGCCACGAATCGTTCACGGGTCCTGCCGGCCCTGGCCGCGCTGCTGCTGGCGGCGTGCGGGGGCGGTGGCGGCGGCGACACGGGCAACGGCGCCGGCACCGGGCTGGTGGCGGCGGACAGCGTGGCCGGCCTGTGCCGGTTCCCGCGCCCGGCCTCGGTGCTGGACGCCGGCGGCCGGCCCTACCCGGACCGACCCGGCACACTGAAGGACGAACGCGACTGGGTGCGTTCGTGGATCGACGAGACCTACCTCTGGTACCGCGACGTGCGCGCCCTGCCGTCCAGCACGCTGGACGCGAGCCGCTACGCGTCGCCGGTGGACTACTTCGACGCCCTGCGCTCGCATGCCCTCACGCCTTCGGGCAACGCGCGCGACCGCTTCCACTTCACCGAGGACACCGCCGCCTGGGTGGCTTTGTCGGGCAACGGCACCAGCGTCGGCTACGGCATGGTGGTCACGGTGCCGTCGCCGTACCCGCCGCGCGAGGTGCGGGTCGCGGCGGTGCAGGCCGGCAGCGCCGCCGCGCTGGCCGGCCTGGTGCGCGGCACGAAGCTGCTCACCGCCGACGGCGTGAACATCGTCGACACCGTGTCCTCGAGCGACATCGACGTCCTCAACGAGGCGCTCTTTCCCACCCGTGCCGCCGCGCACGCCTTCACCGTGCAGGACCCCGGGCCGGGCGCGGTGCGCACGGTCACGCTGGCGGCCGTGCCGGAGACGACCAACCCGCTTCCGCAGGCCTTCGTGCTGCCGGCACCGAACCAGGACGTGGGCTACCTGCGGCTGGACGACCACCTGGGCCCGGCCGAATCGGCGCTGGTGCCGGCCATCACCGCGCTGCGCGACCAGGGCATCACCGACCTCGTGCTGGACCTGCGCTACAACGGCGGCGGCTACGTCGCCATCGCGAGCGAGCTGGCCTACATGATCGCCGGCCCCGCGCGCACCGCCGGCCGCGTCTTCGAGGAGGTGCAGGCCAACGACCGCAACCCCTTCGGCTGGACCGACACCGACCGCCGGCTGCCCTTCCTGGACCGCACGCAGGGCTTCTCGCTGCCCTCCGGCGCGCCGCTGCCCACGCTGGGGCTGGACCGCGTGTACGTGCTGGCCGGTGCCGACACCTGCTCGGCCAGCGAGGCGGTGGTCAACGGCCTGCGCGGCGTGGGCGTGCAGGTGGTGCTGGTGGGCGGCCGCACCTGCGGCAAGCCCTACGGCTTCTTCCCCACCGACAACTGCAGCGTCACCTACTTCGCGATCCAGTTCCAGGGTGTCAACGCGCTCGGCTTCGGCGACTACGCCGACGGCTTCGAGCCGCAGTGCCCGGTGGCCGACGACTTCGGCCACGCGCTGGGCGACCCGGCGGAGGCGCGGCTGGCCGTCGCGCTGGACCACCGGCGCACCGGCGCCTGCGCGGGCATCGCCGCGCAGCAGCAGGTGCAGTCCTGGCACGTCCCGACCGGCCCGGCGCTGCAGCGACCGCCGCTGCGCAGCAACCGCTTCTACCGCGGGCGCGCTCAGCCCAGCGGCGCCTTCCACGGGTCGTAGGGGTACAGCCACCCGTTGCGCGACTTCGCGCACCACGCACCACGGCAAGAAGGGCTCCTTCCCGCGGGACGAACCCGGCCGCTCTGCGGGCGCGCGGGCCAGGGCGCCACGCGGGTCGGTGCTACGCTCGGCCGCATGGCGTCAGAGAACAAGGCCCGGGCGCTGGCGGCGCGCGTGTTCGGGCCCTGGGTCGAGGAGACGAACCGCAAGACCCTGCGCGCCGACGCGATGGCCGGCCTGCTGGGCGCGGTGCTCACGCTGCCGCAAGGCATCGCCTTCGCGGCGCTGGCCGGCCTGCCGCCGGCCTGGGGCGTGTACGCGTCGATCGTGCCCTGCATCGTGGCCGCGCTCGCGGGGTCGAGCCGTCATGCGCTTTCGGGACCCACGAACGCGGTCTCGCTGGCGCTGGCGGCGATGCTGGCGCCGCTGGCCGCGAGCGGCAGCCCCGAATACCTGCAACTGGCGCTGGTGGCCACCTTCGGCGTCGGCCTCATCCAGACCGCCATCGCGCTGCTGCGGCTGGGGCAGGTGGCCAACTTCATCTCGCCTTCGGTGATGCTGGGCTTCACCAGCGGCGCGGCGGTGCTGATCGCCTGGCACGCGGCCGAGTCGGTGCGTGCCGACATGGCGGCAGCGGGCTTCGCGGCCGGCACGCTGCTGCTGGTGGTGCTGCTGCGATGGCTCTGGCGCGGCGGCCCCTTCATGCTGCTGGCGCTGGCGCTGGCCTCGGCGGCAGCCTGGGCGGCGATGCGCTTCGGCGGGCTGGCGCAGCCGTTCGTCGGCCCGCTGCCGCAGGCGTGGCCGGCCTTCCGCGTGCCGCCGCTGGGCTGGGCCGAGGTCTCGCGCATGACCGGCATCTCGTTCGCGCTCACCGTCGTCGCGCTGGGGCAGAGCATCGCGATCGCGAAGGCGCTCGCGTCGCGCACCGGCCACGCGCTCGACGTGAACCGCGAATGCCTGGGCCAGGGGCTGTCGAACCTGGCGGGCTCGTTCTTCAGCTGCTTCGTCGTCAGCGGCTCGCTCAACCGCTCGCTGCCCAACCTGGAGGCCGGCGCGCGCACGCCGATGGCCGGCGTGTTCGCGGGCGCGCTGGTGCTGGTGATCGCGCTCGCGGCGGCGCCGCTCATCGCCTGGATCCCGATGGCCGCGGTGGCCGGGCTGCTGGTGTGGGTGGCCTGGTCGCTGATCGACGTGGAGCGCTGGCGCCACCTGCTGCAGCTGGACCGCGCCGAGGCGGCGATCGCCGGTGCCACCTTCGCCGCCATGCTGGTGCTGCCGCTGCAGGAGGCGGTGCTGGGCGGCGTCGGCCTCTCGCTGGTGGCCTACCTGATGCGCACCTCGCGCCCGGCGCTGCGCACCATGGCCTTCGGGCCGGCCAGCGCCGGCCAGCGCTCGCGGCCGATGCTGGTGTCGGCCGACCCGCCGCTGCCCGAGTGCCCGCAGTTGAAGCTGCTGCGCATGGAAGGCTCGGTCTACTTCGGCGCCGTCGCCCATGTCTCGGAGCACCTGCACGCGCTGCGCGCCGCGCCCGCGCCGCAGCGCCACCTGCTGGTGATGGCCAAGAGCATGAACTTCGTCGACTACGCCGGCGCCACGCTGTGGGAGGAAGAGCACCTGCGCCGGCTGGCGATGGGCGGCGACCTGTACTTCCACCGCCCGCGGCCCGAGGTGATGGCCAGCTTCGGCCGCCGCGGCTTCCTGGAGAAGCTGGGGCCGGACCACGTGTTCGACGACAAGCGCAGCGCCATCGCCGCCATCGTGCCGCGGCTGGACCCGGAGGTCTGCGCGCGCTGCAAGGCGCGTGTGTTCGAGGAATGCGCGGGGCGGCCGGGGGCTCCCTAAGCCCGCTCGCGCATCAGCGTGAGGATCAGGCCGGAGCACGCATCAGCGTGCTCTTGCCGAACAGGCTCTCGATCAGGTCCACCGCCAGCAGCGCCGTCTTGTTGCGCACGTCCAGCGCCGGGTTGAGCTCCATCACGTCCAGGCTGGCCAGGCGGCCGGTGTCGGCGATCATCTCCATGCACAGCTGCGCTTCGCGGTAGGTGGGGCCGCCGGGCACCGTGGTGCCGACGCCGGGCGCGATCTCGGGGTCGAGGAAGTCGACGTCGAAGCTCACGTGCAGGTGGGTGTTGGCGTCCAGCGTCGCGAGCGCGAGCTCCATCGCGTGGCGCATGCCCATCTCGTCGATGTAGCGCATGTCGAAGACCTCGAG
>CAYVXO010000064.1:0-26274 GCA_964454485.1 uncultured Rubrivivax sp.
AGCGCCACCGGCTCGACCGGGGCGACACGCTGCAGCGCGCGCGCCGCGGGCGCGGTGGCGGGTGGCGCTTCCAACACGCGGGGTGCGCTCGGGCGTGGCGCCAGTTCGGGCGGCGGGGCGATCTCCGGCGCTGCCGGCGGCGCCAGCGGGGCGACGCGCGGCAGGGCTTCGGCGGGCGCGGCGATGGCCGCGGGCGGCACGTCGGTGAGGGTGCGAAGCGGCGATTCCGGCGGCGCGGCCAGAGGCGGTGGCGGCGCAGGGGCTGGCGGCGGTGAGGGCGGCGCTTCGGCCGCCGCGGGCGCGACCGGCGGTGCGGGCGGTGCCCTTGCCGCGGTGGGCGCCGGCGGCGCAGGGGCCGGTTGAGGGGCCGGCTGCATGGCCGGCGGAGGCGCCGGCTGCAACGTGTCGTCGAACCGGCGCTCGGTGGGCGTCGCGTTCCAGGTGCCCAAGTGGGCCGCGCCGGGCGCGTCCTTCAGCAGCGGCTCGCCTTCGCGCGCTTGGCCGCCTTGGCGCGCCTCGGGCGCGCTGCCGGGCGGGCCGGTGCGCGCTTCGGTGAGCACCGGTGCCGGCGCCTCGCGCTCGGGGCCGACGCCGGCCAGGCGGATGTTGAGCGTGCCCCAGACGCCTTCGCCAGGCTTCGCGCTGCCGCCGGCCACGCTGCCCAGCAGCAGCACCAGCCACAGGTGCAGCAGCGCGGCCAGCACCAGGCACTCGACCACGCCGGCGCGGTCGGGCGCGCCGGCGGGCAGCACGGCGTCGGCCGGCCGAAGGGGTGCGGGCGCGAAGGCGAGGTCCACGGCCGCGAGCATGGCATTTCCGGCCGCGCTTGGGCACCTCGATGAGCGGCCGGAATGCCTGCCATGTCACCCACAGGCGTCGAATGGATCGGCGCGGCGGCCTTCGGCGTTGCCCTGCCGCACACCTTCCCCACCCGCTGATTCGAGCACCTGGCCGCCGCGCTGCCGCCCACGCAGGTGGCGGTGGCGGCGTTCCGGCCGCTGCAGGCGCGCGGTCAGTACAGGTTTGCGGCCAGGAAGGCGAGCGCGCGCCCGTGCGCCAGCGCCGCGCTGGGTGCGTGGTAGCTGGCGCGCGCCCAGCAGTTGAAGCCGTGGTGCGAGCCGGGGTAGACGAAGACCTCGGCCGCCTTGCCGGCGAAGGCGGCGCGCACCTTCTCCACCGCCTCGAGCGGGATGTTGTCGTCCTGCTCGGCGTAGTGGAGCTGGATCGGGCATTGCACCGCCGCGGCGCGGTCGAGCTGGCCGTGGATGCCGCCGCCGTAGAAGGCCACCGCGGCGTCCACGCCGGCGGCGGCCGCGGCCAGGTAGGCGAAGCGGCCGCCCATGCAGTAGCCGAAGCAGCCGACCCTGGCGCCCGCCGTCTCGGGCCGCGCGCGCAGCGCCTTCACCGCGGCGCCGATGTCGGCCAGCGCGTCGGCCGGCGCCAGCGCCTGCATGAGCGCGATGGCGCGCGCGCGCTCGTCGCCCACGTAGCCGAGCTCGACGCGCGGCGCCTGGCGCCAGAAGATGTCGGGCGCCAGCACCACGAAGCCGTCGGCCGCGTACTGCTCGGCGACGGCGCGGATGTGCTCGTTGACGCCGAAGATCTCCTGGAACAGCACCAGCCCCGGGCCGCGGCCGGCCGGCGGCAGCGCCAGGTAGCCGGCGAAGCCGGGGGCGATCGCTATCCATTGCGTGGTCACGGGCAGGCTCATCGACGGGTCTCCTTCGTTCAGAACGTTCGTCCCTTGCGGTACTGCGCATGTTGCCTGCGCTTGAGCGGCGCCGCTTTCGCCAGCGCCGCGAACGAGGCGCCGGCATGGGCATGCGAGATGGCGAGCCCCAGCGCGTCGGCGGCGTCCTTGCCGGGCAGGCCGGGCAGTGCCAGCAGCCGCTGCACCATCGCCTGCACCTGCGCCTTGCTGGCCAGGCCGTGGCCGACGATGGCCTTCTTCATCTGCAGCGCGGTGTACTCGGCCACCGGCAGGCCGGCCGAGACCAGCGCGGCGAGCGCGGCACCGCGCGCCTGGCCCAGCAGCAGCGTGCTCTGCGGGTTGACGTTGACGAACACGATCTCGGCCGAGGCGCAGTCGGGGCGGTAGCGCTCGACGACCTCGCGCACGCCCTCGAAGATGATCTTCAGCCGCAGCGGCAGGTCGCCGCGCGGCGCCTCGGTGGTGTCGATGGTGCCGCTGGCGACGTAGTGCAGCTTCGCGCCGTTCGCTTCGATCACGCCGAAGCCCGTGCGCTGCAGACCGGGGTCGATGCCCAGGATGCGCATTCAGTTCCTCAGCTGGAAGTACCAGCGCACCGAGTGGAAGAACACCGGCGCCGCGAAGGCGAGCGGGGCCACGCGGTCGAGCAGACCGACCGCGCCGGTGACCGAGCTGCGGTTGCCCCAGTAGCGCACGCCGGCGTCCTTCTTCAGGGCCTTCATCACGAACTCGCCCAGCGTGCCGGCGCCACCGGCGATGAAGCCCATCGCGAAGGCCTGCGGCGCCTTGAAGGGCGTGACCCAGTAGAGCGCGGCGCCGATGACGGCACCGGCCAGCGCGCCGATCGCCCAGGCGCGCGCCGAGAAATCGCGGTCGATGTGGCGCGCCAGCGGGCGCCGGCGCAAGAGGCGCGTCATCGCCTCCTGCACCAGCTGCGCGCTCATCGCCACCGTGACGAGGAAGAAGACGAGGAAGGCGCCGCGCCCCTCGTGGCCGCGGAAGGTGAGCAGCAGCAGCGCCGGCCCGTGCGAGAGCCCGTAGACGCAGACCATGATGCCCCACTGGATCTTCGCGTTGCGCTCCAGGAAGCGTTCGGGGTCGCCGGCGAGCGCGCTCGTCACCGGAATGGCGAGGAACACGTAGACCGGGATGAAGACCGTGAAGAGGTCGAAGCTGCGCGAACCCACCAGCAGGTACTGCACCGGCAGCACGACGAAGAAGGCGAGGATGAGGCTGCGGTGGTCGCTGCGCCGCGTGGGCGCGAGCGTGATGAACTCGCGCAGCGCCACGAAGGACAGCAGCGCGAAGGCCAGCGTCGCGCCCACCGGCGCCGTCATCCAGGCCAGCCAGAACAGCGCCGCGCCGGCCCACAGCGCGCGCAGGTCGCGCCGCAGTTCCTGGTGGCGTTCGGACTCCTCGCCGTTGCGGCGCAGCGAAAGCGTGATGGCGGCGATGCTGAACACCGCCAGCACGCCGAACAGCACCACGAACAGCAGCGCCACCTGCTGGTCGACGGTGAGCGAACGAAGAGCGCTCATGGCGGCGGCGGCCGCAGCGCCAGCACGGCGTCGCGCGCGCGTTCGAGGAAGCGGCGCTTGTCCTCGCCCGCCTCCAGCGCGAGCGGGGCGCCGAAGGTCACGGTGCACAGCACCGGCACCGGCACCACCTCGCCCTTGGGCATCACGCGCTGCACGTTGTCGATCCAGGCCGGGATCAGCTGCACGCCGGGGAACTGCTCGGCCAGGTGGAAGAGGCCGCTCTTGAAGGCCTGCGGCTCGGGCCGGTTGCTGCGCGTGCCTTCGGGGAAGATGACGAGCGAGTCGCCGTTCTTCAGCGCTTCCACCAATGGCTCCAGCGGGTCCTGATCGTCGGTCCGCTGCCGGTTCACGTAAACCGCGTGGAAGACCTCGGTCGTCAGCCACTGCTTGAAGCGCGACGAGGTCCAGTAGTCGCGCGCCGCGATCGGCCGCGTCGTCGCGCGCAGGTCGCGTGGCAGCGCGGCCCAGATCAGCACCCAGTCCAGGTGGCTCTGGTGGTTGGCGAAGTAGATGCGCTGCTCGGCCTTCGGCGGGCAGCCCTTCCAGTGGCCCTGGGCTCCCGTCACCAGGCGGGCGATGAAGGTCAGCAGCAACCCCATCAGCTCGGCGCGCGACATGGCACCGATGCTAGCCGAGGGTTCGGCCCTCAGCGGATGAACGTGCCGTCGGCGCGCACCTGCACCAGCTCGACGAAGCGCGAGCCGGTGTTGCCGGCGCCGGTGAAGTCGATGTCGAGCCCGGCGACGCGGGTCTTCATCGTCTTCAGCGCCGTGCGGAAGCGCTCGCGGCTGAGGTCCTTGCCGCAGCGGCGCAGCGCCTCGATGACGACCTGGGCGTCGATCCAGCCTTCCATCGTGTAGTAGTTGATGCCCGCCTTGGCCTGTTCGACCGCACGCTGGTAGAGCTGCATCTCGGGGCTGATGGCGCGCCAGGGGAAGGGCGTGACCTGGGCGATGGCCAGGCCGCGCGCCTTCTCGCCCAGCACCTTGGCCGCCACCTCGCCGGAGACGATGGACATGCCGTAGAAGCCGGGCTGGCTGCCGGCGGCGCGCATCGCGGTCATCAGGTCGGCCGGCAGGCGGCCGGCCAGGTACATGATCACCGCCTGCGGGTTGGCCGAGGCCAGCGTGCGGGCCGCATTGCCCAGGTTGCTGCCGTCGCCTTCCACGCCGGCAGAAGCCACTGGCTTGATCTGGTAGGCCGCCATCGCCCCTTCCAGCAGCTTGAAGGCTTCCAGGCCGCCCGGGTTGGCCAGGTGCGCCATCGCGATGCGGTCGATGCCGATGGTGGTGAGCTGGCGCACCAGGCTCTCGGCTTCGCGGCGCGTGGTGGCGCGCACGAAGAAGGCCGAGTCGCCGGCCTTCTCGCGCGCCGAGTCGGCCACCGCGTAGCCGCCCACGGCCACCGCGTCGGTGGCGCGCAGCACCTCGGAGGCGGCCGCCGTGGTGCCGGAGCCAACGCAGGCGAACATCGCGAACACGCGGTCGGTCTGCAGCAGCTTCTTGTAGTTGGCCACCGCCTTCGGCGGCGCCAGCTCGTCGTCGAGCGAGATCAGGCGAATCTGGCGCCCGGCGATGCCGCCGCCGGCGTTGACGGCGTCGAAGGCGGCCTGGGCACCCGACAGCAGGGCGCGGATGGGGATGCCGAGCACGCCGCTCAGGATGGCGCTCTGGCCGAGCAGCACTTCCCTGTCGGACACGCCGTCGGCGGCCGAGGCCGGGCCGGACCAGGGTGCCGCCACCACGGCCGCGATCCCGGCCAATGCTTCGCGTCTGCGCGCCATCCCCGTGCCTCCCCAGCGGTTCGATGCGGGGAGCGCCGGCCGGCGGCTAATGCCGGAAGTGCCGGGTCCCCGTGAAGACCATCGCGATCCTACGCTCGTCGGCGGCCGCGATCACCTCTTCGTCGCGCATCGAGCCGCCCGGCTGGATGACGCAGTTGGCACCGGCATCGATCACGACGTCCAGGCCGTCGCGGAACGGGAAGAAGGCGTCGCTGGCGACCGCCGAGCCGGCGAGCGAGAGGCCCGCGTTCTGCGCCTTGATGCCGGCGATGCGCGCGCTGTCGACGCGGCTCATCTGGCCCGCGCCCACGCCCAGCGTCATGCCGCCGCCGCAGAACACGATGGCATTGCTCTTCACGAACTTGGCCACCTTCCAGGCGAACAGCAGGTCTTCCAGCTGCGCCGGCGTGGGGGCCAGCTTCGTCACCACGCGCAGCTCGCCGGCGCCGACGTTCTTCGCGTCCTGCGTCTGCACCAGCAGGCCGCCGCCGACGCGCTTGAAGTCCCAGGCGTTCATCGCCTTGGAGATCGGCACCTCCAGCAGGCGCACGTTCTGCTTGCCGGCGAAGAGGGCGCGCGCGCCTTCGCTGATCGACGGCGCCACCAGCACCTCGACGAACTGCTTGTGTTCGCCGATCTGGCGCGCGGTGGCCTCGTCCAGCGGCCGGTTGAAGGCGAGGATGCCGCCGAAGGCCGAGGTGGGGTCGGTCTTCCAGGCCTTGGTGTAGGCCTCCAGCTGGGTTGCGCCGACGGCCACGCCGCAGGGGTTGGCGTGCTTGACGATCACGCAGGCCGGCTGCTCGAAGGTCTTCACGCATTCCCAGGCGGCGTCGGCGTCGGCGATGTTGTTGTAGCTGAGCTCCTTGCCCTGCAGCTGGGTCCAGCCGGCGAGCGTGCCTTCGGCCGGCTTGGCGTCGCGGTAGAAGGCCGCCGCCTGGTGCGGGTTCTCGCCGTAGCGCAGCGCCTGGGTGCGCGTGAACTGCAGGCTCAGCACCGCCGGCCAGTCGCCGCGCGCCGGCACCGCGGCGGTGTCGTTCTCGGCGCCGGGCTCGAGCGCGCTCAGGTAGTTGGCGATCATGCCGTCGTACGCGGCGGTGTGGGCGTAGACCTTCTTGGCCAGCATGAAGCGGGTGGCGCGCGCCACGCCGCCGGCGCGCCATTCGTCGAGCACGCGCGCGTAGTCGGCGGGGTCGATGACCACCGCCACGTCGGCCCAGTTCTTGGCCGCCGCGCGCAGCATCGCCGGGCCGCCGATGTCGATGTTCTCGATCGCGTCTTCCAGCGTGCAGTCGGCGCGCGCGGTGGCGTTGGCGAACGGGTAGAGGTTGACGACCAGCAGGTCGATCGTGCCGATGCCGTGCTCGCGCAGCGCGGCCATGTGATCGGGCCGGTCGCGACGCGCCAGCAGGCCGCCGTGGATGCGCGGGTGCAGCGTCTTCACGCGGCCGTCCAGCATCTCGGGCGAGCCGGTGACCTCGGCGACCTCGGTCACCGGCAGGCCGGCGTCGGCCAGCAGGCGCGCGGTGCCGCCGGTGGACAGCAGCTTCACGCCCAGGCCGTGCAGCCCGCGCGCGAAGTCGACGATGCCGGTCTTGTCGCTGACCGAGAGCAGGGCGGTGGAGGTCATTTGAGGAGCTTGTGGTCCTGCAGCTTGCGCCGCAGCGTGTTGCGGTTGATGCCCAGCCATTCGGCGGCCTTGCTCTGGTTGCCGTTGGCGTGCTTCATCACGACCTCGAGCATGGGCTTCTCGACGGCCGAGAGGATCATCTCGTGCACGCCCGCCGGCTCGGTGCCGCGCAGGTCCTTGAAGTACTGCTCGAGCGTCGAGCGCACGCTCTCGTCGATCTGCTTGCGGGTCACGCTGCGATGTCCATCCGGTCGTCGTTGGTCGCCGGCAGGCACGGGTGCGCGTCGGCCAGGCGGTCGAAGAAGTCGCCGACGGCGCGCCACTGGGCCCGGGCGTCGTCGATCCGGTTCATGGCGTCGCGGAACGCGGTGCCGCCCGGCAGCCCGGCCACCGCCCAGCCGATGTGCTTGCGCGCGCTGCGCACGCCGCTCGCTTCGCCGTAGAGCGCGTAGTGGTCCAGCAGGTGTTCCAGCAGCCAGCCGCGGACTTCGGCCGTGGCCGGCGGCGCCAGCGTGCGGCCGGTGGCCAGGAAGTGGTCGATCTCGCGGAACAGCCAGGGCCGGCCCATCGCCGCGCGGCCGATCATCAGCGCGTCGGCGCCGGTGTGCGCCAGCACCGCCTGCGCCTTCGCGGGCGAGTCGATGTCGCCGTTGGCCACCACCGGCACCGCGACGGCGGCCTTCACCGCGGCCACGGTGTCGTGCTCGGCGAAGCCCCCGTAGCCCTGCTCGCGCGTGCGGCCGTGCACCGTGAGCATGGCCACGCCGGCGGCGGCGGCGGCACGCGCGATGGCCACCGCGTTGCGTTCGCGCGCGCACCAGCCGGTGCGCATCTTCAGCGTCACCGGCACGCCCTGCGGCGTGCAGGCGGCGACCACCGCCTCGACGATGGAGAGCGCCAGCGCTTCGTCCTGCATCAGCGCCGAGCCGGCCCACTTGCTGCACACCTTCTTGGCCGGGCAGCCCATGTTGATGTCGATGACCTGGGCGCCGCGGTCGATGTTGAAGCGCGCCGCGTCGGCCATCTCGGCCGGGTCGACGCCGGCGATCTGCACCGCCACCGGCGCCGCCTCGCCTGCGTGGTCGGCGCGGCGCGAGGTCTTCAGCGAATGCCACAGCTCGCGCTTGGAGGTGACCATCTCGCTCACCGCGTAGCCCGCGCCCAGGCGCCGCGCCAGCTGCCTGAACGGGCGGTCGGTGACACCTGCCATCGGAGCGACGAACAGGCGGTTCGGCAGCTCGAAGTTGCCGATCTTCATGCGCGGGGGGAGGGGGCGGGCCTGCTGAAAAATCGAGCAGCAGTATAGCCCCCGCCCGGGGGCCGCCGGCTCACCATAATGGGGCCGATGGAGGCCTGGTTCGAATCGCTGCTGGCCGCGCTGGCACTGCCGAAATTCGGCCTGTCGACGGTCTTCGTCGTCGCGCTGGTCTCGGCCACGCTGCTGCCGCTGGGCAGCGAGCCCGCGGTCTTCGGCCTCGTCAAGCTCAACCCCGAACTCTTCTGGCCGGCGGTGCTGGTGGCGACCGCCGGCAACACCGTGGGCGGCGCCATCACCTGGTGGATGGGCTACGGCGCCGAGCGTGTCTACGAAAGCGTGAGCCACCACAAGCCGGTGCAGGCGAAGGCGCTGCGCTGGCTCAGGCGCTTCGGGCCGCGCGCCTGCCTGCTGGCCTGGCTGCCGGTGGTGGGCGACCCGCTGTGCGCGGTCGCCGGCTGGCTCAAGCTGCCCTTCTGGCCCTGCGTGCTGTACATGGCGATCGGCAAGTTCGGCCGTTATGTCGTGATGACGGCCACGCTGCTGTGGGTCTTCCCCGGCCGCTTCACACCCTGAGGCCGCCCCGTCGCGCGGGCTTGTGTCAACATGCCGCGCCGCACTCGAAGCCCCGCCACCGACGATGCCCACGACACCCGCCTACGACGCCCTGGTCGGCACCTGGAACCGCATGCACCACCTGAACCACGTGCAGGCCATCGTCGGCTGGGACCAGGCGGCCAACATGCCGCCCAAGGGGGTGGAGGCGCGCGCCGCGGCGCTGGCCGAGATGGCCGCGCTGCTGCACCGCATGCGCACCGACAGCGCGCTGAGCGGCCGCCTGGCCGAGGCCGGCCGCGAGCCGCTGGACGACCTGCAGCGTGCCAACCTGCGCGAGATGGAACGCGAATGGCGCGCCGCCAACGCGCTGCCCGAATCGCTGGTGCAGCGGCGCCAGATGGCGGCCTCGCGCTGCGAACATGCCTGGCGGCGCCAGCGCGCGGCCAACGACTGGACCGGCTTCGCGGCCAACCTGCGCGAGGTGGTGGCGCTCGCGCGCGAGGAGGCCGAATGCCTCTCGCAGCAGATGGGCCTGGCGCGCTACGACGCGCTGATGGACGGCTACGAGCCCGGCATGACGGCGGCCCAGGTCGACCGCGTGTTCGGCGAGGTGCGGCGCTGGCTGCCGGGCATGATCCGCGAGGTCGGCCGCCGGCAGGCGCTGCAGCGGGTGGTCGAGCCGGCGGGCCCGTTCCCGCTGCCGGCGCAGCGCGCGCTGTGCGAGCAGACGATGCGCGTGCTCGGCTTCGACTTCGAAGGCGGCCGCCTCGACGTGAGCCCGCACCCCTTCTGCGGCGGCGTGCCCGAGGACGTGCGCCTGACCACCCGCTTCTCCGAGGAGCAGTTCCTCGGCAGCCTGATGGGCACCATCCACGAGACCGGCCACGGCCGCTACGAGCAGAACCTGCCGCGCGAATGGCTGGGCCAGCCGCTGGCGCGCGCGCGTTCGGCCGCACTGCACGAGAGCCAGTCGCTCAGCTTCGAGATGCAGCTGGGCAGCCATCCCGGTTTCGTGCACCACCTGGCGCCGCTGGTGCAGGGCGCCTTCGGCAGCCAGCCGGCCTTCGACCCGCAGAACCTGCACCGGCTGCTCACGCGCGTGACGCCGGGGCTGATCCGCGTCGACGCCGACGAGGTCACCTACCCGGCGCACATCATCCTGCGCTACGAGATCGAGCGCCCGCTCATCGAAGGCGAGATCGAGGTCGATGACATCCCGGCGCTGTGGGACGCCAAGATGATGGAGCTGCTGGGCCTGGACACGCGCGGCAACTTCAAGGACGGCCCGATGCAGGACGTGCACTGGGCCGAGGGACTGTTCGGCTACTTCCCCTGCTATTCGCTGGGCGCGATGTACGCCGCGCAGTGGTTCGCCGCCATGCGGCGCGAGATGCCCGACCTGGACGCGCGCATCGGCGCCGGCGACCTGGCTCCGGTGTTCGACTGGCTGAACGACCGCATCTGGCGCCAGGCCAGCCGCTGGACCACCGACGAGCTGGCGCGCCGCGCCAGCGGCGAGCCGCTGAACCCGGCCCACTTCAAGGCGCACCTGGAGGCGCGCTACCTGGCCGACTGAGGGGTGGCGGCGGCGAGCAGCCGTTCCAGTTCGTCCAGCACCTGCTCCAGCCGCCGCGCCGTGCGCGCGCCGTCGTGCGGCACCGCGCGTCCGCCGCGCAGCAGGCGGCGCTGCGGGTCGTCGAGCACCGCGTGGTCGAGCGCCACGCCGTGGCGCGCCAGGGTGGCGGCGATCGGGCCGCGGCGCGCGCGCAGGTCCTCGCGCGTGCGCTGGTAGGCGTGCTCGGCCATCGCGCGCCGCTGCGCGTAGCCGAACAGGTTGGCGATGAACATCTCCGGGTCGCGGTGGTCGGGCTCGAAGAGCACGATGTCGGTGCCCGGGTGGCTGGTCTCGTAGCCCTTGAGGCCCAGTTCCAGCCGCGAGTGGATGAGCGTGCGGAAGGTCTGCGACAGCACCACCGGCAGCCCGCCGTCGACCAGGCGCGGGATCGGCCGGTCGGCCGCGGACGCCACGCGCCGGCGCTGCGGCCGGGTCGAATCGAAAGGCACCAGCGGGTTGAGCGCGATCACCAGGTCCAGCCCGCGGTCCAGCAGCACGCGCGCGTGCAGCGTCTTCTTCAGCGCGCCGTCCACGTAGCTGCGGCCTTCCACCTCGACCGGCGGGAACAGGCCCGGCAGCGCCGAGCTGGCCGCGACCGCGCGCGAGATCGGCACCGTGTCGTGCCCCGGCAGGCCGAAGGGCGCCGACTGGCCGCTGTCGAGGTCGGTGGCGACGATGACCAGGCGGCCGCCGAAGCTGCGGAAGTCGTCGCTGCGGCCGGGGCGCGAGAACACGCGCCGCAACTGCGCCTCGAGCGGCGCGTTGCTGAACAGGCCCGCGGGCAGCGCGCGGCCGATGTGCTCGATCGCCGGCAGCAGCCCGCGGCGGTCGAAGGCGTAGCGCCAGGCCGCCTGCAGCAGCAGCCCGGGCAGCGCGGCGGCGCGGCGCGCGTATTCGCCGCAGGCCGGCTGCACGAAGAGGGTGGGGCGGATGACCTCGTCGCCCTCGTTCTCGATGAACGAGGTGCAGAGCTCGCGCGCCGTGAGCCCGTTGGCCAGGCCGGCGGCGATGAAGCTGCCGGCGGAGACGCCGACGTAGCCGTCCAGGCCGACGAGGTCCACGCCGACCAGCGATTCCTCGAGCGCACACAGGGCGCCGATCTCCCAGATCGCGCCCAGCGGACCGCCGCCGGCCAGGGCCAGCCCGATGCGGGGCGGCCGGCGGGTGGCCACCGTCTTCAGGCCGACTTGCGGGCGACGCGCTTGGCGGGCGCCTTCTTCGCCGGCGCCGTGCCCTTGCTCAGCCTGGCGACCGCGGCGGCGAGTTCGTCGACGCGCTGCGTCAGCGCCTGCACGTCCTTGGCCGTGGGCACGCCCAGCTTGCCCAGCGCCTTGGCGGTGCGCTGCTCGAAGATGGCTTCCAGCTTGTCCCAGTTCTGGCCCGCCTTGGCGGTCACGCTGCCGGCCATCGCGGTCATCTTGCCGGTGACCTCGCTGATCTTCTCCTCGGCCATGCCCTGGGTCTTCTTCTGCAGGCTCATGCCTTCCTTGACCAGCGCCTCGAAGACCTTGCCGCCTTCTTCCTGCGCCTTCGCGAACGCGCCCATGCCGGCGAGCCAGATCTGCTGCGCCGATTCCTTCACCGAGCTGGCCAGCTGGCCTTCCAGCAGGCCGGCGGCGCCGGCGGTCTTCTTCTCGGAGAGGGCCTTGAGCTTCTTCACCATGGCAAGCGTCCTTTCTGGGTCGAGGGGTCGGGTGACGACGCGAATATAGGGTTCACCCCGGGCCGGCGCGGCCCGAATCTCTAGTGAGACGGCTCTATGCTGCCGCCTCGCCCCGAGACCCTGCACCCCCGAAAGAGGAGATCCGCGCATGCAGTACTTCGTGACCGGCGCCACCGGATTCATCGGCAAGAGACTCGTCAAGACCCTGCTGGCGCGGCGCGGTTCCACCGTGCACTTCCTGGTGCGGCCCGGCAGCGAAGGCAAGCTCGCCGCGCTCTACGACTACTGGGGCACGACCAAGGCGCGCGCCATCCCCGTCACCGGCGACCTCACCTCCAAGAAGCTGGGCGTGGCCGCCGACGTGCTGAAGGCGATGAAGGGCAAGGTCGACGCGGTCTACCACCTGGCCGCCGTCTACGACCTCTCGGCCGACGAGGAGAGCCAGGTCAAGGTCAACATCGAAGGCACGCGCAACCTGTGCGAATTCGCGAAGGCGGTGGACGCGCGCCACGTGCACCACGTGAGCAGCATCGCCGCTGCCGGCCTCTACGAAGGCGTGTTCCGCGAGGACATGTTCGAGGAGGCCGAGGGCCTGGACCACCCGTACTACATGACCAAGCACGAGAGCGAGAAGATCGTGCGCACCGAATGCAAGGTGCCGTGGACGGTGTACCGCCCGGCGGTCGTCGTCGGCGACTCGAAGACCGGCGAGATGGACAAGATCGACGGTCCCTACTACTTCTTCAAGCTCATCCAGCGCATGCGGCAGATCCTGCCGCCCTGGTTCCCCTCGATCGGCCTCGAAGGCGGTCGCATCAACATCGTGCCGGTGGACTTCGTGGTCGCCGCCATCGACCACATCAGCCATTCGCGCCACGTCACCAAGGGCAAGTGCTACCACCTCGTCGACCCCGTGGGCTACCGCGTCGGCGACGTGCTGGACATCTTCAGCAAGGCCGCGCACGCGCCGAAGATGAACGTCTTCGTCAACGCCGCGCTGCTGGGCTTCATCCCCAAGAGCGTGAAGAAGGGGATGATGGCGCTGGCCCCGGTGCGCCGCATCCGCAACGCGGTGATGAAGGACCTGGCGCTGCCCGAGGACATCCTGGACTTCGTCAACTACCCCACCCGCTTCGACAACCGCGAGACGAAGGCCGCGCTCGCCGGCAGCGGCATCGAGTGCCCCAACCTGCACGACTACGCCTGGCGCCTGTGGGACTACTGGGAGCGCCACCTCGACCCCGACCTCTTCATCGACCACACGCTCAAGGGCACGGTGGGCGGCAAGGTGGTGCTGGTGACGGGCGGCTCCTCGGGCATCGGCCTGGCGGCGGCCTGCCGCTTCGCCGAGGCCGGCGCGGTGACCATCATCTGCGCGCGCGACGCCGACAAGCTGGCCGCCGCCGTGAAGGAGATCGAGGACTACGCCAAGGCGCGCGGTACCGACAAGCCGCGCGTCTTCAGCTACAGCGTGGACATCGCCGACGCCGAGGGCTGTGCCGCCTTCGTGCAGCAGCTGGAGACCGAGCATGGCGGCGTCGACTTCCTGGTCAACAACGCCGGCCGTTCGATCCGGCGCGCCATCGAGAGCAGCTACGACCGCTTCCACGACTACGAACGCACGATGCAGCTGAACTACTTCGGCTGCCTGCGCATCACCACCGGCCTGCTGCCCGGCATGGCGAAGAAGCGCAAGGGGCACGTGGTCAACATCAGCTCGATCGGCGTGCTCACCAACGCGCCGCGCTTCAGTGCCTACGTCGCCAGCAAGGCGGCGCTGGACGCCTGGACGCGCTGCGCGTCGAGCGAGTTCGCCGACCAGGGCATCACCTTCACCACCATCAACATGCCGCTGGTGCGCACGCCGATGATCGCGCCCACCAAGATCTACAACAACGTGCCCACGCTGAGCCCGGAGCAGGCGGCCGACCTGGTGGTGCAGGCCTGCATCGCCAAGCCGGTGCGCATCGCCACCCGGCTGGGCATCGCCGGCGAGCTGCTGCACGCGGTGGCGCCGCGGCTGGCGCAGATCGTCATGAACACCAGCTTCCGCATGTTCCCCGACAGCGCGGCGGCCAAGGGCGACAAGAGCGCCAGGCCGCAGCTGAGCGCCGAGGCGATCGCGCTGCAGTCGATGATGCAGGGCATCCACTTTTGAGCCGGCTCACCCCGTTCGCGCCGCTGGCGCGTATCACTCCCGTTGGCCTTTCTTCGGGAGTGATCCATGTCCTCAGCCTCGCGCGCCCTCGGGGCGCTGGTTCTTTGCGCCATCGGCGCGGCGTCGGCCCAGGGGGCCGCGCCGCCGCCTGAACGCCGCAGCACGCTGGCCGACCAGCGCGGCGTCGCCGTCACCATCTACAACGAGAACCTGGCGCTGGTGAAGGACACCCGGCGCGTGGCGCTGGAGGCCGGCACCGGCCGGCTGGCGCTGCGCGACGTGAGCGCGAAGATGCGGCCGGAGACAGCGTTGCTGCGCAGCCTGTCTGACCCCGGCTCGTTCTCGGTGCTGGAGCAGAACTTCGACTTCGACCTGCTCACGCCGGCCAAGCTGCTGGAGAAGTACGTCGGCCGCGAGGTCGGCGTGGTGCGCACCCACCCCACCACCGGCGCCGAGATGGTGGAGCGGGCGCAGGTGCTGGCGGCGCAGGGCGGCGTGGTGCTGAAGATCGGCGACCGCGTCGAGACCGGCGTGCCGGGGCGCATCGTCTTCGACGGCGTGCCGGCCAACCTGCGCGACCGGCCGACGCTGGTGACCGAACTCCAGAACCGGCGTGCCGGCGCGCAGGACCTGGAGCTTTCGTACCTCACCGCGGGCCTGGCCTGGAAGGCCGACTACGTGGCCGAGCTCGCGGCCGACGACCGCACGCTGGACCTTTCGGGCTGGGTGACGCTCACCAACCAGAGCGGCACCGCCTACACGGACGCGCGCGTGCAGCTGGTGGCCGGCGACGTGAACCAGGTGCGCGACGCGCCACGCCGGCGCGCCGAAGGCATGGTGATGAACAAGCTGGCGGCCGCACCTTCGGTGGCGATGGCCGAGGAGTCGCTCTTCGAATACCACCTCTACACGCTGCCGCGCCCCACCACGCTGGCCGACAACCAGACCAAGCAGGTGGCGTTGCTGGGTGCCGGCGGCGTGCCGGTGACGAAGATCCTGCTGCTGCGCGGGGCCGACCAGTACTACCGCAGCAGCAGCCTGGGCGACATCGGCCAGAAGCTGAAGACCGCGGTCTACGTGGAGTTCAGCAACAAGGAGGCCTCGCAGCTGGGTCTGCCGCTGCCCAAGGGCGTGGTGCGCGTCTACAAGCGCGACGGCGCCGGCAACGCGCAGTTCGTGGGCGAGGACGCGATCGACCACACGCCGAAGAACGAGACCGTGCGCCTGCACCTGGGCGACGCCTTCGACGTCACCGCCGACAAGAAGCAGACCGACTTCAGGCGCCGCGAGCCCACCAACAAGGCGAGCTACGTGTTCGAGAGCGCCTACGAGATCGTGCTCAAGAACGCGAAGACCGAGGCCGTGACGGTGACGGTGCGCGAGCCGGTGCCCGGCGACTGGCAGATGCTGGAGGAGAGCCAGCCGCACGCCAAGGTGGCTTCCGGCACCGCCGAGTGGAAGGTGGCGGTGCCGGCCGGCGGCAGCAGCACGCTGAAGTACCGCGTGCTGGTGCGGTACTAGTGGCGGCTGGTGGCGGCTGGTGGCGGCTGGCAGCGGCTGGAAGCGGCTAGAAGTCCGCCACCTGCAGCACCAGCTTGCCGAAGTTCTCGCCCTTGAAGAGCATCGGCAGCGTGGAAGGGAAGGCGGCCACGCCGCCCTTCACCACGTCTTCGCGGCTCTTCATGCGGCCGGCCTTCAGGTGGCCGGCCATCTCGACCACCGCCTGCGGGTAGCGGTCGGCGTAGTCGAAGACGACCATGCCTTCCATGCGTGCCCGGTTCACCAGCAGCGAGAGGTAGTTCTTCGGCCCGGCGACGGCGCCGGTGTTGTTGTACTGGCTGATGGCGCCGCAGATCACGATGCGCGCGCCGCGCGCCAGGCGGGCGAGCGCGGCGTCGAGGATGTCGCCGCCGACGTTGTCGAAGTAGACGTCGATGCCCTTGGGGCAGTGCTGCTTCAGGCCGTCCTTCACGTCGCCGGCCTTGTAGTCGATGCAGGCGTCGAAGCCCAGCTCGTCGACGACGAAGCGGCACTTCGCCTCGCCGCCGGCGATGCCGACGACGCGGCAGCCCTTGATCTTCGCCAGCTGACCCACGGTCTGGCCGACCGCGCCGGCGGCACCGGAGACCACCACGGTCTGGCCGGCTTCCGGGCGGCCGACGTCGAAGAGGCCGAAGTAGGCCGTCATGCCCGGCATGCCCAGCACGTTGAGCCACTGCGGCACCGTGCCCATGCGGAGGTCGATCTTCGCGAGGCCGGAACGTTTCACCTGGTCGGCCGGGACCGACCAGTACTCCTGCACCCCGGGGCCGCCGGTCACGTGGTCGCCGACCGCGAAGGCGGGGTTCTTCGACGCCACCACGACGCCGACGCCGCCGGCGCGCATGACCTCGCCGATGCCCACCGGCGGGATGTAGCTCTTGCCTTCGTTCATCCAGCCGCGCATGGCGGGGTCGAGCGAGAGCGCCAGCACCTTGACGACGAGCCCGCCGTCGCCGGGGTCGGCCACCGCTTCCTGCGTGTGCTGCCAGCACTCGGGGCCGGGCAGGCCGTTCGGGCGCGCGGCCAAGCGCACCTGGTGGTTGACGATGTCGGCGAGGGTGGTGGTCATGGCGCGCTTTCGGCAGTCCAGCGAAGGCGCGGATGGTACGGGCCTGCCGGCCCGCTGCAAGTCACCCTGGCGACGCCCCCGGGCAGCGGTGGACTTCCACCGTCACGTGGCGCAGCGGCTCGATGGCGGCCAGCCGCGTGCGGTACTCGGCGGCCGCGAGCGGCCGGTCGGCCACCACCGCGACCGCGGCCGACCAGGCCTGCGCGCCCACCTGCCAGACGTGCAGGTCGGCCACCTTGGCGTCGCCGTCGGCTTCCACCAGGTCGCGGATGCGCTGGCTGATCGCGGGGTCGGCCGTGGCGTCGACCAACGCCTTCGCGCTGCTGCGCAGCACCGTGTACGACCATTGGCCGATGACCGCGGCGCCGAACAGGGCCACGGCCGGGTCCAGCCAGCGCCAGCCGCCGAACAGACCGCCGGCCAGCGCCGCGATCGCCAGCACCGAGGTGAAGGCGTCGGCGACGACGTGCAGGTAGGCGGCGCTGAAGTTGTGGTCGTGATGGTGGTGGTGGCCGTGGTCGTGCCCATGGGCATGGCCGTGGTCGTGGTCGTGGTGATCATGGCCGTGACGGTCGTGACCCGCCGCGCCACGGCCCAGCATCCAGGCCGAGACCAGGTTCACCAGCAGGCCCGCCACCGCCACCAGCATCGCCTCCTGGTAGGCGATGGGCTGCGGCGACCGCAGCGACTGCACGGCGTCGAAGGCGATCCAGGCCGCCGCCAGCAGCAGGCCGATGCCGCTCGTGTAGGCGGTCAGCACCTCGATCTTCCAGCCGCCGAAGGCGTAGCCGGCGCGCCCGCCGGCGCGCGCCGAAAGCCGGTAGGCCAGCACCGCGCCGCCCAGCGCCAGCGCGTGCGTGCCCATGTGCCAGCCGTCGGCGGTGAGGGCGAGCGAGCCGCTCCACCAGCCGACGCCGAGCTCGACGAACATCACGACCAGCGTGATTGCCGTCACCTGCGCCAGCGCGCGCTCGCGCCGCCGCATGCCGGGGTCGGCGAAGACGTGGCTGTGGTGGAACGGGCGAAGGTCGTGGGCGTGGTGCGCGCTCATGGCGCGCACTCTACGCCCGCGAAGCTCAGGGCGTCTTCGTCAGGGTCGTGACGGTGTAGACGCCGTTCACGCGCTCGGCGGCGAAGCGCACCTTGTCGCCGGCGGCGAGGCCTTCCAGCTGCTTGGGGTCGGCGGCCTTGAAGGCCATCGCCATCGGCGGCATGTCCAGGTTCTTGATGCCGCCGTGCCTGATGGTCACGCGCGCCGCGGGCTTGTCGACCTTGGTCACCTCGCCGTCGACCAGCGCCTGCGCAAAGGCGGCGCCGACGGCCAGCAGACAGGTGATGGTGGCGAGCAGCTTGTTCATCGCGTCACTCCTCGTGCCTTCAACGCGGCGGCAGGGCCCGCCGATGACGCACTCTCTAGAATGCCGGCGCCGCACCGCGAAGGACCCCCGCCGATGAGCACGCCGCACGACACGCCCCTGGACCATATCACCCCGCGCGAGAAGGCCGAGATCCTGGCGCAGGCATTGCCCTACATCCGCAAGTACCACGGCAAGACGCTGGTCATCAAGTACGGCGGCAACGCGATGACCGACCCGGCGCTGCAGCAGGACTTCGCCGAGGACATCGTGCTGCTCAAGCTGGTCGGCATGAACCCGGTCGTCGTGCACGGCGGCGGACCGCAGATCGACGAGGCGCTGGCCAAGATCGGCAAGAAGGGCACCTTCATCCAGGGCATGCGCGTCACCGACGAGGAGACGATGGAAGTCGTCGAATGGGTGCTCGGCGGCGAGGTGCAGCAGGACATCGTGGGCCTCATCAACGCCGCCGGCGGCAAGGCGGTGGGCCTGACCGGGCGCGACGGCGGCATGATCCGGGCCCAGAAGCTGAAGATGGTCGACAAGGACGACCCCAGCATCCAGCACGACGTGGGGCAGGTCGGCGAGATCACCGCCATCGACCCTTCGGTGGTGAAGGCGCTGCAGGACGACCAGTTCATCCCCGTCATCAGCCCGATCGGCTTCGGCGAGCACAACGAGAGCTACAACATCAATGCCGACGTCGTGGCCGCCAAGCTGGCGACGATCCTGAAGGCCGAGAAGCTGCTGATGCTGACCAACATCTCGGGCGTGCTCGACAAGCAGGGCCAGCTGCTCACCGACCTCACCGCGCGCCGCATCGACGAGCTGTTCGCCGACGGCACCATCAGCGGCGGCATGCTGCCCAAGATCAGCGGCGCGCTCGACGCCGCCAAGAGCGGCGTCAACGCGGTCCACATCGTCGACGGACGCGTGCCGCACGTGCTGCTGCTGGAGATCCTGACCGACCAGGCCTTCGGCACCATGATCCGCTCGCATTGATGGGACCACCCCCTACGCGCTTCGCGCGCCCCCTCAAGGGGGCGACGCCGGTGGACCGGCGGAGCCGGATCCACGGCGTCTGCTGGGTTGACGGCGCGCATTCCCGTCCTGGCAGATGAATCCTTCGCACCGCACCGCTGCCGCGATGGCGGCCGCCTGCGGCGCCGGCTTCCTGTGGGGCACCGGCGCGCTGGTGGTGAACCTCCTGATCGCGCAGTTCGGGCTGGCGCCCGAGCGCGTTTCGTTCTGGCGCTTCGTGGTCGGCGCGGCGGTGCTGCTGGCGGTGTTCGGGCGCTCGCTCTGGCGCGGGCCCTGGCGCGCGCAGGGCTGGCTGCTGCTGGGCGCCGGCAGCTGCATGGCGCTGTACGTGCTGTGCTGGTTCCTCGGCATCGAGCGCATCGGCGCCGCGGTGCCGACGCTCATCGCGCTGTGCCTGCCGCCGGTGCTGGTCACGCTGCTGGCGGTGCTGCGCGGGCGCGAACGGCTGGACCCGGCGCTCGTCGCCACGCTGGCCGCGGCACTCGGCGGCACCGCGCTCGTGGTGATGCGCCATGAGAGCGCCACCGGCGCCGCTTCGGCCGCCACGTTGTGGGCGGGGGTGGGCTTCTCGGTCGCCTCGGCGCTGCTGTACGCCGGCTTCACGCTCGTGAGCGGGCGGCTCTCCACCACGCTCGGCGCCGGCCCGGCCACCACCGGCCTCACGCTGGTGGCGGCGGTGGTGATGGCACTGGCCGCGGTCTACACGCCGATGGGCTGGCCGACCGACCTGCCGCCCGAAGCCTGGCTGCTCTACCTGGGCCTGGTGACGGCGGCGCTCGCGCTGCTGGCCTTCACCTGGGGCGCGGCGCGGCTGTCGCCGACCGCGCTGACGGTGGCCACGCTGGTGGAGCCGCTCACCGCCGTGCTGCTGGCGGCCTGGCTGCTGGGGCAGGACCTGGCGCCGCCGCAATGGCTGGGCGCGCTCCTGATGGTGGCGGCGATCGCCGCGCTGGGCCGGCGCGACGCGCGCCGTGCCGCCGGGCTGGCCGATGCGCCGCGCTGACCGCGTCTGGCTGTTCGACCTGGACAACACGCTGCACGACGCCAGCGCGGCCGCCTTCGCCGGCATCAACGAAGGCATGACCGAGTACATCGAGCGCGAACTCGCGCTCGACCGCGCGGCCGCCGACGCACTGCGCCGCCACTACTGGCTGCGCTACGGCGCCACGCTGCTGGGCCTGGTGCGGCACCACGGTGTGAACGCGGCGCATTTCCTGCACCACGCGCACCTGCTGCCGGGGCTGGAGCAGCGCGTGCAGGGGCACCGGCACGATTTCGCCGCCATCGAGCGATTGCACGGGCGCAAGTTCATCGTCACCAACGCGCCGGCGCAGTACACGGCGCGCGTGCTGGGCACGCTCGGCGTGGCCTCGCTCTTCGACGGCGTGATCGCGGTCGAGCAGATGCGCATGTTCGGCCACTGGCGGCCCAAGCCCGACACCCGCATGCTGCGCCGGCTGGCGGTGCGCCTGCACGCCCGGCCGTCCGACTGCGTGCTGGTGGAAGACACGCTGGGCCACCTGAAGGCGGCGCGCCGGGTCGGCATGGGCACGGTCTGGATGCAGCGCTTCACGCGCCGCGCGCGATGGGGCATCGCGGCCGGCACCCGCACCAGCGTCGTGCCGGCCTACGTGGACCGGCGGGTGCGGCGGCTGTCAGCACTCTGATTCGCGTTCGAACAGGCTCGCGTGCGGCACCGGGGTGCAGCGCACGCCGGCGTGCTGCGGGCGCATCGACAGGCGCACGCGCAGCCGCCAGCGCAGCGGGCAGCCCAGCCCGCCGCACAGCCAGGCCGCGAAGCGCAGCGGCAGCAGGGCCCAGCAGCGGTTGGGCAGCAGCAGGGCATGCTCGCCGGCGGCGGCCGCACGGCCCGCGCGCTGCGGGTCCAGCGCCAGGCGCAGGCGCAGCGGGCGGCGCTCGTGGTCTTCGCTGCCGGCGAAGGCTTCGCCGGCGGGGTCGGCGCCCCAGCCGCGTGGTGCGCCGGCGCTGCCGCTGAGGTCGCTGTCGATCGCCAGGTGCAGCAGCACCGGCACCGGCAGGCCGGCACCGGTGCCGGGGTCGTCGACACGCACCCAGTCGCGCCGGTGGCCGCCGGCGCGCAGCCGGGCGTTGACGGCTTCGCCCCGTTCGAGCGCCAGTTCGGCGTCGAAGCCGGTCCCGGCGCTGGCGACCCGGGCTCGGCCTTCGCAGGCGCCGCCCCAGGTGCCGGCGACGCGGCCGGCGAAGGCGCTGCTGTCGTGGCGCTCGCGGAACGCCGGGCGCGGCGGCGGCCCGGGCGGGTCGACCCAGGTCGTGCACATCGGCGCCGGAGGAAGCGGAACGGTCTCGGGCAAGGGTGGGTCCTCCGCTGGCGGGCCGCCGGGGGCTTGCGGGGCCTGCGGCTCGGACGGCGAGCATCCCGCGCAGGCCCAGCCGCTGTCATCCGCCCGATGGCGGAGCGCGGAATGTCAGTGTTTACCTGCCCCGGGGACCGCGAGGGCGCTATGCCAGAATGGCGCGCACCCCTTGTCGAACCCAGCGCGCGCCACAGAGCGACCCGATGTCAGAGCAGCCCGATGTCGTGAACCCCGCCGTGCGGGCCGCCGACGAGGAAGACCCCCCCGCCGTCCCCGCGCGCAAGCGTCCGCGACCCGGGGAACGCCGCGTGCAGATCCTGCAGACGCTGGCGGCCATGCTCGAGCAGCCGGGCGCCGAACGCATCACCACCGCCGCGCTGGCCGCGCGCCTGGACGTCAGCGAAGCGGCGCTGTACCGCCACTTCGCGAGCAAGGCGCAGATGTTCGAAGGCCTGATCGAGTTCATCGAGTCCAGCGTCTTCACGCTCGTCAACCAGATCACCGAACGCGACAGCGCCGGCAGCACGCAGGCGCAGCGCATCGTGGCCATGCTGCTGCAGTTCGGCGAGAAGAACCCCGGCATGACGCGCGTGATGGTGGGCGACGCGCTGGTGTTCGAGCACGAGCGCCTGAACGCGCGCATGAACCAGTTCTTCGACCGCGTCGAATCGCAGCTGCGCCAGAGCCTGCGCGGCGCCGCCGAAGCGGCCGGCTCCAGCACGCCGACGGTGGAGGCGAACGCGCTCGCCTCGGCGCTCACCTCGCTCGTCGTCGGCCGCCTGCAGCGCTACGCGCGTTCCGGCTTCCGCCGCCTGCCCACCGAGCAGCTCGAACCGGCGCTGGCGCGGCTCACCCACTGAAGTCGGCGCGGCCGCGATGGTGGAGACCCGGGTCGCCGGCGCGGTGCTGCGCCTGTTCGCCGAGCGCGCCGCGTTCTTCCCCGACGAAGCCACGCTGCTCGTCGCCGACGCCCACATCGGCAAGGCCACCTCGTTCCGCCGCCTGGGCGTGCCGGTGCCCGAAGCCACCACCGCGGCCGCGCTGGCACGCCTGTCGGCGCTGCTGGCGCTGACCGGCGCGCGGCGCGTCGTCTTCCTCGGCGACCTGCTGCATTCGGCGCGCTCGCGCGCGCCGGCCACCTGGGACGCGGTGGCGCGCTGGCGCGCGGCGCACGCGGCGGTGGCGCTGGTGCTGGTGCGCGGCAACCACGACCGCCATGCCGGCGACCCGCCGCCCGAATGGGGCGTGCAGGTGGTGGAAGGCCCGCTCCCGCTGGGCCCGTTCGCGCTCGCGCACGAGCCCGAACCGGTGGCCGGCGCCTACGTGCTGGCCGGCCACGTGCACCCGGCGGCGGTGCTGGCCGGCCGCGCGCGCGACCGCCTGCGCCTGCCGTGCTTCCACTTCGGGCCGGCGGTGGGCGTGTTGCCGGCCTTCGGCGAGTTCACCGGCATGCACGTGCTGCCGCGCGGACCGGAAGACCGCGTCTACGCGATCGCGGGCGACGAGGTGCGGCCTCTAAACTTGGCGCCATGACGACCGTCGAACAACTCATCGCGCGCGCCGACGCGCTGCTGGCGCGCCTGGAGAAGGTGCTGCCCCATGCGCCGGCGGCGCCGGACTGGTCCACCTCGGTGGCGTTCCGCTACCGCAAGCGCGGCGGCAGCGGTGTCGTCGAGCCGGTGCACCACACCACCCGGATCCGGCTGTCCGACCTGAAGGAGGTCGACGGCCAGAAGGAACGCCTGGTGCGCAACACCGAGCAGTTCGTGGCCGGTCGCGGCGCCAACAACGTGCTGCTCTCGGGCGCGCGCGGCACCGGCAAGAGTTCGCTCGTGAAGGCCTGCCTGAACGAGTTCGCGCCGCGCGGGCTGCGCCTGATCGAGGTCGACAAGACCGACCTCGTGGACCTGCCCGACCTGGTGGACCTGGTGGCCGGGCGCGCCGAGCGCTACATCGTCTACTGCGACGACCTCAGCTTCGACGAGGGCGAGCCCGGCTACAAGGCGCTGAAGAGCGTGCTCGACGGTTCGGTCGCGCAGACCAGCGACAACGTGCTGATCTACGCCACCAGCAACCGCCGCCACCTGCTGCCCGAGTACATGAAGGAGAACCTCACCTACCAGCACACCGAGGACGGCGAGGTCCACCCGGGCGAGGTGGTGGAGGAGAAGATCAGCCTCTCCGAACGCTTCGGGCTTTGGATCAGCTTCTACCCGTTCAGCCAGGACGAGTACCTGGCGATCGTGGCGCAATGGCTGCGCAGCTTCGGCGTCGACGAGGCGGCCATCGCGGCGGCGCGCCAGGAATCGCTGGTGTGGGCGCTGGAGCGCGGCTCGCGCTCCGGCCGCGTGGCGCACCAGTTCGCGCGCGACTACGCGGGGCGGCATGGCTGAAGGCCGGGTCCCGGTGGACGTCGCGGTGGGCGTGCTGATCGACGCCGATGGCCGCTTCCTGCTGACCAGCCGCCCCGAAGGCAAGGTCTACGCCGGCTACTGGGAGTTCCCGGGCGGCAAGGTCGAGCCCGGCGAGACGGTGGAGCAGGCGCTCAGGCGCGAACTGCACGAGGAACTGGGCATCACGATCGGCGCCGCGCAGGCCTGGCAGGTGGAGATGGTCGACTACCCGCACGCGCGGGTGCGGCTGCACTTCATGAAGGTCTTCGAGTGGGAAGGCCGCTTCGAGATGCGCGAAGGCCAGGCCATGTCGTGGCAGAGCCTGCCGGTGCAGGTGGGTCCGGTGTTGCCGGGCACCGTGCCGGTGCTGGGGTGGTTCGCCGCCGAGCGCGGCTTCCAGGGGGCGACCCACTAAACTCCCAGGCATGGACTGGCTGGACAGCATCAAGTGGGACCGCGACGGGCTCGTGCCCGTCATCGCCCAGGAAGCGGGCAGCCGCGACGTGCTGATGTTCGCCTTCATGAACCGCGCCGCGCTGGAGGAAACCGCGCGCCGCGGCGAGGCCGTCTACTGGAGCCGTTCGCGCGGCCGCCTGTGGCACAAGGGCGAGGAGTCCGGCCACGTGCAGAAGGTGCACGAGATCCGGCTCGACTG
Organism: uncultured Rubrivivax sp.; assembly: GCA_964454485.1. Lineage (GTDB taxonomy): Bacteria > Pseudomonadota > Gammaproteobacteria > Burkholderiales > Burkholderiaceae_C > Rubrivivax. Next base: position 24,300 of record CAYVXO010000064.1, read on the forward strand.
CGACAACGACGTCGTGCTGCTCAGCGTGACCCAGCAGGGCCACGACCCTTCGATCGCCTGCCACACCGGCCGCCACAGCTGCTTCTTCCAGCGCCTGGAAGGCGGCCAGTGGAAGGCGGTGGAACCGGTGCTCAAGGACCCGGCGGAGATCTACAAGTGACGGCGCCCGTGGACGACACCCTGGCCCGGCTGGCCGCGGTGGTGGCCTCGCGGCGCGGCGGCGACCCCGACAAGAGCTACGTCGCGCGCTTGTTTTCCAAGGGCCCCGACGCCATCTTGAAGAAGATCGGCGAAGAAGCGACCGAAGTCGTGCTGGCCGCCAAGGACGGCCAGCGCGAGCGCATCGTCGCCGAGATGGCCGACCTGTGGTTCCACTGCCTGGTGGCCTTGTCGCACTACGGGCTGGAGCCGACCGACGTGCTGGCCGAACTGCGGCGGCGCGAAGGCCTGTCGGGGCTAGAGGAATTCGCCTTGCGCAAGGTGAAGGCGCGCGAAGGAGAGGGCTCGTGAGCGAGGTGGTCGACGTCGGCAGCCGCGAGGATTCGCTGCGCACGCTGGGGCACGTGAGCTACGCGCTGCATACCGTGGTGGCGGTGGGCGCAGTGGTGCCCGGCTTCCAGACCAGCGTGATCCTGCTGCTCGTCGCCTTCGTCATCGACCTCGTCAAGCGCGCCGACGCCGCCGGCACCTGGCAGGAATCGCACTTCCGCTGGCGCATCCGCAGCGTGCTGTGGGCCGCCGTGCTGTACGCGGTGACGCTGCCGCTGTGGTTCTTCTTCGTGCTGCCGGGCTGGATCGCCTGGACCTGCATCTCCATCTGGTTCCTCTACCGCGTGGTGCGCGGCTGGATGAGCCTCAACGATCGTCGAGCCATTCCTGTATGAGTTCAGATCCGAACTGCATCTTCTGCAAGATCGTCGCCGGCCAGATCCCGGCGAAGAAGGTCCACGAAGACGACGAACTGCTGGTCTTCCACGACATCCACCCCTGGGCGCCGGTGCACGTGCTGGTGATTCCCAGGCTGCACATCGCCACCCATGCCGACGTGACCGACGAGCACGTGCCGCTGCTCGGCCGCATGCTGGCGCTGGCGCCGAAGCTGATGGCGCAGCTGGGTGTGACGAATGGTTTCCGCACCGTCATCAACACCGGCCGCGACGGCGGGCAGGAAGTATTTCACCTGCACATGCACGTGATGGGCGGACCCAGGCCCTGGGCCAAGGGTTGAGGGCGGGAGAACTTCTCCGCTCACCTAGAATCCGAGTTTCCTCCGCGATTGGAGTAGGACCATGGGAAGTTTCAGCATCTGGCACTGGCTGATCGTGCTGCTGGTGGTGGTCATGATCTTCGGCACCAAGAAGCTGAAGAACATCGGCACCGACCTGGGCGAGGCGGTCAAGGGCTTCAAGGAAGGCGTCAAGAGCGGCGGCGAGTCCGGCAGTGCGGCCGCGGCGCCGGTGCCGCCTTCGCAGCAGGTGTCGCAGCAGCAGCGCGCGGCCGACCCGAACACCGTCGACGTCGAGGCCAAGACCAAGTCCTGAGGCCTTCCCGCGCGTGATCGACTTCGGCTTCGACAAGATCGCCCTCATCGGCGCGGTGGCGCTGATCGTCATCGGGCCCGAGAAACTGCCGCGCGTGGCCCGCACCATGGGCCACCTGCTGGGCAAGGCGCAGCGCTACGTGGCCGACGTCAAGGCCGAGGTGAACCGGTCGATCGAGCTCGAAGAGCTCAAGAAGATGAAGACCCAGTTCGAGGACGCGGCGCGCAACGTCGAGCAGTCCATCCACACCGAGGTCAACCAGGCGAAGGACAGCTTCAACTCCTCCTGGAAGGACGCGACCGCCGGCCTCACCGACGAGAGCATGGCCGCCTCGACGCCCTACGAGCCGCTGGCGCCGCCGCCGCCCACCTACCGCCACCCGAAGAAGAACTGGCGCCTCAAGCGCGGCGCCACGCCGCAGTGGTACAAGCAGC